>JAAEPH010000263.1 GCA_024232855.1 Gammaproteobacteria bacterium
GCCGTCGACGGTCACATCGTCAGCCAGATTGTTAGCCTTGCTCGCGCTATCGGCATCGACTCTCTGTTCATCAGCGTCTGCTTGCGCCGCGGAGAACTCGAAGCTCTCGATCATTTCCTGCAAAGGACTGTGCACAAAACCGATGATGAGTGGTTGATCCAGCTTGCCATCGGTAAACATAAGCACCGCCTGCCGCCCCAACTGCGCCCGGGTTACCGGGACGGTTGATTGTGCCGGCAATGGCTGCGATGAGGGGTTTTGCGGATAACTGACCAATGCTTCCCCGCTTGGTGAAATTTCAGACAACTGACCGATAACCACTTCGCCCGGAGCGAGCTGCCCGGTCGATTCCTGCAGCAGATTATCAGTCGGAAGCTTTTCAGAATTCATAGTAAGCCACAGCTAGTTGGTCGCAACCTTGCTGCCCTTGATGGTGACGGTACTCGAGGCCTTGACATCGACCTTGCCCGATCCTTTTACCGATATATTGGCGCCTTTAATCGTGATATCGCCATTGCTCTTCATGGTGATCGAAGCCGACCCTGTTTTTAATACAATTTCATCGCCGGCGGTGACCGCTATTTTCTTGCCGACATCCTCGGAGAGATCGTCGCCAATCGTAATCGACATATTTTTGCCGATATTCTCGGTATGGTTGTCACCGACGTCGAGCGACTTATCCTTGCCAATGGTTTCGGCATGGTTATCTCCTACCTGGATCGTCTTGTCCTTACCGATATCCTCGGTTTGGTTATTTCCGACGCTCTTGTTGCGGTCATTTTTGATGCTGGAATTTTCATCATGATTAATCGTCTTGGTGCGATCGTTTTCAACCGTATGGGTCTCATTGTTTTCAACCTCGGTATCCAGATTTAATTCGGCATGCATAAAAA
>JAAEPH010000264.1 GCA_024232855.1 Gammaproteobacteria bacterium
CTCGCTTGTCTATTGATTCCACAAGAAATATATCCTCAGTCGCTCGTAATCACCGATACGAGACTTCTTCGGATATTTCCTTGTGAAATCAATATACTGCGCGATTTTTGCGCATATTTATGAATTCTCCGGGCTAAATCAATCGATTGCACATCTTTTTCGCGCCCTACTGCGTTTTCTAGGTTAAATACAGCCGCATAGCCGAACCATAGTTGTTCCGGCTACAGGTATTGCCCCGCGTCAACCTTCAGCACCGACCCGGTGATCGCAGCGGTCGGGTCCGACAGCAGGAATAATGCGGCATCGGCAATATCGTCGGCAGTCGCCAGTTCGCCAAGGGCGGTTTCGGAACGGGCGCGTTCAAGAATTTCCGGCGGCAATAACGTAGTCATTTCGGTCAAGACCATGCCGGGTGCGATAACGTTGACGGTAACGCCCTTGCGCCCAAGTTCACGCGCGGCGGTTTTTGTCAGGCCGATGAGTCCGGCCTTTGCCGCCGTATAGTTGGCCTGCCCGAACTTTCCTCGAATGCCGTTGATCGATGCGATGTTCACAATTCGTCCATGTCCGGCAATGGTCATCGAGGGCGCCATGGCGCGTATCATATTGAATGCGCCGGTCAGATTGGTATCGATGACGGATTGCCACTCGTTATCCTGCATTTTCATGAGCGTCCGGTCGCGGGTAATCCCGGCATTGTTGACCAGCAGGGTGGGGCGATCGGCGAGGGCACTTATCGAATCGTTGACCGCCGCCGCACTGGTAATATCAACGCTATGAAATTCACCGGGTAGAGGGGCGGTATCATCCGCATTCAGATCGAAGATGTGTACCCTGCATCCCGATTCGGCAAGCCGCTCGGCAATGCGCAGGCCGAGTCCTCTGGCGCCTCCCGTAACCACGGCCGAACGCCCGTTGAAATCATAGCGATTCGGTCGGGCCGGCTGGTTCACAGGGCGCAGCGCAGGGCAAGTTGCTGCGCCGGTTCGAATCCGGCCTTGGAGAGAAAGTGATTCATGGCGGTGTCATCCCATTTCACGATGGTGCGTAACGCATCAAGTCGCAAGGATCCCAGGTTGGCGAATAACTGGTTCAACAACGCCGAGCCGGCGCCGGGGAAGCCCGGGTTGATACCGATGGTATCAATGACGGCAAACGATGCGGTCTGGCCATACTCTCCATGGTCCATCCGGGCCATGATAAAACCAGTCACCAGGCCGTCCTGTTCGGCGACCAGCGAAACCCGGATGCCGGATTGATTAATGACTTCATCCATTTTTTGCGCGAGATAATCGCTTCGATCCAGCCCGGTCAGGCGTTTGTCGATCCGACATATGGCATTAAAATCGCCGGCAACGAGGCTGCGAATTTCGAATTCCACGCGCGCCAGCGATTCGGGAGAATCGCCCAGTGCATCGCTGAAATCCGCCTCCCGGATTTCCGGGTTGTGGCGGGAGGATGCAACTACATCTTCTTTTTGCATAACACCTGTTCTCTTTATTCTGTATCCGTGTGATGAGTGCGCCCTGTCAGGGCTGAGCCAGATTCTTTTCCAGCACGTTAACCGGTATCGGCGAAAAGCCGGATTTGGCAAAAAAGCCCAGCATGTCCTGCCGGTCCCACCCCGCCAGTGTCCGGATTTCGGCACAACCCAGTTCTCTCGCCCGGCTTTTCAGGGTCTCCATCAGCTCCGCACCGATGCCGCCGCCGTGAAGTTCGGTTGCGACCGCCATGCTGTCGATAATGGCAAGCTTTCTGCGGGTACCGAATTCACCGGTGAGAATGTGGCCGAGGACAAAACCGCAAATGCTATCCTGACGCTCCGCGATCAGGCCGATATACGAATCCGGTTTATCCTCCATGGCCTGCCATCGGCGCCTGAAAAAATCATTTCTGGTGAACCCGGCGGCCATGGCGTCAAGCCCGGCCACCCGCTCGAGGTCCGTTGAAACCATGTCACGGATGTTGAAGTCGATGGTGTTCATATTTTTACCTTTGCTTCAGGCCGTTAGCATTTCATACTTTTGCCGCAGCTCTTCCGGAGATTCGACAAAATCCGGGTTCGGCACGATACAATCCGGATCGCACACGGGTTTGCATTGCGGTTCGTCAAAATGCCCGACACATTCGGTGCAGCGTAGTGCGTCAATCGTGTAGATATCATCGCCTTCACTGATAGCCTCGTTGGGGCACTCGAGTACACAGGCATCACACAGGGTGCATTCTTCATTGATCATCAAAGCCATAATTGGTACCTAATAGTTAAAGGGTTTTCTCAGGAAGCTTTTTCCAGCAGACCCTGATCGAGCAGTTTCTGATAGCGAAAGGATCCCCACAGGGCGGCGCCTATGGCGCCGGCAAAAGGTGAATCCGGGTGGTTTCTGGCATTTATCTTGAGCTTCATGTCTGTCAGCGAGTCGTTCAATGCGCCCAGTAAACCATCGTCCAGCGCCAGGCCACCACTGAGGAAAACGATACCATCCTCGGCTTTCACAACCCGCAACAGTTTGGCTAATCGCCCCGCCATGGAAAGATGTATGCCGCGCAGGATATTGGGCGCGGTAATGCCGCGCGAAACCATGTTTATCACATCGGTCTCCGCCAGCACGGCACAGATGCTCGATACCGTTTCCGGCTCATCCGCCTGCAGCGACAGCGTCCCGATTTCACTTTGGGCAATCCCCAGGTAACGGGAAATATTCTCCAGAAACTGACCGGAGCCCGAGGCGCACTGACTGGTCATTCGGTATGAAAGGACCTTTCCCAGGTCATTGATCTTTATGGCGCGACCGTGCAGCGCACCGATATCCAGCACCGAGCGTGCTTCGGGCTCGAGATAGATTGCGCCACGGGCATGGGTCGTCATGGAGTAAAAATGCCCGGTCGCAAAGGGTACGTTCTCACCATCACCGGTGGTGGCGGTATAGTCAACCTGAGCCTCGTCAAGACCGGTTTCTTCGAGCAACTCTTCAAAGGCGGTGCGCGCCAGTTTCAGCGGGTCGCGCTGGCGAATCTTGAAATTACGCTTTGCACGCCAGTTGATTTGCTCACCCTCGGTTTCGAACAGCACCGCTTTTATCGCGCCAGTTCCTACATCAATTCCCGCGCTGATCGTCATTACCGGTTTCTCCCGTTTTGCATCATGATTTTGTTGTATCGAAGGCTTATCACCGATCCTGTCCTCAATGAACCTTGCTACCCGTTCCCGAGCGCCGCGCGAACTCCGCGGCACCCAGTGCACCGGTATAGATTGATTCCGGATCGATATTGATCTTGACATCACCGTAGTTTTCCACAACCAGCTTGCGCAATTCTTTCACCGCCGCTTCGTTCTTGGCGACACCGCCGGTAAATGTGAATTCGTTGCTGACGCCACCCGAGCGCGAAATGATGGACATGGCGCGCAGTATGATGGCCCGGTGCAGGCCGGCGACAATGTCTTCGCGCTTTTCACCCAGGGCCAGGCGGTCGCGTAACTCGGCACCGGCAAATACGGTGCAGGTGGAATTGATACGCACAGACCGGGTCGATTTCATCGCCATGGGTCCCAGTTCATGCAAGCCCATGTTCATCTCGTCGGCGATATAGCCGAGGTAACGGCCGCAGCCCGCCGCACAGCGATCATTCATCTGGAAATTGGCGACGATACCGCTTTCATCAACCTGGATGCCCTTGGTGTCCTGCCCGCCGATGTCCAGTACCGTGCGGGTGTTCGGGTACATCAGGTGCGCACCGAGGCCATGGCACAGAATTTCAGAGCGGATATGTTCTTTCGGAAACGGCAGGCGAACCCGTCCGTAACCGGTACCAACGATGTAACAGGCCTCGATTTCCTCTTCCAGGGCGCTTTGAATCGGCTTGCGCATCAGATCTCCACTGATATCGGTTTGCTTCAAAACCCGATCCAGCGCATTCATGAATTTTTCATCGAGATTGTGGGCGGGTGGCCGATTTTCGACCTCGATAATAGATTTGTCGTAGATATTCAGCAGGGTTTCGAAACTAAGGCCCATCTGCGTGGCCACCTCTTCCCCGACGTGCATATAGGCCGATCCGGCAAGGTCGCGGAAAAAGTCGGATTTTCGTGCCGCGCCCGGTGCAAACAGGGATTCCAGGGTTTTGTTAAGCTGTTGAAATATCTCCTCCAGGGCTTCCGAAAGATCTGCGCCACCCCCGAAAATACTGAGATCCCGGGCGCTCTTGAGACAGGTCTGATGCAGGTCATCCAACTGTTCCAGAAACAATTCCAGGCGGAAATATCGTTCGAGGTCATCCAGTAATCCCGTGATCTTCCCTTTCAGTTCCGGTATCGCGTCGAGCCTCTGGCGAAACAGCGTCAGGCGCGTGCTAATGGAGGCTTCCATCTGCGCCACCCGGCTGGCGGTATCGTAGTTGGAGCGGGAATTGGTGATGCCGTGACCCAAAGCCTGGCCATCTTCATCAACAATAACGGCCTTGGTGGTGGTCGAGCCGAGATCAATACCAATAAAGCATTTCATAAATGTGTTTCCGGTGAAATATTCATGTCCTAGGCCGCGCTGGACTGGGAACGCTTTTGTTCGATCATCTGGAAATAACTCTCCAGGCGGTTCTTGACGTTGGCGGCAGAAAAGTAACGCGGATCAACCAGGTCGGTTTCGATAAATGCGGCGGGTTTACCGGTGCGTTTCTCCACTTCCTGCATCATCATCAGCTGGCCCGCGGAAAAACTGTTGCAGCTTTTAATGGAGTTAATCAATAGCCCGTCAGCCTGAAAATCCTCGATATAGTCGGTCAGCATCTCAACCCGGTTGGGCAGGTTGCGATTGGTATAGCAACCCAGGCAATACTCGGCCAGGGACTCGAGAGGACGCTCGGGATCGTGCCGAAAGCCCAGGTCGTAGACACCACCGACCTTGGTGTAGGTGCTGGATACCACTACCGCCCCTTCTTCGTAGAACATCTTCCAGAACTCGCGGAAATGAGTCCAGTTGGGCGGGCCTTCCACGACAAGGCGGTACTTTTCCTCGGGCATGTCGCCTTCGGGCGTGATCGGCCCGAGATTCTGTTCGATACGCTGTTCTATTTCGCCGCGCAATACGCGATAGTAGTCGACCGCTTCCTGGGTGCCGCGAAACGCGGTAAATATCGGGCCGATGTAATACACGCCGCCAAAGTAGGCATCGATCGGGGAGCGAACGTTTTTGGCGCTTTCAAGCACCCACACCAGGTTGTCTTCGGCCGCCGCAGACCGACGCAAATTCTCACGCAACCGGTCGATGTCAAATTTAACGCCGCTGATGCGCTCCATCGCCGGGATAACTTCTTCCTTCAATTGCTTGACGACATAGTCGCGCATATTGTCGGTAATAATGCCATCGCCCGTATAAGGGACCTGCAGCATCACGGTCTCGCAGCCGTATTCGTGGCGCAGCAGCTCAAACCACTTCATGAAGGTAAAACAGCCGGTATACGACAGTAACAGTAAATCGGGGGGCGGCATCGGTTTGCCATTGGGCGCAATATTGCCTTTTGACATCTGCCCGATGTCGGCTTTCACATAGGTACAGACGTCTTCGGAATGGCCGTGGCGTTCCGCGTCCATGATCATGGCGCCGCTTTTCTTGCGCATGCCATTCTGGATCGCATTGATCTCGGGCAGGTTGTTGAGCATATCGAAACACATGATCAATTCGTTCAGGTTACCCGGCACGAAAGTCGAGGCAACCTTGCGACCGTTTTCCTGGGTACTGGTCAGGGCATCGTAGTTCCTGGCAATCATTTCCTTTTGCATTAACATCGATGATTCTTTGATGACTTCTGTATTCATATTAGTGCTCTTTCATGGTCATAATTACGGATTCAGCGTTGCTGTATTGTGTCGCAGCAAGGCGCGGTGCGAAGCGCAAGGGCCAATCCCTTGTCGAGCGCTGCAACGCGGCTGCGAGGCAATACAGCAACGCCCTTCGGGTCAGCTTGTCGTCGCCCACGGACTGCGTTGCGCCTCTTGACAAGGGTGTGGCCATTGCCTGCGAGGCGCGCCTTGCCGTGAACGACGACAAGCTGACTGAACTCGCAATCATGACCATGACAGAGCACTAACTCCACAACTTGAGTGTGTCGGCAAAGGTGCCGGTCTGTTCCCTGATAGGCTGCATCTGTCCGGAGTTTTCCGCATACTTGAAGGAAATGTGCGGGACGTCGTGTTCAGTCATGCGATCGGTCAGCATGGGTCTTTCCAGCAGCGCCGGATCACAAAAGCTGGGGGCTGCGAAAATAACGCCTTCGGCCTTGTGTTGCTTTACCGATTGCAACAGGAACTGGCCGACATCTTCTTTCCTGGTACAGTACTTGGCCGCCGTATCGGCACTGTGGTGCAGGAATGCATCGGCCAGTACCTGGAGTGCATTTCCATCGGTTGCCAGGTCCTCGAGCAACCATCGATTACCGAGCAGGTAGTCGTCATCGACGATGTAACAGCCGGACATTTCAATCGTCTTGATCAGGTTGAGCGGCGGTTGTTCACAGAATGACCCGTTGATCACGACCCGGCAAGAGTCTCTCAGCGGGCGTTGTTCCTCGTTGGCAGCCGCCAGGTAATCCTTCATCATCGCAATGTGTTCTTCGACCGGGATCACCAGGCCTGCCCGCATCAACAGATAGACCTCCGATGCCGGCGCCTTCCACGGCGTTTCGGAGCGGAATTCGTAGATCTCCCTGACCAGGCGTCGGCGTTCGTTATAAATCGCAATCGACCGGTTGATGGCATCGTTACTGATCGGCTTGCCGGTCAGCTCCGCAAAACCGTCACGCAAATGCTCGAGTTCCCTGACGTAGTATTCGCCGCCGATCCCATCGACAAAATTCTGCGGCACGTCGAAATAGGAGACGAACTTGTCGGGATGGATCATTTTCCACATTCCGGACAGGTTTCGAATTACGTCACAGATGCTTGGAAACAGCATTCCATCGATAAAATCCAGCTTTCCGGTAACGCCGAGTTCGATGGTGGAGCGGGGAATCCGGCAAATGTAACTCTGGTAATAGGCATCGCCATGGATTACTTCCATTTGATCGCCACCGCCAACGATGCCCAGCGGCATCATGCCGGCCGCGTGGATAATCTCCTCGGGGACATAGACCGGCATATAAGCCATTACCTTTCGATCGGGGTCGGCGGCTTTCCAGTTTTTCGCCGCGTTAAACTCCAAGTCATCAAATAACTCGGTGCAGCGTTCGATGATGTCTTTGATGGCCATTAGCAATGCTCCCAGTTGGGTTGGCGTTTTTCGATAAAAGCGGTCAGACCTTCGACCGGGTCATGTCCGGCCATCAATACTTCGAGGTATTGCTTTTCAACCCGGTCCAGATTCAGTTTCATTCGCTCCACAATATCTCCCCGCGCGGCCCGGACCGCTTGCCGAAGCGCAAATTTGCTTCGCGGAGCGAGCTGTTGATCGAAATATTTCAGCGCCGCATCTTCGGGGGAATCGTCGATGAATTGTACCAGCCCGCAGGACAATGCCGCGGCGGCATCGATGCTGCGGCCGGAAAACAGCAGGTCTTCTGCCCTGGCCTGGCCGATTCTTTCAGGTAGCAGACAGGATGCGGCCGGGGCAAAAACAGCGAGCGTTATTTCAGGTTGTCCGAAGTTGGCATCGGCCGAGGCGAAGATCATGTTACTGCCGAGGGCGAGTTCGAGCCCGCCACCGAAACAGAATCCTCGCACGCAGCACAGCACCGGCACCGGGGCGGCAATCAGCGTTAGCACCAGCCTGTGCAGCTTCGCCAGCATGTTGGCGCATTGATCGGGCAGGTGTTCGGGCACGCTGGCGCCAAAGCTGAAATTGGGGCCCTCGGCGCCAATCACTACCGCCGTCAGGCCCGGATCGTCGAGGTGCTCATCGAGAGCGGCCTGCAACAGATCGATCATCTGCTCGTCGACAATGTTGGCCTTCGGCCGGTTCAGCTTCAGGCTTAACAGGCTGCCTTCACGGAGTAAACGGGTTGCCAGTGCGGAATCGGTCATCGTCATTACCAGCGGCTTAACTATCGTTTCCGACATTGTTGGCCGGCATCAGGCTTTCGATCAGTTCGGGTGTCCAGGGCGTTCCGATAGCCAGTGCCTGGCGCAGTGCGACAAAATCGATCTCACGGCCAATTTCCCGGTTGCCTTCATTAAAGGCCCGAAAGCCGGTGCGCGCCTCGTTCATCATGTTCAATGCCAGCCACGCGCGGGAGCCTTCGTGATTCTGATTCCATGACGCCAGTTTGGGCTTGCGCAATTCCTCCAGGCTTTTGGTCATGCACTCGGGGAAGGTCATCAGCAACTTGGCGCACAGCTGTTCAACCGCTTCATCCAGCAGGCTCAGGTCGATCTCGCCCTGTTTGATCCGGGCGCGCCCTTCCTTTAGTTCTTCGCCGGTTTTGAATTCACCATGGACGATCCGTCCAAACGAGTCCAGCATCCGGTCGGTGACGACGGTGGGGTTTGCGATGAACTCGCCATCGACCTTCAGCGCCGGTACGATGCCGGTGCAGACGCCCAGGCGGTAGGCGCGATGCGCGGAAAATGGTTCACACAGGGTGCCGGATACCATGGCCTGTTCGCAGCCAATCATGACCGGCAGGAAGTCGGTGGAACCACCGATTGCCGCCGAACCGTGTTTTGGACCCGCCTGGCCGAAATTGGCCAGATCCTGCGCCACGCTGTAGTCACAGGCCATGCCGATTTCCTGGCCACCACCGATGCGCATACCGTTTACGCGGCAGATCACCGGTTTGTCACAGGACAATATGGCGGACACCATGTCATTGAACAGGCGCATGTACTGACGATATTCCTGGGGATTGCCGGCATAGTACTCCGCGTATTCCCTGGTATTACCACCGGTGCAAAAGGCTTTATCGCCGCTGCCGGTAAACACCACGGCATTCACATCCCTCGAATTGCTCGCGGCGCGAAATGCGAGAATCACGTCCTTCACCATCTGCGTGGTGTAGGAATTATATTGCGCCGGGTTGTTGAGCGTAATCCAGGCATTGAACAGGCCGTCCGCCACGCTGCCATCGGGCCTCCGTGCCGGGCGTTTCTCATATATGACACCGTCTTCGGGGCTAAATGGAACGAGGTCGTGATTCAACAGCGGATCGGGGGCGGTCCGCTGGGCGATATCATGGGTGGTTTCGGTCATGGAAGCTCCTAAAGTTGTAACCTTGTGCGTTTGCTCAGGCGTTCGGCACTAAAATGGCCCGCTCGGTCAATTCGTGAGCATGGGCGGCAGTAAATACATCATTGATCTGATCCAGCGGATACTGGCGGGTAAACGGTTTCATCTGAACTTTTTTATCCAGTACCAGCTGTAACGCGGCGGGGTAGTGCTCGGGCAGGCAACCCCAGTTACCCTGCATGCGGGCATGGAATGCCATCAGATTGGAGAGCCTGACCTCGCTTTTTGCCATGGTGAAACCGACGATCGCCAGGTGCGCGCCATGCACCATCAGGGAAAATGCGGTGGCTTGTCCGGTAGCGCTACCCGAGCATTCAAAAATTTTCCATTCAGTAGAGCGCAGCCCCCGTTCACCGGCAAACGCGGCAATCTGTTTTTTCAAACTACGGCTGTCAGTTGATCCGGCATTGACGGTCAGGGCGGCGCCGAAGTCGGTAAAGCGCGACAGCTTGTCATCGTCAATATCGATGGCGACCACGGTCGCACCCAGCGCGCTGGCAACTTGTACCGCATAACCGCCGACACCACCCACGCCGATGACGATGGCGAGGTCGCCGGCCTCTATATTCGCCAGTAATGCCGCCTGGTAAGGTGTGGTCACGGCATCGGCCAGAACCGAAACATCGGCCAGATCCATACCGATGTTGGCTAGATCCGCCTCGTCGACGACACACAGGCCATTCGAAGGCACGGTGATATGGCTCGCAAATCCACCCTGAATATCGTTCCCCGGCATGCATTGCTGGCGACAGATGGCGCCCTTTCCGCGTTTGCACAAATCACAACTGCCGCAGGGAATGACCGCCGGGATGACCACGGAGGAATCGAGGTAAGACTTCGATGCGTCTCCGCAGGCAATGACGCGGCCGCTGATTTCGTGTCCCAGGGCAAGGGGCAGGGGATGATTGGTGCGTACACCATCGTAGAGGAAGCCCAGGTCGGTATGACATACCCCGCAGCCGGCAACTTCGACTACCACTTCATTTTCTTTGGGTATTTCCGGGGTAAATGTTTCCCGGGTCAGGGGTTTGTCGACTGCCGTCATCACCCAGCGATGCGCGGATATCTGCAAAATGTCTCCTCATCCTAGTTAAACTTTCAGGAATTATACTGCATTTTACATTACTGTCAATATGTACTATATTACCTGTCAGTTGAATCCTCCGACATAGCACAAGCCTGGCTCAATATGAATAAAACATCGGAAAACGGAACCGTGAAACCCGTATCGCTTTCCATTGCCCTGGTCGGCAGTGGCGGGTCCGGTGTGATGACGGCAGGCTCCCTGTTGCTGGAAGCGGCGGGTCGTGCCGGACTGTACGGCATCATGACACGCGTATCCGGACCGCAGATTCGTGGAGGCGAGGGTGCGGCGCTGTTAAGGCTTTCAACCAGGCCTGTGTTTTGTCACAGCGGTCACTTCGACCTTTTGCTGGCAATCGACTGGTTAAACGCGGATCGGTTTGCGGGCGAGATCCCCCTGGATCAAAACAGTTTTATTGCCGGTGACGAAAAGATACCCGAATTTTTCTCACAGCGCGGCGCAACCTTCTGCGAAGTTTCTTTTAAGCAGCTGGCTGCCCAGGCGCCGGGACTGCGACCCAATATGATTGCCCTGGGATTAATCGGTTCCGCCATTGGGCTGCCCACCGAAGCGCTTGAAGATGTGTCGCGCAAGTTGATCGGTAAAAAAGGCGAGGCGGCGGTTCAGGCCAGCCTTGCCGGGTTATCGCTGGGCGCATCCCATGCCGGTTTGCTGGATGGGCTCCCCGCGATTGCGCATAACCCGAATTCCCGTTCTGCGGACTTGCCCGAACTGTGGAACATCAGTGGCAACGAAGCCGCGGGGCTGGGCGCTATCCGGGGCGGGATCAGGTTCGTGGCCGCTTACCCGATCACACCGGCAACGGAAATCCTCGAATGGCTGGCGCCTTCGCTCGAGAAAGTCGGCGGGGTGCTGGTTCAGGCGGAAGACGAACTTGCTTCGGTAAACCAGTTGATTGGCGCCTCCTTCGGCGGCACGCCATCGCTCACCGCCACGTCGGGCCCCGGATTTGCGTTAATGACCGAATCCATCGGTCTGGCGGTAGCCTCGGAAACCCCCATCGTGGTAGTCAATGTGGCGCGCGGCGGACCGTCGACCGGGATTCCCACCAAGTCCGAGCAAAGCGACCTTAATATCGCCTTGTACGGATTGCACGGGGATGCACCACACCTGGTGGTGGCGCCTTTTTCCGTCAGCGACTGCCTGTTCTCGACCCAGTGGGCGGTGCATCTGGCGGAAACCCTGCAAACCGCGGCCATCGTTCTTTCCGATCAATCCCTCGGACAAACCCGATCGATTATTCCGCGCCCGACAAATGTGTCGTTTACCACCCAGCGTGTTATCCAGTCCGAAGCGACTGAAAATTACCAGCGCTATATGACCGGGGGCAGCGGTGTTTCGCCGATGGCTTTACCGGGTCTTGCCGGTTGTCAGTACACCGCGGATGGCCTCGAACACAGCCCCAGAGGTACCCCTTCGAGCCGTGCCGAGGATCATGCGCAGCAACTCGATAAGCGGCGAGACAAGCTGTCGCAACATGATTACGGTGAGCACTGGGCGCATATCGAAGGAGACGGGGCGATGGCTGTCATTACCTGGGGGTCGAGCCTTGCACCGGTAGAGGAAGCCCTGCATGCATTGGCGGCGGAAGGTATTACGCCACGTCTTATTGCCCCGCGCTTGCTGATGCCGGTACAGCCCGAACGCATGGCGGCGGCGCTGGCAGGTGTAGAAACCGCCCTGGTTATAGAACAGTGCCATGGCGCCCAGTTCTTCCACTACCTGAAAGCCTTCTACGCCCCACAATGCGAACTGCACAGCATGGCATTGCCGGGACCCCTGCCAATCCGGCCGGATGATGTCCGCAAAGAAATCAGAAAACACTGGAGACAGGAATGACGACCGGCACTACAAGTCAACCAGCGTTGAAAGCAAAGGATTACAAATCCACGATTAAGCCGGTATGGTGTGCCGGTTGCGGTGACTTCGGCGTGCTGTCTGCCATTACCAGGGCGCTGGCGGAGCTTAAAATCGCACCGGAGAATACGGCCGTAATTTCGGGGATCGGCTGCTCATCGAGAATTCCCGCCTACCTCAATACCTACGGGTTCCATGGTGTGCACGGGCGTGCGTTACCGGTAGCGACCGGGTTGAAGATATCCCGCCCGGATCTCACCGTACTGGTAAGCAGCGGCGATGGTGACGGTTTTTCCATCGGCGGTAACCACTTTATGCAGGCATGCAGGCGTAACGTTGACATGACCTATATCGTCATGGATAACCAGGTATATGGCATGACCAAGGGACAGGCATCGCCAACCACGGACGCTGACTGGGATCGTAGCAAAATGACACCTCACGGAACGCATATCAACCCGTTTTACCCGCTAGTGGTGGCGCTTGCATCAGGCGCCAATTTTATCGCTCGCGCCTCGAGCAGTAATCCCAGTGGAGCCGCCGAGGTCATCAGCGAGGGTATTCAGCATCCCGGGTTTTCTTTCATCCAGATATTAAGCCCCTGCGTCACCTTTCGCCCGGAACAGCGGGACTGGAAAAAAGTAGTGCGTCCGGCACCGATAGAAGCCACGACCGATCCAGCCGCTGCCGCGCGCCGCCTGATGACGGACGATAATTTTTATCTGGGTGTGCTCTACAAGGGTGATCGAGCGTCATTCCAGCCGGAATTTACAGACCAGCCTGTATCTGAAGCGGAACTGGAACGGGAATTTATATTGTAAATACCCTGAATATGAAATATTAGTTGTAACTATTTGGCACTGCCCAATCGATAACACGGCAAAAGATAATGAAGCGACAGGATGACACCAACAGCAACAGTTCGACCTTGAGTATTGAGCGGCGGGTTGAATCCCTGTTGCAGAGATTTGATGGCGCACCCTGCTATGAGACCCAGGGCGAGACATTATTTGTCAACCTGGCCAACCGGCGTGTTGACAGGAGTCGACTGCCCCGCGAAGCGGTGGACACCTTCCTCGGCGGGCGCGGGTTGAACATGTACCTGCTTTACAACCTGATGGACGAGAACCGCCCGGCGCTGGACCCGGACAATCCGTTGATCTTCGGTACCGGCGTTCTCACCGGGTACACCACGGCCGCGGCTCGCGCTAATGTCAGTGGATTATCACCCGACAGCAACGCGTTGCTGGACACCAATGCGGGTGACTGGTTTCCGGCCTACATGCGTTTGCATGGCATCGACCACATCGTATTGTTCGGTCTGAATGAGAATCTGGTACTGATTGAAATCGACGGCGATCAAGTTATTTTCCACGATGCGGAATGCTGGCGGGGCCTCGATAACATGGAATTTACCAAAGCGGTCGAAGAACATTTCGGAGTCCGCGAGCGCCGCGACATGGCGCTCGCGCGCATCACCTCGGCCGGTGAAAACAAGGTGCTTTGTTCGGGCATCATGGCGGGCCCCAAGGCCATTTGGGCCCGCGGGGGAGCCGGCGCCAAAATGGGGGCGCTCAACGTCAAAGGCATCATGATCCGGGGCAAGCCCGAAAAACCGGAGCTGAACGACGATTTTCGCACCGTCAACCGCACGCTGGGGCGGAAGATTACCGCTTCCAGCGTCGTCAAACACGCACTCAAGACCGTGGGCACCCCGTTTCTGTATAAACCGAGCCGGGTCCTGTGCGCTATCGGCGCGCTCAACAATCAAAAAACCTCCTGGACCGATAATCTCGATGCGGATAATTTCGATCGCTATCGAACGGGTATGGACGGCTGCCTGAAATGCCCGGTTCACTGCCGGCCGCTGAACGACATGAAACCCGGCGCCAAGGGCGGGTGGGGCGCGGGTGCACTGATCGGCCGCAAGGGCAACGCCAGCTACGATAGCCAACAATCGAACCTCGAGCATGAAGAGGGTGTGCAGTACCAGGGTGCCGCCGGTGATGGAAGTTTCGACAACTACGATGCCGGAGATGGTCCCGAGTACGTGACCCTGGGCAAGTTTGGGCCGGGTATCGGCATCGAATCGCCGCAACAGGTTCTGCGGCTGAACAACATTCTGAATGATCTCGGTCTCGATTCGTCCAGCACCGGCGGCGCCATTGCCTGGGCCATGGAACTGTTCCAGCGGGGAATTATCGATATCGACGACACCGGCGGGCTGGATCTGAAATGGGGCAACTACGCGGCGGTGGAAAAATTGCTGTTCATGACCGCCAGGCGGCAGGGTTTCGGGGACGTCATCGCCGACTCGGCGCGGGCGGTAGATACCGGGAAGTACCCGCGCGAAGCGTTGGCATGGCGTATGGCGGTTAAAGGATTGTTTCAATCCGACCCCCACGACAGCCGGATACTCAAGGCCTTTGCGCTGGGACTCGCGGTGGCGACGCGGGGTATGGATCACCTGCGAAACCGCGTTACGATGGAAATCAACGCCAGAATCAATGACGATGAAGCCTTCAAGACCGAACTGTACGGCGGCAAGGTAGCGGCCCGGCCCAACGATTACGAGGGCAAGGAATACGCGGTACGCCGCTGTGAAGATACGTTTGCGGTCGGCGATGCGGTTGGCATGTGCCGCTTCGATACCAAGCTTTTCAATTCGCCCACGCTGCCCGGCTGCGAGGAATTTGCCGACCATCTCCGCACCCTGACAGGCCTCGATTTCAGCGCTGACGATCTGCTTCAGATCGGGCGTAACATTACCGGGCTGGAGCGAATGATCAATGCCCGCCGCGGACTTGGCGCTGCAGACGATACCTTGCCGCAGCGCTGGTTCGATGAACCCGTAGACGCCGGGCCTTTTACCGGAGAGTTTATCGATCGGGATCGGTTCGACGCGATCAAACAGCGTTTTTACGACATTACCGGGCTCGATTCCGATGGGCTTCCGCAAACGAAATGGAGGCAGCAGCTGCAGGAAAAGACCACCGGATTCGCAATTTCGCTAACACTGCCGGCAGAATGGAAGCCGAAACATTGCGTCCCGGATCAAACTACCAGAAGCCTGCCTGAACTCAGGCAATGGATTGAAGGTCGCTTCCCGGAATGCCGGGACGAGTTGGCGGATGTTTCGCTCAACTTCGCGGTGAACGGCGAGCTGGTCATCGAAAACCAGGAGTCGGTGGTGCTTCGTTCCGGCGATGACGTGACCCTGGTGCCGGCGGTGGCGGGTGGATGAGGAATCCCGAGCGGTGTAACCCGCGCCGGTTATCTCGGGACTGGAATTTACGGGTAGCTCTACGATGAAGAAACCTGGAACAAAAAAGAAGTCCGCGGTTACCGGCAAAAACGGCCATGCCGGCCAGCTTATGACGGAGGTAGCGCAGCGGGTACGCACCACGCGTTCGCGGCGCGGCCTTACCCGTAAAAACCTGGCCCATCATTCCGGTATCTCCGAACGTTACCTGGCCCAGGTGGAAAATGGTGAGGCGAACGTTTCATTGGCATTGCTGGCGCGGATTGCCGAAGCGCTTGGCGTTTCCATCGAGTCGTTGCTGCCGATTGGGGACAACTGCGCCATTGGGCACGAGCGTCTGGGAAAACTGATCGATCTGATGGATGCGGACACCCGGGAAAAGGCGTACCAGGTATTGACCGAGGCATTTGGAGAACCCCGCGGCGAGACGCGCACGGGGGTAGCGCTGATCGGGCTGCGCGGAGCTGGAAAGAGTACCCTGGGCGAGCATTTGGCGCGCCACCATAAGGTTCCATTCGTGCGCCTCGATGAAGTGATTTCACAGCTTGCCGGGCTGGAAATGGGTGAGTTGATTTCCCTGACCGGGCAGAGTGTCTTCCGCCGCTATGAAGCGGAAGCGCTGCAGAAAACATTGCACGACTACCGATATGTGGTCGTCGAGGCCGGGGGGAGCCTGGTATCTGAAACTGAAACCTACAAGCTTCTTCGAGAGCGCTATTTTACCGTCTGGGTTCGCGCCATGCCCGAGGATCATATGAACCGGGTCACCGACCAGGGCGATTTGCGTCCAATGGACGGGCACCTTCAGCCGATGCAGGATCTGAAACGGATTCTGAGCGAGCGCGCCGCGGATTATGCGCTGGCCGATTACGAACTGATGACGTCGGGCCGTAGCATCGATTCCTGCCTGGCGGACCTGGTAAAAGTTTCCGCTCCGCACCTGCAAAGAACCCGGCAATGCTGAGGCGTAGGTTATTAGTGCGGTATGGTCATAGCCTGTTGATCGGAATTTTACAGGCATACCATAGAGTCAATGAGAATCGGGAAAAGATGGAAAAGAAGTGCTTTTTCCATCTTTTCCGATATGATGCGAGCAAAAAATAGCGATCGATTGACGCTATCTCGCAGGTGAGTTAGGGTTGAATTTCAAAATTTGCAATACACCAATGGAGGATAATCATGTCTGAAACATATGTGGTTGGTATCGATGGCAGCGAGGGCAGCGTTCGCGCCGTTCAATTTGCCGTGGACCACGCCTCGAAAACAAAAGCCGTTGTCAAGGTCATTCACGTTCTGGAGTGGTCGCCGTATACTTTTCTGACCAACGAGGAATTGGCTGAACGTCACAAACGACGAAGGGAGGAGCTGGAGCGGGCAAAAACCGCAATAGTCGATCTTGTCGTTAAAAAAATCAATGAACAAGACGTATCGATCGAAGGAGAGGTACGTTATGGACATGTCGCGGAACAGTTGCAGCAATACTGTGAAGAAACCGGTGCCGGCCACATGTACATTGGACGTCATGGCGGTGGGGCAATATCTACGCGAATATTCGGTTCAGTGCCCGGTGCCCTGGTACAGATTTCCAATGTCCCGGTTACCGTAGTTCCATAACAAACATTACGAAATTAATAAATAATCGAACACAAATTAGGAGGATAATTATGAAAATCTGGAAAATGACGATTGTCTGGTTGATCAGTATTTGCACCCCGGGCGTGGTATTCGCCCAGGACGCTGATAGATCAATCGATCAGATAATAAGTGAGGCGGTCGCTCCGGTGATCTACCCGTTCGTAGGCGCGGTCTTTTCCCCGATGCCCGGCTCGGAAGCGATATTCGGCACCTCATTTCCGTGGATCGTGGGGTGGTTGGTAGTTGCCGCTACAATTTTCACCATTTATTTCGGGTTCATCCAGTTCAGGGGGTTTAAACACTCGATTGAGCTGGTGCGCGGGGATTATCTCGATCCCAACGACGCCGGTGAGGTAACCCCGTTCCAGGCGCTGTGTACGGCGTTATCCGGCACGGTGGGCCTGGGGAACATAGCCGGCGTCGGCGTTGCCGTAGCCATCGGTGGACCCGGGGCGACATTCTGGATGATCCTGGCTGGATTACTGGGTATGGCCGCGAAGTTCACCGAGTGTACCCTCGGCGTACATTATCGAAATGAATACGAGGATGGCTCCGTTTCCGGTGGTCCGATGTACTACCTGTCAAAAGGCCTTAGCGAGCGCGGCATGGCCGGGTTTGGCAAGTTTCTGGCGGTATTCTTCGCGATTTGCTGTATCGGTGGTGCCTTTGGTGGTGGAAACATGTTTCAGGCCAACCAGTCCGCGCAGCAGATTTCAACCATTTTCCCATTCTTCGCCGACAAGGGCTGGTTGTTCGGGCTCATAATGGCGGTGCTTCTCGGGGTCGTGATCATTGGCGGAATCAAGTCCATCGCCCGCGTAACCGAGAAAGTCGTACCGTTCATGGCGGCTATTTACGTGGGTTCGGCGATAGTGATCATTCTGTTGAATATTGGATCGGTCGGTGATGCTTTTTCCGCGATCATCAGCGGTGCATTCGCCCCGACAGCGGTTGCGGGCGGTGCGGTAGGCGCATTGATCCAGGGCTTCAAGCGGGCCGCGTTTTCCAATGAAGCCGGTATCGGTTCAGCCTCGATCGCGCACTCGGCGGTACAGACCAAGCATCCCGCAACGGAAGGTTATGTTGCGCTGCTGGAGCCTTTCATCGACACCGTGATTATCTGTACCATGACATCGCTGGTCATCACCATTACCGGTTCCTGGATACCCCAGGGTCAGGAAGGTCATCTTGCCGGTATCGCACTAACCTCAAAGGCATTTTCCTCGACATGGGGTGGATTCGTCTATGTGCTGGCGCTGGCCGCGGTTCTGTTTGCCTTTTCCACGATGTTGTCCTGGTCCTATTACGGGCTGAAAGCCTGGACTTACCTGTTCGGTGAAGGGGCAACAAAGGAACTTGTATTCAAGGTGCTTTTCTGTGTCTTTGTTATCCTCGGCGCTTCCATGAGCCTAGGCCCGGTCATCGACTTTTCCGATGCGATGATCTTTACCATGGCGATATTCAACATCATTGGTTTGTATATCCTGATGCCAAAGGTGAAGGAATTGCTGCGTGATTATCAGACCAGGCTGGCTTCCGGCGAGTTCAAGAATGTCAGAAAGGAGGCTAAGGCTTCCGCGTAATATCGGGCGAAATGGTTGCGATGCTAATTTTCCGTGGAGAACGGAAAATTTAGCATACCGACCGTTTTTTTATCGGAACGATGGGAGAGCGGATAGCGATCGATTGATGCTGTCCTGCAACGGGAAAGCATTTTTCCTCCCTGTAGTCGTTAAACATAAAATCCGCAGTAGATTCAACTGAGGATTTTAGGTTAAATCCAAGGGCTTGCAGCAATGCAAGCCCTTTTTCCTTTACGGCGTCCGCACGACTGCATGGATGCGGCGTTCCGGCGTTTCGAGATACGCGGGCTAGGTATCGGAGCAATTGCCGAGTAGGAAATCGGCGAGATATGCGGATTAGTTAATCTACCCCCACCTCAGGTCGAATGCGTTGCAACAATCTTCACGCGCCGAACGGGTGATTTCATGCAGCAGAACCTGGGTGGTTGGCTTCCAGTCGGCCTTTTCTGGTAACTCTGGAGGCACTACTTCTGTCGTGATCCAATAAATTGGGTGGCCAGTAACAGCGTGGTCGATACCAGGATCATGATAGTGGAGATGGCGGCGATGGTTGGATCAATAAAATCACGCAAGGCCGCGAACATGTGTTTTGTCAGTGTTGCATTCGACCCGCCGGAAACAAAGATCGCGATGATGACCTCGTCAAATGAGGTAAGAAACGACAGCAGCGCCGCAGTTACGATGGAGAATTTAATCTGTGGCAAAGTGATGGCGAAAAAGGCCCTTACCCGCGTTGCGCCCAGGCTTCGGGCGACGCGTTCCTGGTCCAGGTCATAGCTGCGCAGCGCCGATGTAATGACGATCATCACGAGCGGAGCGGCGAGCACGGTATGGGCCATGACCAGCCCGGTGATCGTATTGTTAAGGCCGACACGCCCGTAGGCGTAAAAGGTACCGATCGCGATCAGAATAACGGGCACGATCATCGGTGTAATAAGGAAAACAAAAATAGCCCTGGCCGCGCGATGCCCGGATACGAACAGTGCATAGGCTGCCATGGTTCCGACCGGGGTTGCCACCAGCATGGTCAATACACCGACCTGTAACGAGGTCACCGTAGCGCGCATCCACTTCGGTGACTCGAGGTAGACGATATACCAGCGATCGGACCAATGGCTGGGAGGGAATTCCAGGTACTGCGAATCGGAAAAAGACATCGGGATGACGATAAAGGTCGGGATCACCAGGAGCAACATGATGATCGCAGCCAGCACATACAGCCACAGCCGGTTGCCATGGGTGATCTGGGTATCCGAAGCAGGTTTTTGCCACCAGCGCATATCAGTGTTTACCGAAAAGCGCGGCATCGAGTTTCAGAAACCGTCCCGCCAGGTACAGAATTACGATTGTTGCCACCAGTAGCACCACGCCGAGCGCGCTTGCCGCACCCCAGTTGAACTGGTTTTCGAGAATTGCCGTGATCTGGGTGGCCACCATTACCACGCGCCCGCCCCCGAGCACTGCCGGGGTGACGTAGAATCCCAGGCAGAGAACAAAAACGATCAACGATCCGGCAACCATTCCGGATAACGACAAGGGGAAATAAATCTTCCAGAAGGATTGTATCGGCGATGCGCCGAGATTGGCGGCCGCGTGCATCATGTCGCGTTCGATTTTTCGCATCGACCCGTACAGCGGTAATACGAGAAAGGGCAGCATGATGTGGGCCATGCCGATGAGCGTGCCCGTCATGTTGTGGACCAGCTTGATCGGTGTCTCCCAGAGGCCCGCCGAGATCGCGAAATCGTTGAGAATTCCATTCTTTTGCAACAGGACAAGCCAGGCGTAGGTGCGCACCAGCAGGGACGTCCAGAAAGGCAACAACACCGCCAGCATGAAAAACCCGGCCAGGCGTTGCGGCAGCATCGCCAGGAAATAGGCCAGGGGGTAACCGATCAGGATGCACAGCAGCGTTGTCAGAATGCTGACCTGGAAGGTTGTCACGAATACGCGCGCGTAGGATTTGTACTCGATCATCTTGCGGTAATGTTCGAGTGAGAATTGTCCGTCGCCGCCAATAAAGGACAGGTAAAACAACCAGCCGACCGGAATCAGTATGATTGCGACGATCATCAGGAAAGCGGGCGTTGCCAGGCTGAGCAGCATGCGTTGTTCGCGAATGCCCTGGCTCCTGAGCTGATTTTCATTCGGGAGCCCGGGGTCGACTTCATTTTCGATCGCTGTGTTCATTGATCGCTGGTCTGTGGAATGACAATGACATCCTGTCTGTTCAGGCCAAGGGAAACCGGATCTCCCGGTCGCATGCTGTCCTGGGACGACGAAGAATCGGTACCGAAGCGGAACGATAGATCATGCGTATCGCTTATCGATGTCAGTGCAAAGGCCGTTTCGCCCTGAAACACGAATTCACGCACCTTGCCGGAAAAGGTGATGGTTTTATCCGCGTCGACGGTTTCATCGCCGATCATGAACAGGCGTTCGGGGCGAACGAGCAATGCGTAATCCTTGCCTGTCTCCGTCTGATAGTCGGTTGCGATGAGGTGGTCTTCGAAATAAAGCTTGCCGGTGTCATCCCGCGTTAACGGCAGCATGGACGATTCACCGATAAAATCGGCGACGAAGCGGTTTACGGGCCGGTTGTAAATCGCGTGGGGCGTGTCAACCTGGGCCAGTTTGCCGTCATTGATGACCGCGATACGATCCGACATAGTAAGTGCCTCACGCTGGTCGTGGGTCACGTAGACGGTCGTGACACCAAGCTGTTCATGCAGGTGCTTGAGTTCGATTTGCATTTGTTCGCGCAGCTTTTTATCAAGCGCGGAAAGGGGTTCGTCCATCAGCAGGATTCTAGGGCGAAAGACGAAGGCTCGCGCGAGCGCAACCCGTTGGCGTTGACCCCCGGAAAGCTGGTCGATGCCGCGCTCACCGAGATCGGATAACTGCACGGTGGCCAGTGCGTCTGCGACGCGCTGCGCAGTTTCTTCTGCGCCGGTACCGCGCAGTTTCAGGGGAAACGCAATATTCTCTGCGACCGTCATATGTGGAAACAGGGCGTAGCTCTGGAACACCATGCCCACATTGCGTCGATGCGGCGGCGTCAGAATCATTTCGGTGTCGGCAAAGCGAATGCTTCCCGCATCCGGTCTGTTGAATCCGGCGATGGCCATTAATAGCGTGGTTTTTCCGGAGCCTGACGGTCCTAACAGGGTGAGGAATTCGCCGCTCCTGACCTCGAGGTCTACGTTATTGAGCGCGTACATCCGGCCATACTTTTTAGTCAGGCCCTGAATGTGTATGGGTAATGCCGACGCTTTGGTCGACGACTGGTCATCAGGATGGCTTGCCACAGGCGGGGCTCCAATAGCCGTGGTTGCCGGACGGCGAAAGCGCCCGGCAACCGGTTGGCGTTTGTTGTTATTCGCTCATCATTTCCATGTAAAGTTCGAGCGCTTCGGTTCTGTGCTTCGCATAGAAGTCCAGGCTCACGGGGAGCATCATCGGGACATTCTTGGGATGGGAAGGCAGAGACTCGATCAACTCTTTGGGAGCGGTTGTCACCTCGTAGGCCTTTTTATTGGTCGGTCCGTAGGTAATGTGGAAGGGAAGGTTCGCCTGGTATTCGGGTTTGGATATCTCGGCCAGGAATTTCATCGCGGTATCCTTGTTTGGAGCGCCTTTTACCATTGCCATGCAGTCGAAATCATACAATGCCTGGTTGAAGGTATAACCGACCTTGGCACCGTCTTTTTTGGCATTGTCGAAGCGACCGTTCCAGCCGGTGGTCATGTCAACTTCGGCGTCCTTCATCAGTTGGGCCTGTTGTGCACCCGATCCCCAGAATACGGCGATATGCGGTTTGAGCTCGCGAATCTTGTCGACTGCACGCTTCATCCCGGCGGTGGTGGAGAGCACTTCATACACTTTCTCCGGTGGGACACCGTCTGCCATCAGGGCCGGTTCGAGTGCGCCATCGACGTTGTTCGCTCGATAGGCGCGGGTGCCCGGAAATTTTTCCACATCCCAGAAATCAGCCCATGAATTGGGTGCACCGGGACTGCCAGGCTGGCCATATTTGTCCGTGTTCCAGGACATTACGGTAGCGAAAACGTCGGTCCCGACGCAGTAATCGGTATACATGCCCGGAATGAAATCTGAAACATCGACAACACTGAAATCGATTTTTTCCAGACAGCCCTTGGCAGCAGCGGCGGCCGAACCGCCCGACCCGGTAACGACCAGATCCCAGGAGACCGCTCTGGATTCAACCTGTAAACAGGCCTTTGACATGCTAGCTCCTGATTCCCGGTTGATAGCAATACCGGAATTCTTTGATGCGTCGTTAAAAAGCGCCGCATCCTGTGCCGCGCCATAACTTCCACCCCAGGAAACCACTGTAACAGGGTCGGCAGCCGATAGACCTGTCGCAAAGGTCGCGGCCGCGACCAGCCCGGCGACCAGCGCCGCTGAACGGATTCGTTGAGCCGGATTTGAAAATTTATACATGACAGTCCTCCTATGAACTTGAATTATGGATTGGTTGTTTGCAGGAGTATGATAAAGAATAAACACCTGTTTGCAATGAATCCGTGGATATCGGTTCGGTTATTACCGAGTGAATCTGGCCCGCATCCGATGGAGTATTGATTTGCATCAAGACTGAACCGGGATTATCTCTGTAGCTTCGTGCACAGGAAGCTAAATGACTAATCACTCTAGTAAAATACTGGTAATTAACGGTTCCTATCGTGTCGATGGTATTACCGATCAGGCTGTCGATGTGGCGATTAAAACGCTAGAAGAACTGGGTTCCGAAGTCGAAAGCGTGTTTCTGCGTGAATACAAGATCGAGTTCTGCTTCAATTGCCGGGAATGCACCCAACAACCAGGCGACATGCCCCGTGAGTGCGTCCAGCATGACGGCATGCAGAAACTGATTGAAAAGATTGAGCAGGCAGATGGCTATATTCTTGCCTCACCGACCAACTTTGGATCGGTTACCGCGATTTTCAAGCGTTTTATGGAACGGCTTATAGTCTATGCTTATTGGCCGTGGGAAAATAATTTTCCCGAGTTTCGCAAGGCAAATACTCCAAGGAAGAAAGCGTTGCTGATTTCTTCCAGCGCGGCTCCGGGAATTTTCGGGCGCTGGAGGTATAGCACCATCAGCCAACTTAAAACGGCTGCACAAACGATTGGTGCTGACTCTTCAGGCACCCTGTTTACCGGTTTGATAGGCAGAGATCCAGGCCCACAACTGCCCAGGAAGGTCGAAGCAAAGGCCAGGATACTGGCTGCAAAACTGCTTAATCCCTAGCCCGCATCGCTCACCGTTTTACGTCGCGAGGGCGTCGGGACAGAAATTTGCCAACGGGCATGTGATGCAAATATTGTCACAAATGAATGTGTGGGCTCGTGGGCGTACGTTCCTGACCGTTCAGAGACTGCCCGGTCTAACCATTTCGGGCCTCACGAACGGCTGTTGTCGGTGAAGGTGGTCAGTCGGCTTCGGTCAAATCAGACACCTCCTGTAAGATCCGATACCCACTATTACGGTTTGTGATATAACTGTGCTCCCACGTTTGATAGCCGCAGCAGGAGATCATGGACACGCTCGAAATGGACGATTTCGATCAGGCACTGCCCGATTCGCTGGCGATCGCGGTGGTGATGGAGAAGAAACCTTCATCGCATGCCTGGGCCGACTTTCGTTACGACGCGATCGGTGTGGTGGTGCAGGACGCCGGGGCGGAAGCGTCGATCAGCCGTATTTACCAGGATGGCGGTACCGAGCATTTCCTCGTCAGCGGCCTGAGCCTGCGCCTCCACCTCGATGAATGCGAAAGCTACTACCACAACCTGATGTCACCCGAACCGGGGTGCTTTATCGTTGCCGGCCAACCCGAGGGGGATGACGAAATGCCGGTGCCCTACCTGGTATCCCTGAGTTTCGACGAGGCGCACGCTTACCTCGAAGGGGATGAACAGGTCTATTCGGTCGAGATACCGGCACGGCTCTACAAGTGGGCGGAAGCTTACGTGCTGACGCATTACGTCGCTATCAAGAAAACCAGACGCAAGCTCAAAAACTGGAGCGAGACCGAAAAACCAGCAAATGCTCCGGAGAGCAAGTCTTCATGAACGACGATAACGGCGAATCGGTGGTGTCGCGGTGGTCGCGCCGCAAGCTCGAGGCGGAGGCGGAGCCGGCAAGTGTCGAGCACCCCCCCCCGGTGGAACCGACCGCCAACCTCAACCAGCCGGTGGCGGATGAAATCGAGGCGCTGCCACTGACCGATGCCGATATGCCCGATATCGAGTCGTTGACCGAAGAATCCGACTTCAGCGGTTTCATGTCTCCGGGTGTTAGCGATGAATTGCGCAATCTCGCCCTGCGCAAGCTCTTTCGCGCGCCCGTCTTCAATATTCGCGACGGCCTCGATGAATACGATGAAGACTATACCTATTTCGAAAAGCTCGGTGATATCGTCACCAGCGACATGAAGCACCAGATCGAAATGCAGCAGCAAAAGTTGCGCGAAGCCCTGGCAACGGAAAACGAGGTCAGCGATGAAGCAGAGCTCGAAGATGTCGAATCCATCGAAGATGAGGACGAGGCGGGCATCGAATCGGGGGATGACGTGGTTCGACCGCAATCGACTGTTGCGGAGGAGGACGATGAGTAACGTCGAGGCGCGTGAGCAGGCCGTGGCGCTATATGACGCTTTCGAGTTCGAGCCGACCAGTTTGCTCAGTTACCGGTCTGCCGGGAAGCTGCTGGCGCTGGGAGATGAGGCCGCGTTGCGGAAATGCGCCGATCTGCCTGCATCGATCGACCTCACCCCGATAGCGGTCGCCGATGGCCGCGCAAGTATTAGCGGTTATCTCGGCGCTTTTGTCGTAGAGATCGCCGGGCCGGGCGATGAGCAGCACCGTTACCAGGGTGATGCCATCCTCGACCTGGGTGAAGCGCCATTGCTGGCGCGCGAACTATTGCCGCCGGGATATTTTCACCTGCCGCCCGCCGCCTGGAATGATACGCAAGCGCTCGCGGAGCTGGGTGAACTGCGCGGCGAGTTTCAGAAACCCGGGTACTTCGACTACGACGCCGCGATCTGCGCGCACTCGGTCAATGGCAAGATCGCTTGCCGACAGTGTCTCGACGCCTGTCCGGCGGAAGCGATTAAAAGCCTCGGTGACATCATCGAGGTTGATCCCTACCTGTGCCAGGGTGGGGGCAGTTGTACCACGGTTTGCCCGTCGGGCGCGATTCGTTACCTGTACCCGAACCTTCGCGATAACGGCCTACGCCTGCGCGACACGCTCGCCTGCTATACAGAGCAGGGAGGCGAAGCCGCCATCGTCCTGTTTCACGCGCAGGATTTTTCCCCGCTGCCCTATCTACAAGCCTACGAAAACCTGCTACCGGTGGCTGTCGAAGAAGTCGCCAGTGCCGGCACGGACCTGTGCCTGTCGGCGCTGGCATACGGCGCCGCACAGGTGGTGCTCTACCTCGATGGCCAGGTTCCGGTCAGTTCAGTCGCCAACCTCGAGCGGCAGGTCGACTGGGTTCAGGAGCTGATCATTGGCCTGGGTTTGCAGCGAGAGAGTATTACGATCTGTCGGCACGAGGTGGCGCTGGCGTCACTCGACAGCGCGCGCGCCATCGAGGCGGCCGAATACGATATGCCGCCGCACAAGCGCGATGCCATTTTACAGGCGCTCGACCACCTGGTTGCGCGCCTGCAACCCGCGGCGGAGTGGGTCGATTTGCCGGGCCAGGCACCTTTTGGTGAAGCCGTTATCGATGCCGAAAAATGTACCCTGTGCATGGCCTGTGTCGGCGCCTGCCCGGGCAGGGCCCTGCAGGATGGCTCGAATCGCGAACTGCCCGAGGTTTTTTTCATCGAGAGTAACTGCCTGCAGTGCGGCGCCTGCGTGCAAACCTGTCCCGAGGATGCGATCGGTCTCACGCCGCGCCTGCTGTTGCAGTCGGAGGCGCGCAACCGTGCGCGCGCGCTCAATCGTGACAGGCCGTTTGCGTGCATATCCTGCGGCAAACCTTTTGCACCCACTTCGGTCATACACAAGATGCAGGAAAAACTGAAAGACCATTACATGTTCGCTGGTGAGCGCGCGCTGGATCGCCTGAAGATGTGCGAAGATTGCCGCGTGGTCGATATCGTGCAGGATCCCGAGGCGATGGGCGGTCAGTTCAATCCAGACAAAGACTTTCGCCAGTAGCGCGAAGCCAGGACGATTCAGCTATGACGACCGCAGACGACGCAAGTATCGAAGAAGAGCAACGCTACCGGGCCTCGGCATGGGCGCTGTTGGCGGCCCTGTTGCGCGCCGCGCCCGATCAGGCCCTGCTGGATCACGTGGGTAAGTTGTCACCCGGCGGTGATGGCGATTCCGACGACCTGAGCGAGGCCATGTCGAGCCTCGCCGGTGCGGCGCAAGGCCGGGATCCAGTCCAGCTGGAAGTAGAGTTCAACAACCTTTTCATCGGTGTCGGCCAGGGTGAAACCGTTCCCTATGGATCCTTTTACCTGACTGGTTTTCTTATGGAACAACCGCTTAGCGACCTGCGCGATGATTTACGCGCGCTCGGTTTCGAACGCAACGCGGACACCCACGAACCCGAGGATCACGCTGCCGCGATTTTGGAAGTTTTTTCTGTTATGATTGGCGACGGTTTCAGCCTTCAGCAGCAGCAAGGATTCTTCGAAACGCACATGCTGTCCTGGCTGGAACGTTTTTTTACTGATCTGGGCCGGGCCCAATCAGCCGATTTTTACAGACCAGTCGCACAGTTTGGCGCGGCAATTTTGAAATTGGAGTCAGCATACCTCTCGATGCGTAGTTAAAAATAAAACAGTCGAACTCTATTATCCTGTGGAGGAGAAGCACGTGAAAAATAAAAGTCAGCCCAATGACCAGGAACGACGGGAATTCATCAAAAAGTCCACGCTAGTGGGCGCGGGTGCGGCAGTCACTGCCATGGCCGGCACCGCGGCGATCGCCGATGTCGGTGGCGCAACTTCCGAAAAACCAGGTCAGAAGGGTTACCAGCTAAGCCCGCACGTTCTCGCCTACTACAAGTCTGCTGACATTTAACCGGGGGAACGACATGAAAAAGTTAACCAGAACTTCATCCGTTGTCGATCCACGAGGCAGCGCATCATCCACGCAAGCCATACCCGGAGCGATAACACGGCGCTCATTTCTGCGAAACTCGAGCCTGATGGCGGGTGGCGCGGCATTGGCGACCACGGTATCGCCGGTCATGATGAAGAAGGCCGAGGCCTCGAATGCGACCGGCGCCAATACCGAGGAGATCAAGACGATCTGTACGCATTGTTCAGTCGGCTGCGGCATCATCGCCGAAGTTCAAAACGGCGTCTGGACAGGACAGGAACCGGCTTTTGATCACCCCATCAACAAGGGTTCGCATTGCGCCAAGGGCGCCTCTATCCGTGAACACGGACACGGCGTACGCCGCCTCAAGTACCCGACCAAGCTGGTCGACGGCAAGTGGCAAAAGGTTTCCTGGGAACAGGCGATCGAGGAAATCGGCGACAAGTTACTCGAGATCCGCGAGAAATCGGGCCCCGATTCGGTCTACTGGCTGGGTTCGGCCAAGCACAACAACGAGCAAGCTTACCTGTTCCGCAAGTTTGCCGCCATGTGGGGCACCAACAATGTCGACCACCAGGCGCGCATCTGCCATTCGACCACGGTCGCAGGCGTTGCCAATACCTGGGGCTACGGCGCGATGACCAATTCCTATAACGACATCCACTTCTCCAAGTCGGTATTGCTGATCGGTTCCAACCCGGCGGAAGCGCACCCGGTCGCCATGCAGCACATTTTCAAGGCCAAGGAAGAAAACAATGCGCCGATTGTCGTTATCGATCCGCGCTACACCCGCACCGCGGCGCATGCAAATCATTACCTCAAGATACGCCCGGGCACAGACGTCGCCATCATCTGGGGCATGATGTGGCATATCTTTGAAAACAACTGGCATGACAAGGAGTTTATCCGTCAACGCGTTTACGGCATGGACGACGTCATGAAGGAAGTCAAGAAATGGAACCCGGCTGAAGTCGAGCGCGTCACCGGCGTACCCGAAAACCAGGTTTATGCCGCTACCAAGGCCATGGCCAACAATCGCCCGGGCACCTTTATCTGGTGCATGGGCGGCACCCAGCACACCATCGGTAACAACAACACACGTGCCTACTGCGCGTTCCAGCTGGCGCTCGGTAACATGGGCGTGTCCGGCGGCGGCGCCAATATCTTCCGCGGCCACGATAACGTGCAGGGCGCGACCGACCTGGGTGTGCTCTCCAACACCCTGCCGGGATACTACGGCTTGTCCGCGGGTTCCTGGAAGCACTGGTCGCGCGTCTGGGGTCTCGACTACGAGTGGGTCAAGGGCCAGTTCGACAGTGGTAGCTACGAGCAGAGCAAGGGCAAGGATGTGCCGGTCATGAACACCAAGGGTATTCCGGTGTCGCGCTGGATCGATGGCGTGCTCGAAGACAAGGCCAATATCGCGCAGAACGACAACCTCAAGGCGATGTTCTTCTGGGGTCACGCACCCAACAGTCAAACCCGCGGCGCCGAACAGAAAAAAGCAATGGATGGCCTCGAAATGATGGTGATCGTCGATCCCTACCCGACAGCGTCGGCGGTCATGCCGGATCGCAAGGACGGCATTTACCTGCTGCCGGCCTCCACGCAGCTGGAAACCTATGGTTCGGTCACCGCATCCAACCGCTCGTTCCAGTGGCGTTCAAGGGTCATCGAACCGATGTTCGAGTCGAAGCCGGATCACATCATCATGTACCAGCTGGCGAAGAAGCTGGGACTGGCCGAGCAGATGTTCAAGAATATCCAGGTCAATGGCGATGAGCCGCTGATCGAAGACATACTGCGCGAGATCAATCGCGGCATGTGGACCATCGGCTATACCGGTCAGAGCCCGGAGCGGCTGAAGAAGCACCAGCAGGCCTGGGGCACTTTCGACTACGATACGCTCAGGGCCGAAGGCGGTCCCGCCGACGGCGACTATTACGGTCTGCCGTGGCCGTCCTGGGGGACGCCGGAAATGAACCACCCGGGCACGCCGAACCTGTATGATACATCGAAGAATGTAGCGGACGGCGGTTTGACCTTCCGTGCCCGCTTCGGTGTCGAACGCAACGGTACCAACCTGCTTGCAGAAGGTTCTTTCGGCAGGGGTTCCGAGATCAAGGACGGCTACCCCGAGTTCAGCGACAAGGTGTTGAAGAAGCTGGGCTGGTGGGACGACCTCACCGACGACGAGAAAGCGGCGGCCGAAGGCAGGAACTGGAAAACCGATCTGTCCGGTGGTATTCAGCGAGTCGCCATCGCGCATGGTTGCTCACCGTTCGGCAATGCTAAGGCGCGAGCGATGGTGTGGACTTTCCCGGATCCGGTGCCCATTCACCGCGAACCGCTGTACACGTCGCGGCGCGACCTGGTGGAGAAATACCCGACCTATGAAGATCGCAAGTCCTTCTGGCGGCTGCCAACGCGTTACAAGTCGATCCAGGCAAAGGATTACTCCAGGGATTACCCGATTATCCTGACCACCGGCCGGCTGGTCGAATACGAGGGGGGTGGCGAGGAAACGCGCGCCAACGCCTGGCTCGCCGAGCTGCAGCAGGACATGTTCGTCGAAATTCATCCGCGTGACGCCAATAACGCGGGCATCAAGGATGGCGACGATGTCTGGGTCGAAGGGGCGGAAGCCTCGAGGGTCAAGGTCAAGGCCATGGTGACGCGCCGTGTCGGTTCCGGAGTGGCCTTCATGCCTTTCCACTTTGCCGGGCATTTCCAGGGTGAGGATCTGAGGCACAAGTATCCCGAGGGCGCCGATCCCTATGTTTTGGGTGAGGCCGCAAACACAGCGATGACATATGGCTACGATTCCGTGACGCAAATGCAGGAATCGAAGTGCAGCCTTTGTCGCATTAGCAAAGCTTAGAGGGATTGAAAAATGGCTAGAATGAAATTCTATTGTGACGCGGAACGCTGTGTCGAATGTAACGCCTGTGTAACCGCCTGCAAGAACGAGCACGATATTCCCTGGGGCGTGAACCGCCGCCGCGTGGTCACCATCAAGGATGGCGAACAGGGTGAAAGGTCGCTGTCGGTGGCCTGTATGCACTGTTCCGATGCACCCTGTGCAATGGTTTGCCCGGTCGATTGTTTCTATACCACCAGTGACGGCATCGTGCTGCACGACAAGGATATCTGTATCGGCTGCGGCTATTGCTTTTACGCCTGTCCTTTCGGCGCGCCGCAGTTTCCCGAGTCCGCGGCATTCTCTTCGCGCGGAAAGATGGATAAATGCACTTTCTGTGCGGGTGGACCGGAAGACGATAACAGCTCACAGGAAACCACCAAGTACGGCCGCAATCGCCTCGCCGAGGGCAAGCTGCCTCTGTGCGCGGAAATGTGCTCCACCAAGGCTTTGCTGGCGGGTGATGCCGACGTGCTATCGAGCATTTACCGCAAGCGCGTCATCAATCGCGGCGCCAGTGCTTTCAATTGGGGTGTCAACTTCAATAACTCCAAGATCCAGGGGTAAAAATACGCAAATAAAAATGTGGCTGCCTGACCGGGCCATGTTTATCTTCGGGGATAACGGAAATTGGCGGGATATGTTTTGCTAGATAGTTTCAGGTCATCCATTCTTTACGATGTTTTAAAACTGACATCGACCCTGCTGTTGGTATTCATGCTGACCGCGCCGGCGACTGCGGGGCCGGGCCCTCCCAAGAGGCCCGACTTTCCACAGGGTGTTTCCACAACCAATCCGGGTAACGACCTGTGGCGCGAGGTACGTCAGCGGGACCTTCCGGTCACCGGCACCAGCCAGGTGAAGGGTGTCGACAGCGGTGTCCTGATCAATGTCGAGGGCGACCGTTGGGCGCGCTTTCGCATCGACAATCCGGTGCGCCATGCCCCCACGCTCCTGGTTGCGGTGGTGCTGGTGCTGCTGGCGTTTTACGTGTTGCGCGGCAAGGTAGGCATTGAGGGCGGGCTGTCGGGCCGCATGGTGTTTCGCTTTACCGACTACGAGCGCAGCCTGCACTGGTGCCTGGCCATCGTCTTTCTGTTCCTGGCGATCACCGGCCTGATCCTGCTGCTTGGGCGTACGCTTATGATTCCGTTGTTCGGTCATCACCTTTTTTCCCTGATAGCGTCGGCGAGCAAGGAGGGACACAACCTGTTTGGCCCGATATTCCTGGTTTCGCTGTTGTTGATGCTGGTCAGTTTCGCGCGCCGCAACATCTATGAAAAGGGAGACTTGACCTGGCTGTTGAAAGGGGGCGGCATCGTCGGCAAGGGGCACGTCTCCGGCGGTTTTTTCAACATGGGTGAAAAGAGCTGGTACTGGCTGGTGATCCTGGTCGGCCTGGCGATCTCGATCAGCGGGCTGATCCTGGTGTTCCCGAATTTCGGCCAGGGTCGCGTGATCATGATGGTGTCGAACGTTGTGCATGTCTTCGGTGCGATCGTATTGATTGCCGTTTCCATCGGGCACATGTACCTGGGTTCGATCGGCACCGAAGGTTCGTCAGAAGGCATGAAAAGCGGCTATGTCGATATTAACTGGGCCGAGGCGCACCACGATCGCTGGGCCAAAACCTGCCATGAAAATGACGAGATCCTGTCGGCCGAGGAATTTGCCCGCCTGCAGGGGAACCCAATTGATTCCGGCGACGCAACCACAGGGGCGGCAAATGATTGAATACCTGATCAAGGGGCCACTGTGGTATTTCTCGCTTGCGGTGTTCTGCATTGGCGTGCTCTGGCAGATGGCGCGAATCGTGTTCGCCAAAGGCAAGACCGATCTCTCGGTAGCGCGCGGCTCGGCGAGCAGCGGCGCGATTCGCAATGTCTTCAGCCGCTTTGTGCCGCATCGTGAAATTGCAGCGCAGATCCGCCTGCAGGTTGTTGCGGGTTACATGTTTCACCTCGGCCTGTTCGCCCTGCTTTTTTTCGCGGCGCCACACGTGCACTTTCTTGAGAAGCACCTGCTCGGCTTCGGCTGGACGCCGATGCCGCACTGGGCCTTCATCGTTGCCGCCCAGTTTGCCTTTTTCGGCCTCATTCTGTTGTGGTTACGCCGTATGTTGAATTCGGTCAGCCGTCTGATATCGACCACCGACGACCATATCACGGCAATCCTGACCTTCGTGGTGATGCTGACCGGTTGCCTGGCGCTGGGCAAGGGATTTCATGCGTTGAACCTTTTACATTTCTTCACCGTTGAACTGCTGATGGTTTATTTTCCTTTCAGCTGTCTGATGCATGCCTTTACCTTCATCCCCAGCCGGGCCTTTACCGGCGCCTGGTTCGGTCGACGCGGAATCGATGCGTGAACGGAGTTAACCCGTAGTAGTAAAACGGTGAGATATGAGGGATTTCGATCATGAGTGAGCGACTGGAAAAAGGCCTCAATATGCTGCGCCAGGAAATGGACAAGAAGGTGATGTCCTTTTTCTCGAGCTGCGTACGCTGCGGCGTTTGCGCCGAGGCCTGCCTGTTTTACACCGAGACCCGGGATCCCAGGTATACCCCGATCTATAAAACCGAACCGATGCGCAAGCTGTGGAACAGCGAGTACAGTTTCTGGGGCAGGCTTGCGAGTAAGCTCGGTATCAGCAAGCCCATGACCGAGGCAGATCTCGCCGACTGGGAAGAACTGGTTTACGACGGTTGTTCCATGTGTGGCCGCTGCAGCATGGTTTGCCCGCTCGGAGTCGATATTTCGATGGTGATCTTCAAGGTAAAGCATGCGCTTGCGGTGGCCGGTTTCTCTCCCGAGGGCCTGGTCGGCGCCGTTCAGCGCGCGGTCGATATCGGTAGCCCGATGGGCATTACCATGAAAGCCGTGCTGGCGACGATCAAGCACGCCGAGGAGAACACCGGCCTGAAGATACCGATGGATGTCGAGGGCGCGGATTACCTGGCGCTGCTGTCGTCGAATGAAATTGCGCTATACCCCGAGTACCTGGAAGCGCTGGCCAGGATTTTCGATCACGCCGGCGTTAGCTGGACGCTGTCTTCCGAAGCCTACGAGGCGACCAATGCCGGTTTGCAGATCGGTAACAAGGCGACAGCCGGGCAACTCGTGCAACGTGTCGTCGATGGCGCCGAAAAACTGAAGGCCAAAAACGTGATCAGCCCCGAATGCGGACACGCCTATACCGCGCTGCGCTGGGAAGGCCCGAATTTCATCGGCAAGGCTTACCCGTTCCGCGTGGTGCATATCCTCGAGCTACTCGACGAATTGCAGGCGAATGGCTCGCTCAAGACTACCGGCCTGGAAAGCGATCGCCTCACCTTCCACGACCCCTGTTCTATCGTTCGCCGCGGCGGCATCCAGGCGCAACCGCGCAACCTGCTGCAGCCGATCGCGCAAAACTTTGTCGAGATGAAAGATCACGGCAGTATGAACTGGTGTTGCGGCGGCGGTGGCGGCGTCAGCAGCAACGAACGCGCCGAGGAACTGAAGCACACCGTCTTCAATCGCAAGAAGTCACAGATCGAGGAACTCGAGGTCGACGCGGTCGTCACCGCCTGTTCCAACTGCCGCATGGTGATGGAAGAGGGAATCGAGATCAATGAAATGGATATCCCGCTGCTCGGTCTGACCGAACTGATCGCCGAACACCTCGCCGAAAAATCCAACTAAACAACTACACCGACTATTTCTCGCGGAGGCGCTAAGGCGCGGAGGCCGCCGAGAGTATAAAGGTGGTACCGCCCGTTATTACCCCGCGCTCCTTGCGCTCTCCGCGCCACTGCGAGAAACATTCTCGCGCATTGGACAGATACCGGTGTCAGGGTTGGCGCTTTCGTCCCAGGCGTCAAGACAGCGGTTGCGCGTTTCCCGGTCGAGGCCAGCCAGTTTTTCGACATAGCGGTAAAATGCCGGGAAATCGTGGCCGTGGGCGGCAAGCATGTTGACGAATGCCGCCAGGCGCGAATTGTAGGTCGCCACCGAACCGATCTTGGCATTGTTGAGTTCACTCGCAAACCAGGGCCCGTAGCCGCCCGAGATATCGTGCTTCGCGGCTATGCCGTCGTGAGTGGCGCGCGCCGCGTCGAAATGCCGGGTTTTGGACCGACGCTTTTCCGTCTCGTTCAGATCGCCGGCGTAAAGCTCTGTCAGCCCCGCCCGTGTCGACACGATTAACGCGATGACTTCTTCACGGTAAGCCAGCCAGCGCGACATTTCCAGTAGCGCCTCCCCATCGTTTTTCGATCTCAGCCAGAGCTCCGTGCCAACCTGCTGCACCGCGGAGGCCAGCGATTCGTTGAAGGTGGTGTCGTCGTCAATATAGATGCGCTGATGGGTGAGTTCGTGAAAAAGCAGACCGGCAAGCCGGTGTTCGGGCCAGTCGATGAAACTGCTCAGTACCGGGTCGTCGAACCAGCCCAGTGTCGAGTAAGCGGGCACCTTGCCGACGTACACCTCCAGGCCCTGTGATTCGAGATGTTCGATGTAGGCCCGCAGACGTGTTTCGTCGTAGTAACCCCGATAACTGGCGCAGCCGATGAATGGGTAACACCATTGCTGTAATTGCGTCGAGAATTCGGCGGCGGCGAAAAGATTCTGTACGACCCAGGGCTTGTCCAGCTGTACGTAACTGTCGTAGCTACCGTTATCGGGCAGGTCGAGCTGCTCGATCGAGAACTGGCGAATCTCCTGAAGTAGTTGCAGGCGCTGCTGCAGCTGGGCGTCGATTTCGTCGCTCGCGAGCATGTCCTGGATATCGACACGCTGGTTCATGAGCGCGAGGTGGCCGCGGGTGCTGTGCCAGTAGTAGCCGAGATCGGCACAGCCGCATAGCAGCAACAGCAGAGGAATCGAAATTAACGAGCGCATAAAGTATTCTCTCACACAGCTTTCGCCCAATGAAACGAAGATAGAATATCCATGATCATTTCCAGTCAGTTCGACGGCGGTAATATCGAATGCATCGATTGCAGCAATCCCTCGCGCGTGCTGCTCAACATTCGTGCCGACCGGCAGTCCGAGTTTTACCAGGGGTTCTATTTTCGCGCCGCCAACGTCAGGGACCTCGACTGCCGCTACCTGATCACCAATGCCGCGGGGCGGCCTATCGGAAAGGCTGGCAGGATTACCGGGCGGTCGCCAGCTACGACCGCGAATTCTGGTTTCGTGTCGATACCTCGTTTGACGGCGAAAGTCTGGTGATCGAGCATAACAGCACCGAGGACCAGGTGTATTTTGCATATTTCGCCCCTTACTCGATGGAGCGCCACGCCGATCTGATCGCGTTCGCGCAGACGAGTGAGCGTTGCCAGGTCGAAACCCTGGGGTTGACGCTCGATGGCCAGACCCTCGATTGCCTGTGTTTCGGCGAGCCCGGCGCTTCGCGCAAGACGGTCTGGATGGTGGCGCGCCAGCACCCGGGGGAGGCCATGGCGGAATGGTGGATGGAGGCTATGGTAAACCGCCTCGTCGATCACAGCGATCCGGTCGTCAATGCCCTGCTCGACAAGGCGGTTATCTACCTGGTGCCGAACATGAACCCGGATGGCAGTCGGCGCGGACATCTGCGCACCAATGCGGTCGGCTCGAACCTGAACCGGGAATGGGACAATCCGAGTTTGGACAAGAGCCCCGAAGTACTGTGCGTGCTCGACAAGATCACCCGCACAGGGCTCGATTTCGGGCTCGATGTGCATGGCGACGAAGCCCTGGCCTATAACTTCATCGCCGGCACCGAGGGAATTCCCGGCTGGAATCGCGAGCGTCAACAACAGCTCGAACTGTTCAAGATGACGCTGGCAAATCTCAATCCGGATTTCCAGGTGGAGCAGGGCTATCCCGCTAACACGGCCGGTAACGCCAACATGAGCTATTGCTCGAGCTCGCTCGCCGAATGTTTCGGCGCGCTGGTGATGACGTTGGAAATGCCGTTCAAGGATGCCACCGCAACCCCGGATATCGTGCAGGGCTGGAGTCCCGAGCGTTGCGGCAGGCTCGCCCATTCCTGCCTGGATGCCCTGCACCTGTGCTGGGATCAGGTGATCAAGTAGCCAGTGATGGGACGCCCTCATGACGTAAAACGGTGAGATATGCAGGCTAGCGCTGTAGTAAGATACGCGCGCATCGGGCTGTGGCCCGGCTATCCGATCAAGAAACAGGATTCAATGATGACCATCGATAAACAGGCTGCCCGCGAAGATCTGCTGTCCGAGCCGGGATTCATACACCTGGACAACGCCGGTGCCGCACTGATGCCGCGCTGCGTACTACAGGCCCAGACTGATCATCTGCGACTGGAGGCGTCTGTCGGCGGCTACGAAGCGAAGCGCTTGCGGCATGACGCAATCGAGGCCGTCTACGACTCGATTGCACGGCTGATCAACTGCCGGCGCGATGAAGTCGCGATCGTCGAAAATGCCACGGTTGGCTGGATGATGGCCTTCTACGCCATTCCCTTCCAGCCGGGGGATCGTATTCTAACCGCCGAAGCCGAGTATGCCTCGAACTACCTGGCCTACCTGCAGATCGCCAGGGACAGGGGAGTCGTGGTCGAGACCATCCCGTCGACCGCGAGCGGGGAGGTTTGCGTCGAGTCGCTCGAGGCGATGATCGACGCGCGCGTCAGGCTGATAGCGATAACCCACGTACCGACCAATGGCGGCCTCGTCAATCCGGTCGAGGAAATCGGCGCGGTGGCGAGGGCGCACGACATTTTGTACCTGGTCGATGCCTGCCAGTCTGCCGGACAGATTGCTCTCGACGTCGACGCGATTCAATGCGATCTGTTGAGCGCAACCGGGCGCAAATACCTGCGTGGCCCCCGCGGTGTCGGTTTCCTGTATGTCGACAGTCGTGTTCTCGACTCGCTGCATCCGCCGATGATCGACCTCTTTTCGGCGCGGTGGATCGATGCCGGGCATTACGAGCTGCGCGCCGATGCGAGACGGTTTGAAAACTGGGAATCCAACTATGCCGCCAAGCTGGGCCTCGGTTGCGCCATCGATTATGCCCTGGCGATTGGTCTCGGCGATATCGAAATTGAAGTTTGCCGGCTCGCCGACAGCCTGCGCGCGCAGCTTGCCGGGATTCCCGGGGTTGGTGTTCACGACATCGGCAAACGAAAATGCGGTATCGTGACTTTTTCAGTTGCCGGGGTAGATTCGACCGAGGTTGAAACCAGGCTGCGGCAGCTCGGCATCAACGTCAATATGACTACGCCGAGCAGTACCCTGATCGATGCGACCCGCCGCGAGTTGCCGGAGATGGTGCGCAGTTCCGTACACTACTACAACCAGGAGTCGGACCTGGAAGCGCTGGTGAAGGCTGTCGGGGAGATCGCGCGCGCCGCCGCGCCGTCCGCAGTAGGAAATCGGTGAGCGATGCGGGCTAGTGCTGCATCTTTGACGTGATGGTGTATATCGCGCGGTCGAACGCCGAGGACGATTCGATGCATTTGACGCGGCCGGCGCGTAATTCCATGGCGAGGCCGTTGATCGTGCATTTACGTACCTTGTGTCCCTGGCGATTGACGAAAACCAGGTTGCCGGTCACGTTGCTCTTCCAGGACAGCCGGGCGATCAGGATTTTCGACGACGATTCGATAAATTCAACCCAGTTGCCGATTTCGAGCGACTGCGCCTGTTCGATGTGATTTTCGAATTCGTCCACCAGCTCATGAAAGTCGTCCGTTTCGGAGGCCAGTACGATTTCCTCTTCGACCTTGATCTGCCCCTCTTTGACCCCGGAGGTAAACCGGTTGAGATCGTCGATGACGTCACTGGTCGAGGCGGCTGAAATGATGGTAATCGAATCGTCGTCCTCCTCGTTTTTGACGACCTGAACCTCGCCGCTAGCGTCCGTGGTGAACTCGAGGTCGATCGCCTTCGCTGGATCGATTCCCTGCGCCCGGGCGAATGCCTGGGAACCGCCATCCTCCGGCCATACCGTCTGGTCGTCGACGCGGGTGACGATATTCTTCGAAGTCTGCTTGACGATCCTGGCGTGTTCCCTGGCGAGCATCTGGAAGATGCGGTTTTGCACCTCGGTGCTGATCTTGACCAGTCCCATGCCCTTTGACAGCGCGCGCAGCAGGGCCGGGATGGTCTTGATAATCTTGACGCGATCTTCTTCGCTGAACTTGGGGACCAGCGTCCACACGAAGGTGGTCGAGATGCGCTTCAGGTTACGCCAGTGGTTCGACGATTCGCCCAGTGACAAATGGGCATTGAACAGTACCGATGTCCAGGTGGTTTCGAGAAAGTCGGTGACTTCGAAACTCAGCTCCCGATTCGTGGTGAGTTTTGCGACCAGCTGGGCTGCTGCATCCTGCGCCGCCTGGATCTGCAGGTCTTTTTGCTGTTCCTGCTGTTGCAACACCTGTACTGCTTTTTCCGATTCCTGGCTTTCCTCGCGGACAAAGTTTTCGAAATTGTTGAAGGCTTCTTCAAACACGCCGATATCATCGTGAAACTCGTTAATCAGGAAATTGACGATCTCCTCGGTCTTGTCGACAAGTGCCTGCTGGTCGCCATTATTGTCACTCCAGCCCAGCGAGGCGCGCGAAATGCTGTCGAGCAGCTTGCGCGCGGGGTGCTTCTTCAGGTTGAAAAAATCCTTGTCGATGATGGCGACCTTGAGCATGGGAATCTGCAATCTACCGATCAGCACCTTGATCGGCGTCGGCAGCGCCTCGTCGTCAAAAAAGAAATCGAACAGCATCGATACCACGTCGATGGTCTGATTATCGGTGCCGTTGAAACGGTGTCCATTTTCCTGCCTGAAGGCGCCCAGCTGCTGTTGCGTGGTCGACCTCAGATTCTGCGGATCGAGCAGGTCCAATGGCTGGTTCATCAGGCTGTTGCTTTGCAGATCGGTCAATGCCCTGACAAAATCCGCGGCCGCTATAGGGGGCAGCGCCTGTCCGCCGGTACCCGCCGTGAGGCCGGCAACGCCGTTTTCCGCGCCGCCTGCGCCGGGAATTGCCTGCTGCAGGGCTGCAAACAGGTTGCCGTTGGCGTTCGCGGCAACGCCCGTCATGCCGGCGGGGAGTGCCTGCGCGGAATTGTTTTTAATGCGATTGGCCATGAAACGAGTCGCTTGTTTCATGCGCTCCTGGTCGGCCTTGAGGCCCGGTAACACGCCTTTTTCGACAAACAGTTCATTCACTTCCCTGTAAAAGTGTCCCAGGTTATTGATTACGTAGCGTTCAAACAGTTTGTAAAAGATCAGCTTGACCTGGATGTCGGTTTCCAGCAGTTCCGAGGCGCTGTGAAAACTGTCGCAGATGGCCCTCGGGTCCAGCGGATTTTCGTCCTGGTCCAGTTCACTGCTTTTCAACACCAGCTTGAGCCGCTCGGTCACCCCGAACAGGTCGTCTTCGAAATGCGGCCGCGCGCGCGAAATCATGTTGTCGATCGCGATAGTGTCTTCGAGGTCGTCGAGTTCGATAAGGGTCAACTCATCTTCGTCGTTATCGTCGCTTGCGGAGGCGGTCCCGGCGCCTGTGCCTGTAAGGCGACCGAAACACTGTTGCATTTCGTAATCGAATCGCTGTTTCAGGCCATCCCGCTTCAACCTGATTTCGCGCATCGCCTCGAAATACATGTTGCGTTCCTGGTCGTTGCCGACCTTGTCCGACAGTTCGAACAGGGCGTCATCGACACTTTCCATCAACACCCGGATGAGGTCGCTGAGACCTTCCAGGGAAAACCGTTTGACGGAGTTATAAACCGGATTCGGTGCCGGGTTTCTGGCGCTATTTGCGCTTATGACCTTGAGTTTTGTGGCGAGCATTTGTGTCTGTCTTCCTCGTTCATCATCCCTGAGTCTTAATTCAACTTCCCGACTCGAAAGCCTGTTTTGTAAGGCGTCTGTATTTGAAATAAAGAGTGTGACGCATTTCACAGGTGTGGGGCGGTAAATCAAAGCTTAGTCGCAATTTTGGCTGCCATACGACCATTGGGAGCCAAAATTCAACCGTTCGTCGGTAAGCGAGGGGAAATGCCCGGGTTTGACTATGTCGCCGCGTAAACGCCGGCACAGAGGGCATTGCGGATTGTTGCCTTGCCCGTATCCGGTTTCGCAATCGCCGCTTCAGAAATACCAGGCGAGTTGGGCGAAAAGCGAAGCGCCGACGGACAAAGGATTCTCGGAAATGTCCGAATCGATGCCGCCAAACTCGGTACCGTCATCCCCATGCGGCAGATTCAGCGCCAGCAATAGCTGCAGGTCCTGCTGCAGGTCGTGGCGGCTGAAGACCTGCAATAACGTCGAATCGTCGTCGAGATTTCTGAAGACGCTGGTGGTGAGCAACCATAACGGCGTCAGCTCGATGGTTGCCGCGGCCGCCAGGTAGTTTTGCGCAAGTGTAAACAGTTCACCGCGCTCGATGCGCGCCACCAACTCCGGGTTGGCGGCGAGGGCGAGTGGGTCGTAGTTGCCGTCGTCGATTCCGAAACCGTTGTGAAAGTACTCGATGGTCGTACTCAGGTTGCGCTCCCAGGCGAGCAGGGCGTACGACCAGCTCAGCACCGCGCTGGTAAACTGCTCGCCGTTCGAATCCGTGAGCATGAGGTCGCTACGCCATATCGCGTCCGCGATATCGACACTGCCGCCAACGGCGCCTATGCGCGCGTCGTAGTGGTCGGCGACGAGCAGGTCGAGCTCGCTGGACCCGGAGAAGATGTGGTACTTGAGCGCGAGGCTGGTGGCATCGCTGCTGACATGACCGTCATCGTCGCGCCGGCCGACCCAGACGGACTGTACATCGTTGCCGCTATCCAGCAGGTACTGCGCATACAGCATGTCGTCACCGGTTTTGTACTCGGTGTCGATCGCGGCGGGATCGAAGGGATTAAAAAAGTCGACCGGGTTGTAGATTATGCCGTTACCCCAGGTCACGGCCTGGCGACCAATGTTGAATACCGTCTTGTCGGTGGTACGGCTCAGGTAGAAACGATCCAGCCGATGCGCGATGACACGATCGTCGCGGTCGCTGATGCGGCGGGACAGGTCAAGCACGCGGTGGTCATCGTCCACCACCGGCGCACCGCCGAACCCGGGGATCGAGTTCTGTTGTAACAGTTCGAGTTGATCGCCCTGTCTTGCGAGCAACTGGTAGTCACTATGCCAGCTCCAGTTAGCCGCGCCGCCGGAGAAATTGAGGCGTAGATCGAGGCCGCTGTCAACGGCCGGGTCGTCGATAAATTCCTGCAGCGCGCTGCCGGCGGGGATATTGGCCACCGTTGCCTGGGGCTTGAAGTGTCCGCGCAAATCGTAGGCCTGCGCATTGCCGCAAGCGATGAGCAGCGCGAGAATGCCGGTAACCCACCCGCTTGTTGCCGTCTTCGCGGGGATGGATCTACTGTGCTTCATCGCTGATGATTTTCCCGTCCTGCATCTTCACCAGGCGCCGCGCGTAGGCCATCACGCGCTTGTCGTGGGTGGCGATGACGAAGGTGGCCCCGTGGTTTTCATTGAGACTGGCAAACAATCCCATCAGGTGTGCCGCGGCGACGCTGTCGAGGTTGGCGGTGGGTTCGTCGGCCAGCACCAGGTCGGGTTGCGAAACGATGGCGCGCGCGACCGCGACGCGCTGCTGCTGACCTCCGGATAACTGTGCCGGGCGGCGGTCCTCCAGGCCTTGAAGACCGACCTCGGCGAGGATAGCGTTCGCCTTGCGCGCACGTTCCGCGGTTGCCACCCCCTGTACTTGCATCACGAATTCGACGTTTTCGCGTGCGCTCAGCACCGGGATCAGGTTGTAAGCCTGGAAAACGAAACCGATGTGGTGCAGGCGCATATCGGCGAGCGCACCCCGCTTGAGCTGATCGATGCGTAGATCGCCCATGCGAATCTCGCCGCTGTCGGGCGTATCGAGCCCGCCGATGGCGTTCAGCAGGGTTGTTTTGCCGGACCCCGACGGCCCCGACAGGCACACGAACTCACCGGTTTCAATGGTGATATCGACGTGATCGAGGCCGGTTATGATTTCGTCACCCTGGTGGAAGGTTTTACAGAGTTGGTGGCAGTGTATTGCGCTCATATCGCCTCGTCAGGTGGAATTCAGTGCCCGCACCGGGTCCAGTTTGGCGGCGCGCCAGGCCGGTAATATGCTGGTCAGTACGCCAAGTAAAATGACGACCGAATTGGCGAGCAGCAAATCGGAAGAAGTCAGCTTCGGGTACAGCATGCTGCTCGCGCCCATCATCGCCATGCCCTCGGCGACGACTGAAATATCGAGCCCGCTCTCCAGTGGCTTGATCGTCGCCAGCGCCAGGCCGTTACCGAGGCCGAGGCCGATCAGCAGCAACAGCGTGGATTCCATCAGTATCTGGTACAGGATCAGCGCCGGGCGCATGCCGAGCGCCTGGATCAGACCGATTTCACGCACGCGTTCGAATATCGCCATCACCAGCGTGTTTACCAGTCCGAAGGATAGCGCCAGGAAAATGATGATCACCCAGACCAGTACGAAGCCATCCATCATGTTGAACATCGTGGCGAGGTAGGTGTCGATCTCGTACCAGGCGCGCACCTGCAGGTCCGCCGGCGCCTGTTGGCGAACCTGCCGATAGAGCGGCTCGATGTCGCGGTAGTCCTCCCCGACGACAATGATTTGCGAGACGCGGCCCTCGATACGGAGCAACTGCTGCAGGGTATCGCGCGCGGCGTATACATTGAACTCTTCGAGGCCGGGCAATTTGGCGCGGTAAATGCCGACGATTCTGAAACCACGCTCGCGGATGTTGTTATCTGGATCCTGGCTCATGACGACGACGCGCTTGCCCAGCCGCGTTTCCAGGCGTTCGGCCAGTTTAGCGCCGATGATGATACCGCTGTCCTTGCGGGATTCGAGGAATCGACCCGCGCTCAGCAGCTCCGGCAGGCCGCTGACATCGGCCTCGGCGGCGGGTTCGATACCGACCAGGTTGATACCGCGCGTTTCGCGTTCGCTGGCGATAACCGCCGGCACCCTGATCCGGGTCGCCCAGCGTTTGCTTTCGATGCGCTGCAACAGCGCCTCGAATTCGCCCGCGGGCTCGGCGATGCTGTTGGCCACGCTTGGGTCGTCGAGAAAATCGGGGTGTTGAATCTGGATATGCCCCGGCAGGTTGTGAATACCCTCGTTGAGCATGTCATCGACCATGCCGCGCATCAATGCGGTCATGAATATCATCGCCCATACCCCGACCGCAATCGCGCCCAGCATGATGCCGGTGCGCCGATGATTGCGCCACAGGTTACGCCACGAAAGGGTTAGCAGTACGCTGAAATGGAGTCTGTGCGCCGCCATGTCAGACCGCCCGCATCGCTTCGATCGGCTGCAGCCGGTTGAGGCGCAGCGCGGGGTAGATCGCGGCCAGCAGGCTGCCGAGCGCGACGATGACCGGGCCGAGGGTGAGCGAGAGCGGCGATATCGCGGGATACATACGATCCGGCAGGTTGAACTTGACCGCCATTTCCTCCATGCCGGGATAAGAGAAGCCGACCACGCTCAGGTAAGCCGTGATGAGGGCGCCCAGGGTAATACCGAGCAGCAATCCCAGCGCCGTCATCATGCCGGTTTCGAGCATGACCAGGCGCGCCAGGTGAATCGGTTTCAGGCCCAGCGCCATCATCGTGCCGAATTCACGGGTGCGCTCCAGCACCGACATCAACTGTGTGTTGAGTACGCTGAATGCGACCAGCACGATGAGCACGATGTACATGAACCAGGCGCTGGTCATATCGGCCTGTATGGCCTGGCGCAGGCCAGGTTGCAACTCGTTCCAGTCGCGTGGCACGATCCTGGAAGGATCGTCGATGCCTGCCGAGATGCGCGCCATCAATCCATCGACGTCGTCGATGTGCGCGGCGCGGATGACGATGCTGTGGCCCGCCCGTTGCATCGCGAAGCTGTCCTGGAAGTAACCCAGGTTGATCTGCGCCATGGCGCGATCGAGGTCGGGGATGCCCGACTCGAAGATTCCGACCACCGTTACCACGCCGGCGGCGAACGATTCGTCGAGGCCGCTGCCGAGAAAGCTGAGTTCGTCGCCGATGCCGACCTTGAGGTTACGCGCCAGGATTGATCCGATCACGATCTCCTCCTGCGCACCGGGGCCCAAATAGCGCCCCTCATTCACCAGGCCGGGAAAAGTGGATACCAGTGGCTCGTGTTTGGCATCGACCCCCAGCAGCTGGATGCCGTGGCTGCGCTTGTTGCTGGAGGCGAGCGCGAACCCGGAAGCACGCGCGCTAATGCTCTCCAGGGCGAGTTCGTCACGCAGTTTTTGCGCGTTGGCGACGATGTCCGCCAGGGTGTAGCGCATCTTCGGTTGATCCAGGTAGGAGGGATGCTGCAACTGGATATGTCCCGAGAAGGTTTGCAGGCTGTTATCGATCATCATGTCGTAGCTGCCGAATTGCAACGAAATCGAAAATACCAGTAAGCTGTTGGAGAAGATCATTGCGCCGACCGTAAGCCAGGTGCGTCGCCCGTGTCGCCACAGGTTGCGCCAGGCCATGCGCAGCACGACGCTCTTCACTGGCGCGGATTCCTGAGGTTGGAGAGGGTAAACAGGTTAGCGGATAATTCGACGTCGAAATCGATGGCGTCGATACTCATTTCGGTCCATTCCTGTTCCCTTTCGAGCTTGTGCATGCGCATGCGTGTAGCGATGTTGCGGCCATCCATGAGCGCGATTTCGGTGGTGTTCATTTCCTTCACCAGGATGCCGTCCTGGTCCCAGAATTCCTGGCGCAGCATGATGTAGTCATCGCGAATGACGAGTACTTCCCGGCCCCAGACCACCGCTGCGTCCTCGTGCGGAACCGACTCGATGGTGTAAACAAGGTGATCGTCGCGGGTTTCGGTGCCGATCAGGCGATGATCGTACTGATCGATGATGTCGGTCGACTTGCTGATGTCCTTGTTGGAAAAATCACTGCCCATCCAGCTCTGATTCATCATCGACGGCGGCACCTTGAGGATGCGGTTGATCTTGGGTGAGTAGGTCCACATGCTTTGATCCTGGACCAGCGTGCCGTTGCCGGCGTCGCGCCTGGGCTCGGTTACCCGCACCAGCGATAACTTGTCACCCTCGGTCCAGGCCTGCATCGAAAAACTGCGCTGCCAGTCTTCGCGGTGTATGGTCATGGTCATTTCGGAGTAAGAGGTTACCCCGCGCCAGTGTTCCATGGCGGCGCGAATCAGTTCGCTCGGTTGCGGGGCGTCGGCCGCCTGCGCGATGCCCGATGCCGGCCCCATCGATAGTGCCAGCAGCATTATCAGGGGTTGCTTAACGCCCGTGATCAAGTTGAATCCTGGTATCGGCATTGCCGGTCTTGTCTCCATTGCGCCCTGCTAAAACGATGCGAAATCGGATCGTCCCGATGCTGCAATACTATCAGTGTGACAGCCTGATATTTACCTGTCCTGAACAAAGAGTCCACGGAACAGGAGATTATGCCAGCTACCGGGCCGTCATCGTTGAGCCAGATTAATTCATTTTTCGATATACGTGCTAGCTTTTCGATGTTGGATGAGTATATTGGCAATACCCTGATTTGAGGAGCAAACGGCCATGAGCAATGACGTCAAGGAAAACCTGAAGAGCCAGTCCACCTGGATGCGCGGTCTGTACATGCTGATCTATGCTTTTTTCTATACCATCGCCGAGATCGTGCTTTTCGCGATAATTATCTTTCAGTTTCTGCTCAAGCTGTTTAGCGGCGATACCAATGATCGCCTGCGCAAGCTGGGGCAGGGGTTGAGTACCTATATCTACCAGATACTGCAGTACATGAATTTCAACAGCAACTACCAACCCTATCCCTTCGGCGCCTGGCCGAAGGGCGAGCCCCGGCCCGCCAAACTCGAGAGCCAGGCTAAATCAGAAGATTCGTGATCGCTGCCGCGAGGCGATTATACCGGCGCTGACGATCAGTATGATGCCGGCGGACACCAGGGCTCCGGGCAACTCGGCGAAGATCACGAAACCCCAGATCGCGGCAAAGCCGACGTAGCTGAAGTCGAAGATCGCGACCGTCGACGCCGGGCCTCTTTGATAGGCGACCGCGGCGCCGATACTGCCGGCCATGATGGCCACCGCGAGAATCCCCATGATGCGCCATTCGGCCAGCCCCATCGGTGTCCACGGACCGAACAGGAAGGGATTCCAGGCGACGAGTTCGGCATCCGGGCTCCACAGTTTCAACCCCAGCAAGGCAATCGAGCCGACTACAACGAAGCTGATGTTGAGCCACAGGGATAGCACGGTTGGCTTTTCGTGGCGGCACTTGCTGCGCGTCAGAATCATCGCGCCGGCATAAAGCAGCGCCGATACCAGCGGCAGCGTCGCCCAGGCGTTGAAGTCATCGGCTTGCGGCTGCAGGATCAGCAGCGTGCCGACGAAGCCCGTCACGATCGCCAGCCAGCCGCGCGTGGAAATTCCTTCGCCAAGGAACAGTGCGGCGAACAGGGTGATAAACAGCGGCAAGGTGTAGAACGCGGCGGCGGCCACGGCGAGCTCGATGTGCGGTAACGCGGCGAAGTAAAACACCCACATGACGACCAGCAACAGACTGCGCAATAACGTCCAGGCGAGGGCATCGGGTTTGAGCGGATCCTGGCAGCTGCGAATACGCGCAAGGTAAACCAGGAAGGGAATCGTGATCAGTGAGCGTACCACGAAAATCTGCCACAGCACGAAACTGGTGCTGTATTGCTTGATCAGCGCATCCCCCAGCGATAGCGCGAAGCAGCCCGCGACGATCGCGCCGACGGCCAGTTTCAGATTATCCTGTTTGGGGGTTTCCGGCATGCTGCACTGTCACTTAAGAGGGAGTGCCAGTAGTCTGTATTAGCCCCTCATACTCTGTCCAGACATTGATGCCGTCTTTAGCCCGGCTTTTCCGCGAACGCGAGTAATCTATTGTCTGAATTTGCCCGAACGAGCACCGTGACGATGGCGCTAATGGCCGGTTTCAGATGCTTCATGCCCGCAGACACTTGCTTCGCGACGGCGGACTGGGTTGCGCCGCCTATTGTCACGCTAACGCCGAGATCAGCGCCGTCATGTCGGAAGGCGCGGTAGGTGAGGATGTCGCGGCGATGCATACCAACGTGTCGGGCGACAAGGCCGATGTCTGGCACTGGACGTCTACGCGTTCGCTACCCTCGCACACGTTAAAGGACGGCCACCTGGTTTACGGGATCGGCGACTACAACAGTAGAAAGGCCGACAAGGGCGAGAAGCCGACGATCGACAACGACACCAAGAAGCTGAAGCATTCCAAGAAAGGCCAGCCGGCTTATATGAGCTATCGCGACTCCGTGTCGGGGGATTACGGATCGTCCGAACCGGGTCGAACCCATTTCCAACAGCATGACGCGATACCGATAAGTGATAAAGTCAAGTTCGTCAAGAGCGATACCATCCCCTATTCAATCAGTCGCCCATCCACCGGCAGCCGCGCCGATGTCACGGCCCATGCCACGTTTAACGATGAAACCCATCGCTGGACACTGGAGCTGAGACGTCGGCGTAATACCGGTGATGGCAACGATTACCAGTTCGGTGCTGGTAACAACGCCGGCGCGCCCGCTAATCCGGCCGCGATCGTCGGTGATCCGGAGAGGGGGCACAGCTGTACCAGACGCATGGTTGCGCTGGCTGTCACCAGGACAAGGGGCAGGGCCTGCTCGACAATGGCAAGTGGGTATTCCCGAGAGTTCAGCGAGCCTCCGGCGCTACCATTTTGAAGACGGTTCAGCTGAACCGCGAGATGCGCGGCGCGGTGAGATCGTTCATCGCCGAGGAAATGAAAAAAGCGAGCCCGCGGATGATGCCGGACATCCAGATTACCGAGCAGGAAGCGGAAGATATCGCGAGCTGGTTGCAGCAGCAATTCATGCCCATCGGGAAGTAGTTGTTTCTCAAATTAGGGCGAATTAGCGGACAGACCAGAATGGCACTTATTTAAGCCTGCTACTACCGTGATCCCGGCCTTGAGCCGGGATCCAGCGAAGGCTAAGTGGGGCTAGATTACTGGGAACTCCGGGGGCAGTAAATAGGTATACTGTCCCACTGCTGTCCGAATCAGGCTTCTCGATGTGCTCAATTGGCTTGTTCCTATCGTCACAGTTAATTGTTTGATAGGAAATCAGGATAGCGATTTTCAGCCGCCTGAATATAACTGCCTAGTTTGGCCGGTTACATAGTAAAGACCGCGAAGATTGTTGGAGTGATTTACGGACGATTTATGTTGCCCTGGGAATGGTGAAGAAGAAACTACTGCCCTTGTCCAGGCCTTCTGACTCAACCCAGATACGCCCACCATGCAACTCCCCGATTCGACGTGCCAGTGCCAGGCCAACCCCGGTACCTTCGATCTGTAGATTTAAGCGGTCGAACAGACTGAAGATTTTTTCGTGGTAGCTAGGATCGATACCTGCACCATTATCGCGAACGTAGCAGATCGCCTCCGGCCCGTCATTTCGCGAGCCAATCTCGATCCGTGGCTCAGACTGATCCCCCATGAACTTGATCGAATTATTAACCAGGTTTTGCATCACCTCGAGCAGGCGAGCCCGGTCTCCGTATATATCCGCTAGATCAGGCAGGATTTTAACTTCGACATCGCGTTCGGCAATTTGAAAGGAAACAGATTTCACAGCATCCCTTACCAGATCGCCAAAGTTAAACTTTTGGGCCGGATTGACAACGCGGCCGATACGCGACAACTCTACCAATTCCGCAAGCAGCGTCGACATGGTGCCAATCGCCGAGGTGATCTGCTCGATATCGCTTTCCACCTTGTCCGTATTTCCGCTCTTTACATCACTACCCAACATCCCGGCAAAACCAGATATAGTCACCAATGGGCTTTTGAGTTCGTGCGAAACGGTATAAACGAAGCGCTCCAATTCCGCATTTTTGGACTCCAGACTCTTGACCAGACTGTTTGTTTCACGCGATTTGGCGGCTTGATAAATAAATATGAGTCCAATCAGGTATACAAATAATAATGCCGACAATATGGATAATTTATTCGTAGCGGCGCTACCGTTGTCGATATCATCGTGAATGGGACCCTCCCCGTCACCCAGCCTGTTTTCAGCTTCCTTTATCAGCAGAAAGGGGCGTCTCATTGCATCGAGCATCTGGATCGCATTCTGCCCCTTCACGCCGGTAGAAATCTGGTCCCTGAGGCCAAATATCTGGATTATTCCGGTGAATACTAAAATCCCGACAATGACACTAATAGTCAGAAATCTCCCGGAAAAGAACATCTTGCTCCCATCACTCCCCACTGTTATTACAGTACAAAATAATACATTACACCCTTGCCCGGGCGCCGCAAGGCGGCGAACCTTTAGCTCAGGCAGCGCAGACCTATGCCTCCCATATCAGCTTCGAAACCGATCACGATCAGTAAGTTCCTGAAGGATTAACCCCTTTTTCCCAATCTGCGCCCCGGCTCTTGTTGCTGAATTTCAGGTGAGTCACTATTCCCTCATACTCCTGGACGCCAACGCAGCTCGGCATCCATTTTACGGGGACTATTCGCCAATGTTGTCAGCGCATCGGCGCGGTGTTGCGCAAACTGATCCGGGGGCTCGGACGTTACCGCGGTAACGTCATCGGACTCTGTTTCTTTCTGTTCCGCGTTGCGCGCATCCATCGCGGCGTTGAGCGCCTGCAGCACGACGGCGC
>JAAEPH010000265.1 GCA_024232855.1 Gammaproteobacteria bacterium
TCTCGCTTGTCTATTGATTCCACAAGAAATATATCCTCAGTCGCTCGTAATCACCGATACGAGACTTCTTCGGATATTTCCTTGTGAAATCAATATACTGCGCGATCTTTGCGCATATTTATGAATTCTCCGGGCTAGTTGTTCGACCACTAGACTGTCAGGTATAACCTCGGTCCGACATATTCGAAGCCCTGGTCAATGTAAAACTCAAAGGTTCGCTTCCAGTCGGGCTGAGGTGGAGCGCCCACCTCTAGTTCCAGCCAGCCCTTGCGCTTCGCAAATTCCCTGGCAGCGTCTATCAGTTTTGCTCCGATACCAGACGATCTCTCCGTGTTATCGACGTAAAGTTCGCATATCTCGCCAAAGTTGCCGCCGGCATAGATAGCGGCACATTGATTCAATGTGAGGACACCAATCATTTCACCACTTTCATTTTTAGCGACCAGTGCCCACAGGTTTTCCCCGGTTAGCAATAGTTCCCGAGCGGCGGAAATATATTTCTCCGAATTGCGGAATTCATCCTCGCCTGGAAACAGCTCGTTCAACAGTCTGTGTACAAGGACTCCAACGGCTTCGTATTCCTCAGGTTTTGCTACTGTTACAGAGATTTCATTCATGGCGACATACTTCCGTAGATGCACAGCTGAACAGCAGTCTTTCAGCAAAGGAGAGGCGAATTGATACGAAGCACATTACGACTCCCCGTCGGGATCAACCGACTCCGGCAGCAGTCTGATCTCGATTCTTCGGTTTAGCTGGCGGCCAGCGACTGTCTCATTGCTGGATACCGGGTGGTGCTCACCATAGCCAACGACCTTCAGCCGTTTCGGATTTATCTGCCTGTTCTGCTGGAAGTAATCGACGGCAGCCAGTGCTCGCGCCGTTGAAAGTTCCCAGTTAGAGGTATAACGGGAGTTTTTGCCGATCGGAACGCTATCGGTATGTCCCTCGATGTTTATGTCCCGGTCGGGATAATTGTTCAACGACTCAGCAATCAGCGATAACACTTTCTGACCGGCCGGCTTTATTTGAGCCGAGCCTGAATTAAAAAGAACTTCACTCGTCAATTTGATTACGGTCATTCGATTTTTTAGCTGTGAAATTTCGAAGCGGCTTTCGTTCAGTTCATGCTTGAGACGCTGCTCCAGCTGCGCAAAATGCTGAGCCTCTCTTTGGCGTTGCTGATTGACTTCTTCCATCCTGTTTTTAAGCTGGTCTTGTTCCTCCCTGGTTTGCGCCAATTGAGAATGCAATTGTGTAACCGCCTGTTCCGCACCCGTCAGGGCATTTTCCCTTTGGCTGACGTCATCGGTTACCAGGTCAATCTGCTGCTGGAGTTGGCGCCTTCTTTCCTGCTCGGATTCAAGTTTGTCCAGGAGCTGGCTTCGTTCGCCGCTTACCGTTGCCATACTCTGCAGCTCCTCTTGCATGGCAAGTTCGACTTGCAGCTTTTCCGCCCTGGCAGCCTCAACTTCCGCCTGCAATTGATGCAGCAACTCCTGCTCCTCGGCTAAACTGGTCTTCAGTGTGGACTGGTGTTGTGTGAGTTGCTGGACGCTTTTATTCAGTTGGTCATTTTCCTGCCTGCTTTGACCCAGCTCGTGGCTTAAGGCCTGTTGCATTGCCTGGCTTTCATCCGTGATAGCGCGGATCGTGTTTTGTTGAGCGTTGTAGAGATATCCTCCGAGCGATACGATGGCGATCACTATCAAGCCGGCGATGAATACGATTTTCTGCTTGTTCTGATCTCGCTTCATTTTGACCTCCTTGCATAAATACCCATGGTGATGATGTCTGCACATGACGTGGTCGCACCAGGGCACACGTGATCACAGGCAGGGTCACGCAATAATACAGTAATTCGTCGATACTGGCGCAGACTTGATTTTGTTCCGCACGAATGATCGCGGGTACGCAGTTGCATCAATCCCCGATATCGACAAAGGAGATATGCGGGTTAACCACTTTCGAATCCCGGGCACGGTAGAATCCACTCGAGGATCTCGAGGATCTCGAGGATCTCGAGGATCTCGAGGCAGAGTGGGGTGGTGGTATTTTCAGCGCCGACAAGTGGATTGCGATCGTTTATCCCGCGATATATTAAGCCGACTTGGCGAGATAATTTCCCAGCAATCGCTCGGGGTCGAACAGATCCACGGGCGCCGGGTCGAAGCGGGTGTGGCGGTAGCCGTTCGAGCCAATCGGCTCGTATAGCGACAAGATTTCATCGCGTCGTTCCACCAGATCGCGCACGCCCACCAGTAACGCTTCGAGGTCGGCTTGCGTCGTGTAGAGCCCCAGGCTGGCACGCGCCATGCCGCGCTTTCTTTCGACATCGGCCTCCGCATTGGGTGCATCGGGATCGATATCCATCTCCCAGAGTTCGCGTTTGAGCAATTCACGCACGTAGGGATGCGCACAGAAACAACCGTTACGTACCTGGATGTTGTGATAATCGTTGAGGGCGGCGGCGGTGAGGCCGTGATCGAAGCCCTTGATGTTGAAGGCTATGGTGCCGGTTCTGGGCACTTCGGAGGGCTCCGGTCCGTATACGCTGACGCCTTCGATTTCCTTCAAACCATTCCAGGCGAAATCGATCAGGCCGATTTCCTTCTCGCGGACCTTGTCCATACCTGCCCGGGTCAACAGGTCGAGTACGGCGCCCAGCATGATTCCGCCGACGATGTTCGGCGTGCCGGCTTCTTCACGGTCGGGCAGGGTCGCGGTCGGCATGAACTCTTCGAGGTAGACGTCGTCGACCATGCCACCACCCAGTTCGGCGGGCTTGATCGCCTTGAGCAGACTCTTTTTCGCGATGACCGCGCCGGGTGAGCCGGGCGCATAGATCTTGTGGCCCGAGAACACCAGTATATCGATATCGGCATCATCCATGCTTACCGGCGCGTGCGCGATCATCTGCGACGCATCGACGATAAGGTAGGCGCCGACCGCATGCGCGAGTGCGGCAACTTCGGCTAGCGGGGTAATGGCGCCGGTGACATTGCTCGCTCCGGTCACCGCGATGTAATTGATATTCTCGCCGTGCTCGTCGAAGATGGCGCGCAGTTTATCCATGTCGAGTCCGCCATAACGTTCAAACTCGCCCATGCAGGGAACGTGAATTACCTGCGCGTTGTGATGACGGTGCGGCAGGTCGTTGGAGTGGTGCTCCATCTCCGAAATCAGCACGATACCGCGCTCCGGGCGTGCGCGTGACAGGCTTGCCGCCATGCGGTTGAAACCCGCAGTCGCGCCGCTGCCGGCAAAGAAACTGCAGTAGTTCGCGGGATCGGCGTCGACGAACTCGAGCACGCGATCATGCGCCCAGTCAAATGCATGCGATGCGCCGCGCGCTGCATAATGCAGGTCCGAGTGCGTGCTGGCGTAGTGCACCAGGAATTCATGTCCTACTTCGTAGGCGGGCGCCATCATCAATGTGGATGCCGCAGAATCGAGATAAATCCGGGGTCCGCGCTTGCCATCAACGATTGGATACTCGGTGTTACAGCCGATAAAGCTGGCCTGTAAACTGGCCAGTAGCGTTGAATTGCTCATGTTTATGATTTGTCAGACAAAAGGGATATTGTCGCATAATTTGCTTGCATGACAACCTCCCCCTGGGGGTAACGCGTGGCGATGTGGTGGCAGAGCACGGGGCATAGGTCCCGGGCGAGTCCCGGTCAAAGTGAAGTTTAGGGTCAGCCGTGAATGGCACCTACTTAAGCTCCAAACGGCTGTCATTGCGATACCCAAAGGGCATAAATACCCAAAGGGCATAAATACCCAAAGGGCATAAATACCCAAAGGGCATAAAGGAGCGCCAGCGACGCGGCAATCTCCAAATGCTTGATCTTAAGCTAAAAGATTGCTTCGCTTCAGCCAAAGCATTCGCTGCAGCCAAAGCAATCGCTGCGCTCATGGGCTGGGCCCCGCTCGAGGGCAGGATGCCCGAGTGCCGGGCGCGCCGGGAGCGCGGCCCGGCCTGCAATGACGATAGTTTTGGCTTAAGTTAAGTGCCATTGAGGTCAGCCGTTACTTAACCGGCGAATAGCAATGCGCCAGAGGTTATCGAAAAAGCAGACGGGGCGCATTTTTGAACCTAGAAAACGCAGTATCGTGTCGAGTTAAATCCAGAACCTTGGGGTCGGAAAGGAAGCCGTGAAACTGGTTTTGGTCACGTCCGGATCTGTGGGGGGGATGGCCAGCAATGGCTGTCTCTACCCGGAGGGCGCGAAAAAGATGTGCGCCAAAAGTAGGCGACATGAGGCGAGCGATTGATTTAGCCCGGAGAATTCATAAATATGCGCAAAAATCGCGCAGTATATTGATTTCACAAGGAAATATCCGAAGAAGTCTCGTATCGGTGATTACGAGCGACTGAGGATATATTTCTTGTGGAATCAATAGACAA
>JAAEPH010000266.1 GCA_024232855.1 Gammaproteobacteria bacterium
CTGAGAGTGAAACGGAAATACAACCAGACTGTATGGCTTATTATTGGTGCAGGATAGCGATAACCTGAATACATTTTATTATTATTCATACTCAGATTATCTCATAACCTGGAATATCGTCGACAACTTGACAATACCATCAGTACCAAAGGATACAAGTTCTAAATGCTCGAGCTTGAGATTAAAAACCCATCGACATACTATATAGCCACGAATCTATAAGTTTTACGGATGGTTGAGCTAGCTGCGTTGCCTCGCAGTTAAAATTTCGATTTCTCAAAAAACTAACCGCATTCGGTCAAATTAATTTAGAGTCGAGAGCAATTAATCTAGTGCAACTAATGGAGGTAGTACAGTGCTAATTGATATTGCAGGCACCATCGTAGCTTTCTCGGTAATCATGCTGTTACTCAGCTTACTGGTTACTTCCCTAAGCCAAGTAACGCAGCATTATTTGAGGCTCCGCGGTCGGAATTTAAGATTCGGTATTAGAAGACTTCTTGAAAGTGAGACGGACCTCGATCCCACTGAATGTTTAAAATCTACTAACCGAATTCTAAACGGTTACGAGTCCAACCCTTTACGTGGACAAAAAGAATCTAGCCATCTTGCCATGGCGGTTTTAGGGTCGAAAGTGACCTGGATTGAATCTAAGCCACTCGAGGGCGCGCTTAGCAAAGAGCTCGGTGAAGATGCGGACTCAAAAGCGATAGCGAAAAAATTCGAACAGTTTGATAAACCACTACGAAAAAGGTTCGCACAAACGATGCGACTAGTAAGCATCGGCTGGGCTGTTGTCATAGCGGCCACATTCCAAGTCAGCACGCCTGAACTCATCAAAAACTTATCCTTGGATCGCGAATATAGAAATGAAATAGTTAAATCAGCACCAGATCTCTTAAAAAGCACAGAGAGTCAAATTCATGAGATATCAAATTCAGAATCGAGCTATACGGAATCAATTCAAAAATTATCGAAAAGTTATCCGGAAATCAAAGAGGCCATTAATGGATTAGAAGCAAGCGCATTATATCCAGGAGATCTATCGGAAGAATTGGCCGATAAGATTGAGGACCACGAAGACTTAGAATCGATTATTGTTGAATTCGAGGGTTACCTCTACCAAGAAGCAGAGAAAAGGCTAGATCAAAATATAGAAAACTTGAAACAAATATCGAGCCAGCTACACCTTATCGACATAAGGCCTTTTCGAGATGAAATGAGGTTCTATTATGATCAAGGCAAAATTCAAATTCGGAATATTATTGGGATATTAGTAACGGCAATATTACTAATGCTAGGAGCTCCATTTTGGTTTAACAGTTTAACAAATGCGTTGGCGTTTCATGATTTACTGAAACCAAAAGATTCTCAGACGAAGAGCAAAGGCAAGGGTGGTGAAAAATGAAATCACTCCTAGTTTGGGTATCGTTGCTTTCGGGGATATTTCTGTTTGAGACTGTACTAGCCGACATTGTGATTCCTCGAAACAGAGTGACTCACCATGTGAATATATATGAATCCGATAGCAGCTCGAGTAGTGAGATCGGTGAACTTTTATCTGGTAGCTCATTGCCCTACGTTAGAAGCGTTCCAAGATGGCACGTTGTCGAACTCGCTAGCGGCAAGGAAGGTTTTGTGAGCAAATCTTTTACGAAGGTGATTGGGGAAATTAGACCTGAGCGCGCTCAGAATGAACTCAGATTACACTACATCAATGTTGGCGCTGGAATGTGTACCGTAGTTGAATGCCCTGGTCCCAAAGCACCTCCTATGATTATCGATTGCGGCACCGTAGGTTTGGGTGACAATGATCGAAATACAACTCGTACAAAAAAGTATGTGAAAAAGATCCTGGATGCTCACGAAAAGAAACCTAACCTGGTTGTAAGTCACCCGCACAAGGATCACTACGGGATGATTCCAGAAGTGCTGAAAAGTGTTCAACTAAACAACATTTGGCTTGGCGGCGATCACGATCGCTATAAATTGTCGGATTTTCCAGACTGGTTAGAAAAACAAAAAGCCGGAGGTGCTAAGGTCCACAATGAATCTCCAGAGGATTTCGACAACGACAATTCCCCGATAAAGTCAGACTGGCTAGGATGCGGTCTGGCATCCGTGTACACCCTAACAGTGAACTCCGGCGATAACCCCAATAGTAACAGCCATATACTCGAAATAAGATATCAAGACTTTGGCGCAACCTTTACGGGTGATGCCGAAGGAGATACGGAAGAACAGGCGTTAGAAAACTATTCTGAAAAGGTGAAAACTACGGTCTTGAGCGCCTCGCATCATGGTGCTTCAACACATCGTAGCAACCACGAAGAGTGGATTAAAGCAACAGATCCCGAAGTTGTAGTATTTAGCTCAGGCCCAAGTTTTGGACACCCAAAGTGTAATGTCGTCAAGAGGTACGACGATGCTGTGGAAGCTGCACCACCCCATCCGACTAGATGCGGAGATCGCTCTGGATTTAAGAAGAAACTAAGGAATACAAGGGCGCAGTTTGTTACCTCTGTAAATGGCTTGATCGTTGTTTCCTCAAACGGGGAATCACCATTGCTCCTAAAATGCGATGGTTCAAGCGGATGCAAAGCTGAAATCGCACATGACTAACAGTGTGCATTGCTGAGTTAACCAAAGGGGTATCAATTGTTGTCTCGTAGGCTTGTGTATTTAGGTCCAAACGTCAATCCAAAATGCCTTCGAATATAATATACATTTGTGGGTTGGCTTGAGAACAAAGTTGGTGGGATTGCGTCGTACACAAATGACTGATACGCTTCATTTTACTTAGCCCTCGATGCAGATAGTTACCTGGTGTCAACATATGATACTGATAGCATTTCTTGTTGATCTTTTCGCACCAAATAATTCTCAGCTATTGCTCTTTGATTATCTTATATGTTATTAGTTGTGGGCGACAATTTCAGGATGAAGTAGCCAACTAGCTAAAAGACTCATGGCTTATTTTATTCCCTAAAAAAATATCAATTCTTGGGATGGGCGTAATGAATATTATTTTCGTACATGGTTGGAGTGTTACAAATACTGACACCTACGGAGAACTTCCAAAAGCTTTAGTTGCAGCGGCCGAGCAATACAATTTGGACCTTCAAATCGACCACATCAATCTAGGACGATATGTCAGTTTCCATGATGAAGTTACAGTTGATGATATTGCAAAAGCTATGGATAGAGCATTGCGAGATATACCGGGCAATGACACCGACATAAGAGAATTTTCGTGCATAACACATTCGACAGGGGGGCCAGTGGTTCGTGAATGGGTCGACCGGTTTTATGGCGCTCGGAAGCTGGGGGCACTACCCTTAAAGCATCTCGTTATGCTCGCCCCAGCAAATCATGGGTCCTCGCTCGCTGTTATCGGAAAGAAGCGGCTGAGCAGAATAAAATCCTGGTTTCAAGGAGTGGAGCCTGGACAAAAGGTTTTGGACTGGCTCTCGTTAGGAAGTCGTGAACAACTTGACTTGAACGAAAAATGGATTCGCTACGATAGTGCGAAAAACAATTTTTTCCCGTTTGTACTCACTGGGCAGCGTATAGATACCAAATTTTACGATTTTCTAAATGACTATTTGGTAGAGCCTGGTTCTGACGGGGTCGTGCGTGTAGCCGGTGCCAATTTGAATTATCGTTATGTTGAGCTTATCCAAACGACCGACCTGCTTAAGAAATCTCCGAAAGTATATTCTTTCAAACCAGCAATTAGCTCAGTTATTCGTAAACCAAAAGCTACGCCCATCGGAATTTTTGGTGATTACAGCCATTCTGGAAGAAAAATGGGTATTATGAGGAGCATCATGAGAAGTAACGCAAACAATGAACCTATTGTTGATCATATACTTAAATGCTTGGCGGTTGTAACTCCTAGCGACTATCAAACACGGGCAAAAGAATTAGAAGAACTGTCAAAACAAGAGCAGGGCCAATCTAATCGATATGCGATGTTGGTGATTAATATACATGATGATGAGGGTAACAGTATTAAACAGGATGACTTTGATGTATTCCTATTGGCCGGACGTACCTATAGCCCAACAAACCTACCCAAAGGGTTTTTTCGAGATCGACAAATCAATAAAAGTACAAGCAATCTCGTTTACTATGTAAACGCCGATATAATGGGGGGAATTAAAGATGGCTTATTTGGTATTAGAGTTGTAGCAAGACCCGACAAGGGTTTCTCTCACTATAGTGCAGGCGAGTTTAGATCTGAAGGCTTCCCTATCGAAAAGATACTAGCACCTAACGAAACGACTTATGTCGATGTAACTATTCGACGGCAAATAGATAAGAATGTTTTTACACTAGTCAAAGCATCCGCTCCACAAGGCAGTTTTAAAGGCATAAAACCTTCCGGCAAAACGGTCGATGAGTAGTATTGCTAGATACTTGAAGGCACATAGACAAGCTTATTAAACATCGACATCTATGACTCCGTGCAGTTTTCGTAGCTGATCCGAAAACTGCAGCTTGAGGTGCTCGATGTCCTTGTATTGCGTATAGTAATGGCCGAGTTCCTTGAGCTTGTCTCGAAATGCCCAAAGAGACTCCAGAGCACCCTGGTCGGCATCTGCCACCGGGGTTTCGAAAAAAGATATTTGCAACTATAGAGAACGGGCTTGTTCAACACCGGGATAAGATCGTGGATCGCTCCGCGATCACGATCTATCCTTGTTTGATAGAAAGTGAACTCTTTGGGCACGAGAAAGGGGCATTTACCGGTGCGGCAAAACAACGCATCGGTCGCTTTGAGCAGGCCCAGGGGGGAACCATCTTTCTCGATGAAATTGCGGAAGTGTCACCCGAAATACAGGTCAAACTCCTGCGCGTCTTGCAGGAACGTGAAATCGAACGCGTTGGTGGCGTTGAGCCGATCCCATTGGATGTCAGGGTCATCGCGGCGACCCAGGTAAATCTGGACGAATCCATCAAGAACCATGAGTTCAGGTCTGACCTTTACTGGCGCCTTAATGTTATTCATGTGCATGTTCCCCCGCTGCAGGAGCGCCGCGAAGACATAGTATATCTCGCCAGATTATTCGTCGGTGAGCAGACAGCCAAAACCGGAAGTACGATAAAAGGATTATCCAGGGAAGCGGAGCTACAGCTCCAGTCCATGCCATTTCCAGGAAACGTGCGCGAGCTTAGAAATATAATTGAAAGAGCAGTCGCATTATGTGATGCCCCCTGGATCAGCCCCAATGAACTATTGATTCAGGATGACGACAATCATGACATCAGCACAACGACACTGAGGAAATCTATTGAAGAAGCTGAACGCAAGGCCATCCTCAAGGCCTTAGCCGAAAATAATCACAAAATTAGCCGGGCGGCAGCTGCGCTTGGTATCTCACGTAAAAATCTATGGGAGAAGATGAAGCGCTACGAAATTGATAAGTAGCAGACCCGGGTATTTTCAGCTTCAACTCGCTGAGCCCACGCAACATCGTGCGCGGCGAACAAAACTACCTGCGCAATGACGGTAGTTTCAGGCTTGAGCGGCGCTGGTACCGGGAGCTTGTACATTGCCTATACATACAAACAGGACTCGCATGGTTGTAATTGCGACATTCCTATTATTTCTGCTGATTTAGTGTCATGAAATGTAGTCAACGCGGCAAAACTATTTGATATAATGCGGCGCATTCAATCCGTTCAATCCGAGAGATTACAGGCGATGATCGTCATACCAGAGATACAAGTTCGGGACGGCAAGGTAATAACCGGCGCCTCCAATGAAGACAACGATATAGTCCATGAAATATCACCGCGGCAAGCATTGCAGAATTTTGTCGCCGATGGCGCGCAAGTACTGCAGATTGTCGATATCGATGCGGCGAGATCCAAATCCGAGCATAACGAGCAGCTCATCAAGGAACTGCTGAACGAAACCGATGTTCCGATACAGGTAGCGGGCGGTATCAGGACCCTGACCCAGATCAACGACTGGTTTGAAGCGGGCGCCGCGCGCGTCGTATTGGGCACTATCGCAATTACCGATTCGCCATTGGTGGTTGAGGCCGCCAGTCGGCATCCGGGTGGAATTATCGTGCACATGGCTACGCGCGGCGGTTATGTCATGATCGATGGCTGGAGAACGCAAACCGCCTTCATGCCGCAGGATTTGATTCGTGACCTGCAGATGACCGGAATTGCGGGCGTGGTGCACAAAGGCACCGATCTGATGGGTTCCGAGTACGATGAAGCCAACGCCCTGACCGAGCAAATGAGCCACGATGTTTCTATTCCGGTTTACTCGAGCGGAACGGTCAGAACGCTCGACGATATCGCCAGGCTGCATTATTTACCCAACATCAATGGCGTGATTGTCAGCCATGCCTTGATGACCGGCGAAATTGCGCTTACCGACGCGCTGCAAATTGCGTCCCAAAAGGAGTCCAACCCGAACCCCGAATCAGTTACGCACAATGTCAACATGGGGATTCACCACGGTATCAGGGCTTATCTCGCGGCCTACAACAGTTCGCAAGCGGCCAGGGTGTGGAACCTGGCGCTACGCGACATGATTACTGAAGATAACCCTTACATGGAAATCCTGATCCCCCAGGTCGACCTGGAGATGGATGCCGAGGACCTGTCACGCCGCGAATTGCAGGCTTGCTACGAGTCGGAACTCGAAAAGTCGGATATCGTAATCCTGATTCTGGAAGGTGTGGAATCCGAAGCCTGGACCGGCTTTGAATGCGGTTATGCCCGCGCACAGGGCAAGTATATTTACGGCGTGACCTCGGACGAATCGGTCAAGGGGCCCAGCCAGCGCCGCTTCGAGGCCATGTGTGATGAGTTGATTCACTTCAGCCCGGGCGACGACATAACCAAAACCCATGCCGAGATTTCACACGCCCTGGCGACCCGGGTGATGGTGCAAAACCAGTAGGTGCAAGTCATTCCGGACCGCATGCGGCCCACCTGGCCGGAATTCAGATCGAAGCTGTCCGTCCCTGCTGCCCCTGGATCCCGGCTTGCGCCGGGATGACAGAGAGGGGGGATGACGGGTTGTCAGCCGTCGGGATTGACGCACTTATAGACCACGAAGGTCTGCTGCCCTTCCTCGATCACCGTCAGCGGTACTATGGTATCTCCGCCCATGCGCGCCGCGCTGTTGCGGGCGACGACTTGCAACTCCTCGGCAATGGTCTCGGTTGGTCGGGCGACGATTATGCGCGCAGTCACCGAGGTATTCGTTTTCCCCAGGTTCTTGCAGCTGGAAATTTCGCCGGGCTCCAGCACGCGAACCTTTTCGCCGCCGTGGGTCAGCTTCAAAGTCGAGCAGGCGCTCAGCAGGATGGCCGCGGACACGATGCAGGTAATTTTTTTCATGATGTTTGTCATCCTCAAATGCCGAATCAGGTAGCCGATGCCTGGAATATGCTCTCGATCGAAGCATCCAGCATTGCATTGAATTCGTCGTCGCTTTGCTGCGCGTTCAAGCCTTCGCTCAGTGCGCGCGAAAAGCTCGCGACCATGCCATTTTGATTGGCGAGCCGCTGGTTCGCCTCTTCGCGCGAATAGCCGCCGGAAAGGGCGACGACCTTGAGCACATTGGGATGTTGAATACAGCTGTCGTAGAAATTATCCACTTCCGGCAGGGTTAGTTTCAGCATCACCAGTTGCCCTTCTCCGAGCCTGTCCAGGTTTTCGATCAACGCGGTCTTCAGCATGACCTCGGCCCCGGCTTTTTGCGGACTGTTAATGTCGACTTCGGGCTCGATGATCGGTACCAGGCCGGCGTCGATAATCTGGCGGCCAACGTCGAACTGTTGATCGACCACGGCGTTGACCCCATCGGCGTTGGCGGTCTTGATCACCGAACGCATCTTGGTGCCGAAGATATTCTTTCGCCTGGCTTTCTGCAGTAAGGCGTCGAGATCCGGCATCGGTTTCATGACCTGGGCGCCATCGCTTTCGTCGGCGAGACCCTTGTCGACCTTGAGGACAGGCACGACGCGCTTGACGTTCCACAGGTAGTCGGCGGTAGACTGGCCTTCCACATCACGATCCATGGTATTTTCAAACAGTATGGCTGCCATGATGCGGCTGCCGTGAAATGCCGGGCTAGTCATGATGCGGGTGCGCATGGCGTGGACGAGGTCAAACATTTCCTCGTCGTTTGCGTAGGCATCGGCTTCGACGCCGTAGTTCAGCAGGGCTTTCGGAGTGCTGCCGCCGCTCTGGTCGAGTGCGGCGATGAATCCGGGTTCGGTTCTGATCTTTTCGAGTTGCTCGTTGGTATTGGTCACGGTTTTGAATTCTTTAGTAGTCAGGTGAAAAAGGGCTCGGCAGTCCGAGCGATGCCGAAGTATAAACACTGTGAAATTCTAATACAATTGGATTGCGTCAGTACAGTCCCCTCGTCGGTGATACATACCGGGATCTGTCCATTCGGATTCAGTGCCAGGTAAGTTGTCAATACCTGGTTTTGATATCATTCATGCGACTCGACATCAAGGTGCTTTTACCGAGCGATTTGTCAAAAACCGTCGAGTAAGCCAACACCGCCTGCACGTAGTTGCGCGTTTCCTTGAACGGTACCGTTTCGACCCACAGGTCCGCCGACATGACGTTGTCCCTCGGTAACCAGCGGCGGACGTTTCCAGGGCCGGCATTGTAGGCCGCTGCGGCGAGAGCGACGTTATTGTCGAAGCGGTTCATCACCGTCCGCAGGTATTGAGTGCCGAAACGGATATTGTTCTCGACGCGTAAAATGTCCGATTTGCGCGGCTTTTTCATTCCCAGGGAATGGGCCACCTTGCGCGCGGTGCTCGGCATCAGTTGCATCAATCCCAACGCACCGACACTGGAACGCGCCAGCGGATCGAACAGGCTTTCACGGCGCATGACGCCGTAGATCAGCGAGGGATCGAGTTCACGCGCCTGGGCGTGTTCCAGCACCTGTTGCTTGTAGGGCATGGGGAAGCGCAGGCTGAAGTCGCTGCGGTGCGGCGTTTTTGCAACCGTGCGGATTGCACTGTCGTGCCATTGCCATTTCGAGGCGAGCGTCGCGGCTTGCTTTATCTGGTCCTGGTCGAGGTAGCGCAAGGCCTGGAACCATTCTCGCTTGGCATCGACCAGGCGGTCGAGATAGTACAGTTCACGCGCTCGCAGCATGTGAGGATTGTCATCCAGAAAGCCTTCCTCGTCGATTTCACTGCTGGCGGCATTTTCCTGTTCGATTCGGTACTCGCGCTTGAGCCTGTCCGCGGCCAGGAATCCGTAATAACTGCTCTTGACGGAAAGCTCCTCGAGCAGCGACAACGAGCCGTTCAACTGACCTTCGGCTTCCATCGAGCGCGACAACCAGTAGCGCCATTCGTTTTCTTCCTGCAGGTGGGGCGGCATGCGATTGATGGTGTGCAACAGGCCCGCCCAGTCGCGGCCGCGCAACTGGATGCGCGCGAGCCACAGGTAAGCCTGGTCATTCATGATTTCGGGGTCGAGACCGGACAGCAGTGCGCGCGCCTCGGGTTCATGCTGGAATGCAGCGGACAGCGCAATTCGCAATTGCGCCTGCTCTTTCTGCTCCTGGGTGAAAAGGAACTGGTCCTTGATCAAATTCCACGAAGCGAGCGCCTTGAGGGCATCCCTACGCGCCAGGCGATCGATCGCGTGTACGATGATGGCGCGATTATGGTCGGTATCCTTCGCATCGGCGAGTTTCCTGAGTGAACTCTCGGGGCGTTGGTGGGCGCGGTACCAGGTTTCGACGATGGCGCGCGATTTCGGGTCGAGCTTCTTGCCGAGGTAGCGCGCGAGGTTGGGCCGGCGCGCCTTGAACGCCTTTTCGATTCGCAGCCAGATTACCTGCTCGGGTTGCTCGTGGTTTTTCAGATAGTAGCTGAAGGCGGAGTCGCAATGGTCGGGTTGTGAGTATCCGCGCATCCAGATTTTGCCGATTTCCTCGCTCAAGCCGTCGAGTTGGCCCAGCTTTAATCTCCCCTGAAACGACAGGCATTGCAGCCGCGTATTGGCGCGCCCGTCGAAAAACGTCAGGAAGTTCTTCCAGTCTCCACGACGCGCCAGAGTATCGAGCCAACGACCGCGTGCGTGGTAGGCAAAGGGAAATTCGGCGTAACGCTGCAGGAAAAGCTCTACCTGTTCCGGTTTCCGGTGGCTGACATTGTGCCGGAAAGAATCGTAGACGAGATATGGCTGCGCCGGGTAATCGTCCAGTTGCTTGAGCAGCCGGTTGAACTTGCTGATTTGATTTTTTTTCAGCGCGAACGAAGCGTCGTGAAACAACAGGCGTTGTTTTTCGATGCCGGCCTGCAGCTGCGGGCTGAGCAGGCCAGCGCACAGAATAGCGATTACGCCGAATCTTCGAGCATCGAAGGGTATTCTCAACATCGCAGGAACTGAAATCAAAAGAAATCCTTATATTTCAAAAATTTAGAGTGGAGTCTAGAAGTAAAATATTAATTAGGCAAGCGTATTATCCAGGTTTCGCCGGGTTATTTCCGGCAAGGTTTTCCAGATCTAACAATGCTCGCAAATTGTCTTCCATTTATGTCCGTCATTTCAAGCGCTACTTGCAAGTATAGGGCGGTTTTTTTGAACTGCAGCTTTTACGATCTCTGCCGCCTTGCGCTACCCGATCACCGGGTTCAACGCATTCGCCAGAATCGGGTTGACCCTGGCTGGCGCCGCCACCCACGGTTCCGTCTTACGCTCGAAACCGGCGCGATTGTAGCATTCTCTGTCAGCCCAGAGCGTGTATAAGCGCGTATTATTCAGGCGAATTGTTAATTGGTTTATCACTAATTCAGTCGAACTAGTCTACAATCGGAGGACGCTGATTTTCCAACACTAACTTTTATCTAGTGCGAGGTAGTTACGATGGGAGAAGAGGACACTATTATTTTGACTCCTGATGAAAAAGAAAAAATTCTGAAAGACGTTCCCGAAGAGGAAAACGAGGATGAAGAAGACGAGAATGGCTAGTTCTCGACACTTGCAGCTTAGCGGGGCTGACCACGCGTAATTCCGGTAGTTCTCGAATACCCCTCGTCCGGTATGGATCGCAGGCGGCCGCCACACAAGCCGTTACCCACCCTCGAAATCCTTCATTACCACTAAGAATTAACCGGGCAGTCGTGCAACGACGCTGCTCAGCCGATGGCAAAGCTGTGTCAGCTCCTCGTCGCTGATGACGTAGGCCGGCATCAGGTAGACCAGTTTGCCGAACGGCCGCACCCAGATGCCGGCGTCGACGAAGCTCGCCGTGATCGAGGCCATGTCCACCGCCTGTTTCATCTCGACCACGGCAATGGCGCCGAGGAAACGAACGCCGGCTACCTGCGGAAGCTCACGACAGGGCGACAGCAGGCGCGTGAGTTGCCGTTCGATGTGCGCGACACGCTGCTGCCAGTCGTATTCCAGCAGCAATTCGATGCTCGCATTGGCGACCGCGCAGGCTAACGGGTTTGCCATGAAAGTGGGACCGTGCATGAATACGCCGGGATTGCCCGCATCGATGCTGTCGCTGACATCGCGCGTGGTCAGGGTTGCGGCCAGGCTCATGTAACCACCGGTCAGGGCTTTACCGATACACATGATATCGGGGCTTATCGGCGCGTGCTCACAGGCGAACAGCTTGCCGCTGCGCCCGAAGCCGGTGGCGATTTCATCGGCGATCAGCAAAACCTGGTATTGCTCACAAAGTTGGCGCGCGCGCAGCAGGTAGCCGGGTGAATAAAAATGCATGCCGCCGGCGCCCTGCACCACGGGTTCGAGTATGAGCGCGGCAATCTGCTCGTGATTCTCCTCTAACAGGTTGGCCAAGGGCCTTACGTCCGCGTCGCTGCAGGGTTCGTCAAACCCGCTGAGGGGTCTTTCGACGAAAAACTGCTGTGCCAGTACCGAGTTGAACAGGCTGTGCATGCCGGTGACGGGGTCGCACACCGACATCGCACCGAGGGTGTCGCCATGGTAGCCGTTACGCAGGGTCGCAAAGCGCTGTTTTTCCCGCCTGCCCTTTGCATTCCAGTATTGAATTGCCATTTTCATCGCGACTTCGACCGCGACCGAACCGGAATCGGAGATGAATACCGATTCCAGGCCCGCCGGTGTCAGCCGGGTCAGTTTTTCCACCAGCCGAATGGCCGGCTCGTGGGTGAGGCCGCCAAACATGACGTGCGCCATGCGCCCGAGCTGATCTTCGAGGGCGCGGTTCAGGCGCGGATGATTGTATCCGTGAATCGCGCACCACCACGACGACATACCGTCGATCAGGCTCTCCCCGCTCGACAGCTGCAGATTGACGCCGCTGGCGGAGTCGACGTGATACACCGGTGTGGGGCTATGCATGGCGCTATAGGGGTGCCAGATGTGCTCCGCATCGAGCGCAAGTTGAGCTTCGAGGGAGGGTTTCGTCATAATGTGTATTCAATCAGCCTGGCGCAAGGGCCGCCAACCCGCATCGTAACCGTTTAACGCGTCGATAAACAGCTTGCTGCCAAGGCGCGCGCAGCGCTGCTCCAGCCATGATCGCGTGGGATTTAGCGTGGTTTCGGTCAGTTCCGCCCGGGCGATGATATCGCCGCGGTCGAAGCGCTGGTTCAACAGGTGCAGGCTGACGCCAAAACGTTGTTGATTGTCGGCGAGCTGCGCCGCGATCGGGTCGGGGCCGCGGTAATCGGGCAACATCGATGGGTGCATATTGAGCGCCGCCTTTGCCGCGCTCTCGATCAATACCGCGTCGATCAGGTATGGCCAGCAGGCAACCAGTATGAAATCGATGGCGCGTTGTCGCAGCAGCGACGCGCATTGCGCCTGCAGGGGCGACGGGGCGTAGCCTGTTTCTATCGTCGGCGCCAGTTGCTTCAGTTGCCGCTGCCGCGTGGGCGCGACGATCTCCCGGTTTAGCGGAGTAAGTTCAGGCGCCGGCGGGTATTCCGGCAGAATCAGCAATTCGGGTGGGTGTTGCAGATTTAACAGGGACCGCAGCACCTCACAGGCAAAATTGGCGCCGTTCATGAGTAACGCGAAACGGTATTGCATGGGCCGGGTTGCTTTGCCGGCTTCAGGCGTCATCGTCGCAGGGCTGCGGCTTGATGAGGCCGTTTTCGGACAAGGTGTCGAGATAGCCGAAGTGGCGCATGTCGGTCATGCGCTGCGGATAGAGCACGCCGTCGAGGTGATCGCATTCGTGCTGCACCACGCGCGCGTGAAATCCCGACGCCTCGCGCTCGACGGCATTGCCGAACTGATCGAAGCCCCGGTAGCGAATATTGCGGTAGCGCGTCACCAGGCCGCGCAGGCCGGGGAGACTCAAACAGCCTTCCCATCCGTCTTCGGTGCTCTCGTCCAGCAGCGTGATGACCGGGTTGATCAACACGGTTTCAGGCACCGCGGGCGCGTCCGGATAGCGCGGATTGTCTTCGAAGCCGAAGATGACGACGCGCTGCAACACGCCGATCTGCGGCGCCGCCAGCCCTGCCCCGTTTTCGGCAGCCATGGTGTCCCTGAGATCTGTCAACAATGGCGCCAGCTGCCGTGCATCGATGGGCTCGACCGGCAGCGAAACCTGCAATAGCCCGGGATCGCCCATTTTCAAAACCGTCCTGACCGTCACGCGAGTTTCCTGTGTGGTTGATGCGGATTGATTGTGCCAGATATCGGTGATATAACAAATCGCCTGTGGCGAGGAACTATGATGGCAAAAACACCCCCGATTGAACCGGTGAGCGGCACCGTTGTACCGAGATATGCCGGACCCTCGACGTTTTGCCGCCTGCCCGAACTGCGCGACGTTCCCTACTGCGACGTCGCTATCCTCGGAATACCCTTCGACTCCGGCACCAGCTATCGCCCCGGCGCACGATTCGGCCCGCAGGCAATCCGCCAGGCGTCGCGCCACCTGCGCACCAATTTTCACCCGCAGTACGACACCGAACCTTTCAAGACGATTCAGGTCGCCGACGCCGGCGATGTCGCCTGCAACCCCTATAACATCGAGGAAGCGATTGTGCAGATCGAGGCAGCCGCCGACGCGCTTTATCAACGGGCGCCGGCAGTTCTGAGCCTGGGCGGCGACCATACCGTCGCAGTGCCGCTATTGCGCTCGATCAACAAGGTCGCCGGTCAGGTCGCGCTGGTGCATTTCGACGCCCACCTCGATACCTGGGACACCTACTTCGGCGCCCCCTATACGCATGGCACGCCGTTTCGCCGCGCCGCCGAGGAAAACCTGTTCAACGATGATGCTTCCATGCACGTCGGTATCCGCGGACCCCTGTATAGCCGCGACGACCTGGTGCGCGATGAAGCGCTGGGTTTCAAGGTGGTGCACTGCGATGAGTTACAGGCGCACGGCGTCGATCACGTCGTCAAAAGAATCCGCGACCGCGTCGGCGACCACCCGCTGTACCTGTCAATCGATATCGATGTACTCGATCCCGCGCATGCGCCGGGTACCGGCACGCCCGAGGTTGCCGGCATCACCAGCCGCGAGCTGGTCGGCATACTGCGTGGGCTGCAGGGCCTGAACCTGGTTGGGGGAGACGTCGTAGAAGTCTCCCCCGCCTATGATCATGCCGAAATTACCTCGCTGGCGGCGGCGACGATCGCATTTGAAATGATCAACATGATTGCCTGCCGCAACTAGCCCGGAGAATTCATAAATATGCGCAAAGATCGCGCAGTATATTGATTTCACAAGGAAATATCCGAAGAAGTCTCGTATCGGTGATTACGAGCGACTGAGGATATATTTCTTGTGGAATCAATAGACAAGCGAGA
>JAAEPH010000267.1 GCA_024232855.1 Gammaproteobacteria bacterium
TCGCGGTCCTGCAGCACCGCGGATATTTGTTCGATGCCGTCCTGTTCGCGATCGAGAACGACGACTTCGATATTACGGTTCGAATCCGCGTCATTCCGCAGATCGTCGACCAGTTGCTGGTAATTGTCGACGCTGGCGTCGACGAACACGATTTCCTGCGACTGCTTCTCGGCGGCCGCGGCATCAGCGCGGCTTGTTCCGCTCTGCGTCTTGCTGACGTCGACATCGCGGTAAATCGCGTTGGCGTCGGAATCGAGGCTGGTATCGACCAATCCCTCGATACCGCCGGAGAATAAACGGCGCTCTTCCAACTCCTCGAAGATGAGGCGGGAATGCTGCGGGGACTGTTTTAACGATCTTTTCACAAACGCCTCTATGACAGCTCACTATAGAAAATGCGTGTTTCGGCGAAACCTGTGCCGTGGCGAGAATGCGGCCGGCAACAGGCAAAAACACGGAGGAACACCCAATGAGTATAGGCAAGGATTCCAGGTTCCGTGGCGAATCCAGGGCGGTAATCGGGGTCAAATTCCAGAAACTGTGAAGCGTGGCACGTGATCATACCGATATCAGTCGGTTACTCGACCGGACCCAACGCCTTCAGCGAACTGTAGGCGTCGGAACTTGTCGGCTCAGGTGTCTCGAAACTAAAATGCGCCATGCAATTGACGCCGCCGACCAGCCTGTCGTCGGGATTGGGTAGCTCCATGCGCACGGTAAAACTGCCGCTGGCCGGGTCGATCAACTTGTCAACAATAGTGACTGTCGCCTTGAACATCTTGTTCGCCGGTTGCTCCGGATAGATTTCGACGACCATGCCCTTGTGGATCAGGCCGAAGTACTCGGTTGGCGCAATCAATTCGACCTTGAGCGGATTCACCTGGGCGAGTTTCATAATGCTGCGGCCCTCGACCGATTCACCCACCATCGCGTAGCGGTCGACGACGATGCCGTCTATCGGGCTGACTATGGTGCGCAACGCCAGCTGCGAGCGCTCTATTTCGAGATTGGCGCGCGCCATGATGTGAATTTCACGCGCCTTGGCCAACTCGGTCTGGGCCAGCGCATACTCGGTTCTGGCCTTGTCTGCTTCGAACTGGGGTACCGAGTTTTGCTTCCGCAGTTGCTGCATGCGCTCGTGATTGAGCTTCTTGAACTGGAGTTGTATTTTGCGATTTTCGATATCACTGACCTGCTTTGCCTGCAGTTCAGCCATCTCCACCCGCGCCTTTTCTATCGAGGCCTCGAGTTTTGCCAGTGGTTGCCCGCGGGACACCACATCGCCGACTTCGACGAGAATTTCCTCGAGCACCGAGATAACCGGGCTGCTCACTTCGACATACATCTCGGGTTTGACCAGGCAATCGAGTTCAGCCGCGGAGACAGGGCCGACAAACAGGCTGGTGCAGGCAAACAACAGCCATGAAAGGCGTAAAGCGAACCGCTTCATGCGGCCACCACGAAACCATCACGAAGCAACATCCGGGAACCGGTTTTTGTGGACAACTGCAGATATCGTCTCGAACTAATCATTCAAATCTCCCTGAGAACGCCAGCACGCGCCGCAGGTGTTTATCCTGCTTCATCAACGCCTTGCGAACTTTGGTTTGTTGCGATTCGTGCCTACGCTGTGCCAGGCGCAGAATCGGCAGGCAAAGCCATCCGCTAACCGAATTACCTTGCCCGCATAGACGGCTTAATAGTCTGAGCATAGTAGAGCCTCGGCAGTTTTCTAGCGCCGGGTCCGATAATGACAGAATCGATTCGGCGCTACCGGAATCTCCCTGGCGCGCGCAGCGGCCGAAGATCTGTCGATCGAGCCGCTGTGAATCGTTCAGGTTGAGCGAGATGACGTGTAATCCGCCGAGATCTTCGACGCCCGCGCCGAGGGCGATATCGGTACCGCGTCCCGCCATGTTGGTAGCCACGGTGACCGCGCCCATTTTCCCGGCGATCGCGATAATTTCAGCTTCCTGCTGATCTTGCCGCGCATTCAGAACCCGGTGCCTGATATCGGCATCCTCTAGCCATGCGGAAGTCTGTTCAGATTCCTCCACCGAGCAGGTACCGATCAGGATCGGGCGCGGGCGGCCGCTACGGTCCAGTTCCCTGATCCGCTTGATCAGCGCTGCTTTCTTCTCATGGATATCGCGGTATATCTTCACCCCGGCCATTTTTCGTTTCGAGGGGCGATTGGCCGCGACCTTACGCACCTGCAGATCGTAAGCCTGGTGCAGCTCGTCCGCGACCTCGCCGAGCGTGCCCGAGGTTCCACCGAGGCGCAGGTAGCGGCTGAAGAATCGCTGATAACTGATACGCGCAATCGACTCGCGCTGTTCGCTGATCAGGCATCCTTCCTTGGCTTCGATCATTTGCTGCAAGCCTTGCTCCCAGGAACGGTCCGGCATCAGTCGGCCGGTCGATTGATCGATGATTTGCACTTTTTCGTCCTGCACCAGGTAGTCGCGGTCGCGCTTATAAAACAGGCCCGCCGCCAACGCCTGTTTGACCAGCGACTCGCGCTTGCGCTTGTTGCGCCAGAGTTTGGGGAGGTTCGAGATCCGCAGTTCGAGGTTGTCTTCACCGCTGACGGTCAGGTCGACAGATCGCTGCTTTTCATTGCTGCGGTAGTCTTCGCCGACGACTAGCGACGAAGCCAGGTAGAGCGCATCGCTGTAGGTTTCCGCGGAATCCTCGTTGGGTATGGTGCGCGTGATGATCAGGGGCGTGTTTGCTTCGTCGATGAGGACACTATCGGCTTCGTCGACGATCGCGAAGCACAATCCGCGCAGCAACAGCTTGCTGCCGAGTCCAGGTTCTAGTTGATTTTGGATCTGGCGATACTGCAGGCGCAGGTCGCCGGTGTCTTCACCCATTTCGATGCGATCGCGCAGGTAATCGAAGGCGATCTGCTTGTTGGTGGTGTGTACGATATCGGCCTGGTAGGCTTTTTGGCATTGTTGCGGCGTCATGCCGTCGATGACCCAGCTGGCGCTTAAACCGAGCCGCCGGTACAGGGGTTCGAGGATTTCGCAGTCGCGCTGCGCGAGGTAGTCGTTCGCGGTAATGACGTGCACCGGAATGCCGGACAGCGCAGCGCTACAGGACGGCAATGTCGTGGTCAGGGTCTTGCCCTCACCAGTCTGCATTTCCGCGAGCATGCCGTTGATCATCAGCCAGCCGCCGTACAGCTGCACGTCGTAGTGGCGTTTGCCGAGCGTGCGTGCAGCCGCTTCACGAATGACCGCGAAGCTGTCGATAACCAGTTTTCCCTGCAAACCGCGGTGATGCAATTGCCAGCGGAGCTCTTCGATGACGCCGTCAAAATACGCATCGCTACAGCCCTGTAACTGCTCGTCATGGCGGTTGACCTTGCGCGCGATGGCTCTCGGACTGGAGCGCTTGTGGCCGAGGCGCTTGCGCAGGCGTCCGCCCCAGTGCCGGATAACCGCTTCGAGATCATCGAGTGCCTGCTCGGGGCGCTGCGGATAGTTGCCGAGGCTGACGCCGGGTTTCATCATTAACTCAGACATTGAACTGCCTCAGGAAAACCTGTCGCAGGCGCCGGTACCACTGGCTGGCCAGGGCTTCGCTGCCATGATTGACACGTACATAGGCGCGCGTACCGAGTGGAATCTCGTGGCCCTGGAAATCCGGCTCGAGGTCGACCAGGAACACTTTTTCCTGGGTTTCCATCTGGTTTTCGCTATCCGCGGTGACGATAAACGGGCCGCCGCCGGTGGTCGCCAGCGCGGCGCTGGGCAGGCGGTTGGTCGCCTCCGGCGACTGGCGCAGTATTCTGGCGTTGAATTCCCGGTTGGGCGCGCTCGCGAAGCGGACCTTGATGTTGGTGACCATCTGGCGTAACTGGCCGATATGGTCCTGGCTTACCGCCATGCGAACCGTCGGCTCTTCGTCATCGATGATATAACCCAGCAAGTCGCCCTTGCGCAGGAAGCGGCCCGGCAGGTCATCGGCCTCGAGCAAGACCAGTTCTCCTTGCTTGAAGGCATCGACTGACATCGCGTTCGCCTTTTCGCGGATAAACTCCAGCTCGGATTCGGCTACCAGCAGCGCTTCCTGGTCAATGCTGGCCTGGAGTTGATTGTTGGCGCGGCTGGCGCGATAAAGCGCTTCCAGTTCTTTTACCCTGGCCTGCGCTATCTTCGCCTCGCTCTGCAGAAAGGGATCGTGTAGCGCCAGTAGCGGCGTTCCGATGGTTACCGCCTGGTTGTTCTCGACCATGAGCGCCTTGACGAAGCCGTCGTGCTCAGCACGCAGGCGTACCTTGTCGGGTTGCCAGACTACGCCCTGGCTCATGGTATAAGAAGGTATCGGCATAAAACCGAGGAGCGCAACCAGGGCGAGCGTTATCAGGCTGCTCGAGGCCAGCGCGCGGTAACGTTTTTTCTGTAACGCGGGGCTCGCAAACAGGTAGTTAAAAGCCTTGCACAGCGGCAGCAGGATTTGCAATGTAACCATCCATGACGCCAGCACCAGGCCCATGTAAAAGAACTTCTCGGTGACGACGCTGATGATAAACCACAGAATTCCAAGGCGATAAGTCAGCGACAGTACGCTGTAGACGACGAACCAGGGCGCTTCGCCCGGGGCCGTGGCAGGCGATTCCGCATCACGCAATCCGAACAGGTAGCGCTTGGCCAGGTACTGCCAGTATTGTGCCGAACGCTGGAACAGGTTGGGGATGCCGATCGCGTCGGCGAGGATGTAATAGCCATCGTACTTCAGCAACGGATTGCCATTGAAGAACAAGGATGAAATGCCGCCGATCAGGAAAATATTGAATCCAATGCTCTGCACCAGGCCCGGCTGGGCGGACAGGAACAGCAGCAGCCCGAGCGCGGCGAGACAGGATTCCACCATGATCCCGGCTGCGCTGACGAGCATGCGCTTGTAGCGGCTGCGAAAATGCGTTGCCGCGGAGACATTGACATAGGGCACCGGAACGCACAGCAGAAAACTGACTCCCATTTCATGCACTTCACCGCCTTCGAGCTTGGCGCTGAAAGCGTGCCCGAGTTCGTGGATGAACTTGATCGCCGGGTAGAGCAGGAACAGTAACATCAGGTTGTAGGGCGAAAGTGCGTTGATACCGAAGTGATGGTTGATCTGCGGCCAGTTCTGCGCGGCCTGGACGGCCGCATAAATCATCAAAAGGATCCATACCAGTGCGATCCGCTTGCTGAAGATCCATTTAACCTTGCGAAAATTGCGGTTGAGAAAATTCTCCGGATCCCACAGCGCAAAGCGCAGTGCGACCGGGTTGGCAAAGCGTTGCTTGAGCTTGTTCGCTCTTTGCTGTGACTGACGTTTGAACAATTCCTCGGTATTGGCCTGGGTGTTGACTTTTAACAGGTCGGCTTCGTACAGCTTGAACATCAGTTCGATGATTTCTTCCTGGCCAGGGGCCTGCTCGTCGAGTTTTTCGACGATTTGCTCGTAGATATCCTGCACGCCGCGCTCACCGTCCATCATGCCGATGAACTGGTATGCGGCCGGATTGAAGCGATGGTTGCGACCCGTGGTCGTATTTTCCAGCAGGTACCAGATCCGGCCGCGATAGTCATGGCGGTGAATTTCAACCTGGTCATGCAACCTGGGGGTCAGGGTCGCTACCCGGTACCAGTTTCGGCTGTTTAGCTCTTCGCTCATCGACGCATTCCGCTAGCCTGCATATTGCATCAGCACCGGGATAGGTCTCGGGCAGGCTGCAATCTGTATTTTCGAAAAGTTTCTGCTATTTCCCATATTACTCATTCCTTTCAATTAGTTATATCTAGCCCGGAGAATTCATAAATATGCGCAAAGATCGCGCAGTATATTGATTTCACAAGGAAATATCCGAAGAAGTCTCGTATCGGTGATTACGAGCGACTGAGGATATATTTCTTGTGGAATCAATAGACAAGCGAGA
>JAAEPH010000268.1 GCA_024232855.1 Gammaproteobacteria bacterium
CGCATGGGGTGGCTGCCGGTTTACATGCTAAGGTGATGAGTCGACCCTTACCGAAGGGTCGGAAGCTGATCAATCCTTGTCGTGGTTGCCTCAGGGTCGGACCACGCAGCCCTGGTAAGGGTCGGACCACGCCGAGCCCTGGTAAACTGGGCTTACAGCCTGATAATCAGGCAATATTCTGTCTTAAACGCACTTTTTCGGATCCGGAAACATGGATTTAAGCAGGCACACATAACTTCAGCTATCGGCGATACTAAAGAAGGGTTTCATGTCTTTAAAACGGGTTCTCCATTGAAAAGGAGATTGTAAGGCTGAAATTTTGCCTAAATTCGGATCATTGTTTTTTCAAAAACAGTAACTTATCGTGGTCCGACCACTTATTCAGTCACTTATTCAGACTTATTCAGCACTTACCGGGATATGTCCGAACCGCATTAATCGAAGCCCAGATCGCAAAACATGCACTGACCGAAGGCATCAGCCCGAAACGCGCGGCCGAATCGATTCTCGGCGAAAAGCAGCCCTCGGGAAACTTCGTTGCGCCAACCGATATCGGGGCCATGGTCTCTTTCCTGTGTGCCGACACCAGTGCGCAGATCACCGGTTCGGTGTTTACCATCGATGGCGGCTGGACCGCGCAATAGCGCAATGACAATCGGAGTCGGTGCTGTCCGGGCTTTTTAACCGTTTATCCCTTTAACCATTATTAACCCACGCTATTCAACGTTGGCCTAAATCCAAAAGGCGTTTATTCTTCCTTTACATCGATGGGATTGAGGATGTCGTCGTGCGTCAGTTGGTTGATGTCTGCTTCGCGCCAGCCGGGGGTGACCTGGAGTACAGGTAATCCCAGATAGCAGCGTTTGAACAACACAAGTCCATTACGTTCCTATACCTTGATTATGGAGAATGCAGATGAGTTACGTTACCCCGGGCAAGCGCTCTAACCGAAAGTCACGGGCAACCAGGCGCGCCGAACGCAACGCCATATCGAGCATTTTGCGCCCTGCCCTGGTGCGTCAGCTGCCCGACTACGAACCCCACGGCGCGGCGCTGACCGATGAGGTTCACCAGGCCGCGATGCGCATTGTCAAGGAACTGGGCATCGAATTTCACGACCCGGAGTCGCTTGAATTGTGGCGCTCGGTGGGTGCGACCATCAGTGGGCAGAATGTTCGCATCGGTCGCGGTACCTTGCTGGAATTAGTTGCCCGCGCGCCGGCCGAGTTTGATCTGCATGCGCGCAACGCTGCGCGTACGGTGCGCATCGGCGGGTCTAACAG
>JAAEPH010000269.1 GCA_024232855.1 Gammaproteobacteria bacterium
AGTTACCAAATTTATTTCGAGTAGAAACATCAAGGTTTAACGATAAACACGTTTGATCACTTACAGTTATTGACAGAACTCCAGGCATCTTTCAATTCATCGATAGCCGACCTCCGAATGCCGGATTGGGCACTTTCCCGCGTCTGAAAAATCGATTCTGAGCGCCTGCTTTGCGACAGATTTAGTTTATCTGGTGTTTCTGAATACCTGCTACATAACAGTGAACATAACAGGGTCAGCTCAGGGTGACGCTGCCGGTCGGGGTGTCGATGGTGGCGGACAGGTAAGGGGTTGCGTTGTCGGGGAGGGGTTCGATCTGCACCAGGTGGCCGGCGCCGACCGCATCGAGCTGGTCATCGAGCCAGCGCGGACGGTTGTGGTATATGGTGAGGCTCTGCAGCAGGCAACCGGTATCGGCCATGTCCTGCGAGGGGTGCGGTGAACTGTGCCATTGAATGCAATAGGGAAGCATGCCGTCACCGAGCAGGCGGCCGTCTTCGGGCAGGGCGATTTGCCAGCTGAGTCCGTCTCGGCTGAGAGCGGTCGGGATGCCGATATCGAAGTCAACCTGTTCGGCCAGTTGCTGCAGGTCAGCGGTATTCATCACCCAGGTGATCAGTTGCGGCCGCTGCCTGATCGCGGAGCGCATGCGTGCGCTGTCGAGGCCAAACCAGCGCGGATGGCGCGGTAGCCGGCCGTCGCTATCGATGGCGATGACTTCGAGATAGGCGTCGTTGCCGAGCTGCATCAGATGGTTGTGAGTCGCCATGGTCTGGTGCTTGCCGCCGCCCGGGATCTCGACGCCGAGTGTTTCACGAACATAGTCCACGCCCTGCTGCAGGTCCTGTGCTGCGATAACGATGTGATCGAGTTGATTCATCGCGCAATGGTAGATCACAACGCTACCTGTTAACAGTATTACGCGGTAGAATTTCCCTGCCCGACCCGCAGCGAGATGACGCGCATGAATGTTTTGACGAATCGAATCGAGTACGCCGTCGGTGACGCCAGTCACCAGGGCTATCTCGCATACGACGACGAAATCAGCGAACCCCGTCCCGGCATCGTCATCGTGCACGAATGGTGGGGGGTAAACGGCTACATGGTGCGGCGAGCACACATGCTTGCCGAACTCGGCTATGTTGCGCTGGCTATCGATATGTACGGTGACGGATGTGTCGCCGCCGACCCCGATGAAGCCGGCAGTCTGATGAACGGAGTGTTGAGCGATATGGAGAGCGGTACCGCCACCCTCGGTGCGGGCTACGACCTGCTGCTCAGCCAGCCCGGTGTCGACGCCGGCCGTACGGCCGCTATCGGTTACTGTTTCGGCGGCGCGATGGCATTGCACATGGCGCGCATCGGTTTACCGCTGTCGGCGGTCGTCAGTTTTCACGGCGCCCTGGGCTCCTTCCACACGGCCGAGCCTGGTAGCATCAAGCCCTCGATCCTGGTTTGCCACGGCGCCGCCGACTCGATGGTAACGATGCAAGACCTCGAAGGCTTCAGGCAGGAGATGGAGCAGGCACGGGCCGACTACGAGGTATTGTTACTGGAAGGCGCCAGGCATGCCTTCAGTAATCCGCAGGCCGACGCCAATGCCGAGAAATACGGCCTCGACCTGGGTTACCAACAACAGGCGGATGCGCGCTCCTGGGCGGCGATGCAGACTCTTTTTAACAAGGTATTCTAATGACAATTGAAATGAACTTGAATGATGTGCGCCGCGACTACGAGTCGCACGGTGTTACCCGCAAGGAGATGGATCCCGATCCATTCGTGCAGTTCGGGCGCTGGCTGCAGCGCGCGCGTGACCTGGAGTTACTCGATGCGACCTCGATGACGCTGGCGACCGCGGATATCGAAGGCAGGCCCTCGGCACGCATCGTGCTGCTGAAACACTTCAATGACGACGGCTTTTGTTGGTACACCGATTCGCGTAGCCAGAAAGGCCTTGAAATCGATTCCAATCCGCAAGCCGAGTTATTGTTTTACTGGCGTGATTTGAGCCGGCAGGTGCGCGTTCATGGGACGGTCAGCAAGCTTCCCGTCGAAGATGCCGACAAGTATTTCCTGATGCGACCCGAAGGCAGTCGTTTCAGCGCCGCGGCGTCATGTCAGTCGTCCGCGATCGAGGGTCGCTCCAGCCTCGAAGACGAAGTGTTGCGTTTGCGCGCGGCCTACCCGGACGGTGACGTACCACGTCCCCCGGCATGGCTCGGTTTCCTTTTGACGCCGAATTATTTCGAATTCTGGCAGGGGCAGGGTAGCCGGCTGCACGATCGCATCGTCTATGAGCCCGCCGCCGCCGGCTGGGTGATGCGGCGAATTTCACCCTAGAGTAGTACTAGTGGCCGAACAACCAAGGATTGATGGATACAGAGCGCCCCAGGTGACCTGGAACAAGGCGCAGCCCGCAGGGAATGGCATGCCCTTTTCAAGGGCTGCAACGCGGTGCCAGGTCACCTGGGACGCTCCCTACGGGCGAGGCGGGAAGCGGTCATTCGCTTTGTTGCGCCTTTTGACAAGGGCTGGGCCATTGCCTGCAAGGCGCGTCGCGCGACTAACCGCTTCACGTCTCGCTGTATCCATCAATCCTTGGTTGTTCGACCACCAGTGTTGACAGGCGCCTTCGTCGCCTTCGGGCATTTCCTCGCCTTTTTTGCGCTGGCCGTTGCGTTGACGCTCGAACTGGCGCTGATTGCCGAATCGATGAGCGTCGAGGTGGCGAAACGGATTCAGCGCGCTGACCGGGTGGCCGGCCTGTCCGCGGTACTGCTATTGCTGTTTGGATCGCTGCGCGCTCTGTTTTTCGAAAAGGGCGCCGACTATTATCTGGACAACCATTTTTTCCAGATCAAGATCGGGCTGTTTTTGCTGGCGGCGCTGGCATCGGCCTACCCCACGATTTGCTTTCGGCGCTGGAGCAGTGAGCTCGCCCAGGGCATTGCGCCCGGACTGAGCGCCACCGAGGTAACGCGGGTGAAGCGCGCGATTCACTGGGAACTGGTGTTTATCGGCGGCATCCTCATATGCGCGTCATTGATGGCGAAGGGTTTTGGTAGCTAATACAGCGCCTTTATTGACTCATGGGTGAGCTTATGAAATTCAAACAACGTTTGCGCCGGAATGAATTGTTGCTCGGCACCATGCTGACGCTGCCATCCCCCGAGATAGCCGAAATTATCGCTGCCTGTGGTTACGACTGGCTCTTCATGGACGGTGAGCACGGTAACCTGTCGACGCTGGACTGGCAGCGAATGTTGCAGGCCGTGGCGGGCCGCAGCGCGGCGATCATCAGGGTCGCGGCGAAGACCGAGCGCGACATTAAGAAGGTCCTCGATATCGGTGCCGATGGCATCATCGCGCCGCAGGTCAATAGCGCCGACGAGGCACGACACGTTGTCGCCTGTTGCAAGTACCCGCCGCGGGGAATTCGCGGGGTTGGGCTTGCGCGCGCGCAGGGTTACGGGCGAGATTTCGCCGAGTACATGGAATCCGCCAATGACCGTATTGCCGTCATCATCCAGGCTGAGCACATCGATGCGGTCAACAACATCGATGATATCGTCAAGGTCGACGGTATTGATGCCGTCTTCATCGGCCCCTATGACCTGTCCGCGAGTATGGGCCGGATGGGAGAGGTTGATCACCCCGAAGTCGTCGAGGCGATCGATCGGGTTGGCCGCGCCTGCCGGCAAAACGATATTGCGCTGGGTTATTTCGGCACCACCGCCGAATCGGTAGAGGCCTATATCGACAAGGGTTATAAACTCATTTGTGCCGGTGTCGATGCCGCTTTTGTGACCCGGGGAGCGGAGCAGGTGCTGGATAAGCTGAGGCCCTGAGCGTCACCCACCAGGAGCCTCAAAAAAGTTCTCGCAGAGGCGCAGAGGTGCGGAGACCGCGGAGAAATGCAGGGGCTGTCGAAAACCGTATAGACATACCCGGACGGACTACCCCGCAATATTTCCTTTGCGCTCTCGGCGCTCCCAGCGCCTCTGCGAGAACCTTCCCAACGAAGCATTCGCAGCCCGGCCTTTAAATGGCGGCAGACGGTGATCGCCCTGTGATCCGTTTCACGCTCAGGCTGTTAACCCGCATCGCTCACCAGGATGACGGGCCCTCGCTTGTTCTTTGAATTCACAAGGAATTTTCTTCAGTCGGAAATACGCACTGTTATTCCGCTCCTTCAGAAAATCCCTTGTGAATCCAAAGCCCTGCGCGACCATCCCGCCCCCTGGTGAGCGATGCGGGTTAATTATTTACCTTTAAGATTCCCTTAAGGAACCGGGTCGATACTCGCCCCCATGATTTTCGTGAGGCAAGAAAAATGGACCTGGCAACTGACACAGCCGTGATCAACCCGATCACTCCGGACGCAACGCGATCGGCGCAGCACCCGAATCTGATCGATATCGACCACCCGCGCCGCGAGGCGGTGGAGCGGTTTATCGCGCGCCGCTTCCTCGTCGCGCATGGCGCGCGCATAAGCGGTTTCATGCCGCATCTGCTCGCCCTGTTTGACGACGCCGGCAGAATCCTGGCGGCGGTGGGGATACGCGCCGCGGGCGACGAGGCCCTGTTTCTCGAATACTACCTGGATACGCCGGTTGAGCGTGCCATAGCCGACAAGGCCGGACTCACCGGAATTGTCGGTACCGGTATGCGCAGGCGAATCGCCGAAATCGGCAATCTCGCTTCCATCGACCGCCGCGCGAGCCGAGAACTGTTCAAATTGCTGGCGCAGCGACTGCACACCGATAATTTTGAATGGGCTGTATTTACCGGCTGCAGCTCACTGCAGCGAATGTTCAAGACCCTCGGCATCGAAACCATCTGCCTCGGACGCGCGCTGCAATCGCGCCTGCCACAAGACCAGCAGACCTGGGGCAGCTACTACGAAGACTGCCCCAGGGTTGTCGCCGGCCGCATCGCATTCATAGGTCATTCGGTGGCGGCATGAGCGGATTGATTGAAAAAATCGGACTGCAGGCGGCGTCTGCCCCCGAAGCGGTCGCAATACGTTCACGCGACAAGCGCGTGAGTTATGCCGAGTTGATGAGCGCGGTGCAACAGGCGACAGCACAGTTGCAAAGTCTGCGGGTCGAGTCGCTGGGCCTCTATCTCGACAATGGTATCGACTGGATCGTCTTCGACCTGGCCGCACTTGCCGCCGGTATACGCGTTGTACCGCTGCCCTGGTTTTTCAGCGAGGCGCAGATCGCACACGCGATTGCGGACGGGGAACTCGACAGCATCGTATTCGACCTGGCTTTGCCCAGAGGGGTGAGCGGTAGCGGCGCTATCTTGCAAGGATACAGCGATAGCCGTTTGCAGCGCATCGCGACGGCGGGTGAACACTCATTGCGCAAGCGTCGCGCGCCCGCCAAGGTCAGTTATACCTCCGGCTCTACCGGAACCCCCAGGGGGATCGAGCTTGCGCCGGAATTTATCGAGGAAACCGCCGTGTCGATCTGCCGGACGATAGGGCATCTCGGCATCGAATCCCATTTGAGCATTCTGCCTTACGCCACCCTGCTGGAAAACATCGCCGGCGTTTACGTGCCGTTGTTGCTTGGCCGCTGCATCCACGCGGAGCCATCGCCCGACATCGGCCTGACTGCGTCGCTCGGGCTCGACCCGTTGAAACTTCGGGCGAGTTTTAACCGGGTTCTTCCCGAAAGCCTGATCGTAACGCCGCAGCTACTCGATCTCCTCTGCCGGCTCGCCGATAGCGCGGCGATCGCCCCCGGTTGCCTGCGCTTCGTGGCAGTCGGGGGCGCGCGGGTAGCACCGGCAATGTTGCAGTGCGCCCGTCGGCTCGGAATTCCCGCCTACGAGGGCTATGGATTGACCGAGTTTGCCTCGGTCGCCACCTTGAACACGCCGCGAGACGATCGTATCGGCAGCGTCGGCAAGCCCCTGCACGGGGTCAAGGTGACAATCGCCGGGGATGGAGAAATCTGCCTCGAAAGCCGCCCCGGAAAGACCGCAACGGAAAATGGACAGCATCAGCGAATCCGGATCAGGAGCGGGGATTACGGCGGTATCGATAACGACGGTTTCATTTACGTCCACGGGCGCAAGTCGAACCTGATCGTGCTGGCGAACGGGCGTAACGTTTCGCCCGAGTGGATCGAATCCGAGCTCAATGCCTCGCCGCTGGTCGCGCAGAGTTATGTGTTCTGCGCGTCCGGTGAACGTCTTTCAGCCCTGCTGGCTACTACGGCGAGCGATGCCGAGATCGAAACTGAAATCCGGCGCATCAATGACGCGCTACCCGCGTATGCCCGCCTGGCGGACTGGCACCGCCTGGCGGCCCCGTTTTCGCGTGAGCAACAGACCTTGACCGCCAACGGCCGGCTCAGGCGCGAACAAATCAGGCGCCGCTTACCCGAGCTGCTGGCGTTTCAACAGACCGCGGCACCGCCGGTTAACGGCGGTTCCGCCAATTTTTTACTACAGGAGACCAACCATGTTCAACCGTGAAGTATCGAATGAACCATTTTTCAAACAGATCGAATCGCTGCCGCTTACGCCGACCGGGATGGAGGTGAACAGTCATGCAGCCTGATCAGATGAGCGTGGTACTCACCGGCGCCTGTGGCGGCATCGGCAATCTGCTAGCACGGCAATTGGCCGCGCGCGGTGCCAGCCTGTTTCTGTGCGGGCGCGATGAAACCGTGCTGGCGGCGTTGCAACAGGAGTTGCAGGCGAAGGCCAGCGCCGGTCAGGTTATCGATGCGCGCGCGCTGGACCTGACCGACGATGCCCAGGTCGATGCATGGCTGGTATCGATCGAACAGACGCGGCAACCGATCAACGTGCTGGTCAATAATGCGGGTATCTGCAAGTTCGAAATGTTCGACCGGCTCGGCGATAGTGATATCGAGCAGATGATGAGCTTGAACAGCATCGTACCGATGAAACTGACGCGTCGGCTACTGCCGCAACTGAAACGACAGCCCGCCGCGCGCGTGGTCAATATTGCCTCTACTTTTGGCGCAATCGGATTTCCCGGATACAGCGTTTACTCGGCCAGCAAGTACGCCATCCGTGGCTTCTCACAGGCGCTGACGCGCGAGTTGTCCGATACCCGGGTGCGGATCGGTTGCATCTTGCCGCGCGCCACGCGAACGGCGATCAACAGCGAGCGGGTAGTGGAGATGAATCGCCGCCTCAATGTCGCCATGGATTCGCCTGAGCAGGTAGCCGCGGCGGTGCTCAAGTTCATTTGCAGCGAACGCGCCGAACTGGCGCTCGGCTGGCCCGAAAAACTGCTGGTGCGCCTGAATTCCGTGTTTCCGACACTGATCGGCAACGCGATTTCGAAAAAGCTTCCACTGATCAAGCAATACGCTTCTTGAGTGGTTTCCCGTCATTTACTAACTAACGAGGTGTAGATAATGTATAAAAAACTGCTGAAAATTGTGTTAATGTCGCTGTCGCTGCTGGTGGTCCAGCCGGGGTTCGCGGGTCTTTCATCGTCGGCGCAGATGCCCGAAGTCAGGGAAATTCAAAGCGAATGGGCCAGGCTTTACTACCTGGATGAATTTCTCAACAATAACTATCGCGAACTGCAGGCGCTCGCGCGTCGCGCCAACCGGGTAGCCCACAAAAACCCGGATAGCGCGGAAGCGCTGGTCTGGGACGCCATCGTGCTGAGTACCCTGGCGGAAAAGAAAGGAGGTCTCGGCGCCTTGAGCCTGGTCAAGGAAGCCAAATTGAAACTGGAGCAAGCCGAGGCGATCGATGCCGAGGTTCTCGGAGGGTCGGTATACGCCAGCCTGGGTAGCCTGTACTCCAAGGTGCCGGGATGGCCGATTGGCTTTGGCAGTGACAAGAAGGCGGAGCGATACTTCAGGAAAGCGTTGGCGATCAATCCGCAGGGTCTCGACATCAATTACTTTTTTGCCGAGTACCTGGCCGATAATGGCAAGGACCAACTTGCGCTGGAATACATCGAGCGTGCGTTACAGTCGCCGCCGATGGCGGGACGTCCGCTGGCGGATCAGGGCCGGCGTCAGCAGGCGCTCAAGTTGCGTAGTGAATTGAGCGGCTCCTGAGCGTCGGTAAAAGAGGATCGACCGGGGGTGATGCTGTTGACTAGCCCGCCATCCTAGTGAGATATGCGGACTAGCACCACCCCCGGGTTAACAAAGAGACAGGTCGTGAGATTACTGCTGGTAGAAGACGATGAGCAACTGGGCCGTGGCATCCGCAAGGCGCTGATGCGTGACGGCGATCATGTCGACTGGCTCACCGATGGAGCGCAGGCGCTGGCCGCGATTCGCGGCGAGAATTTCGAGGTGATCATTCTCGACCTGCAGTTACCCGGCAAAGACGGCATCTCGGTATTGCAGACTATTCGCCGGGAAGCGATCAATACTCCGGTGCTGATCATGACCGCGCGCGATACCGTCGACGAACGCGTGCTCGGACTCGACAGCGGCGCCGATGACTACGTCGTCAAGCCGGTCGAGCTGAAGGAGTTACGCTCGCGGGTGCGTGCGCTGAGCCGCCGCAGTCATGGTTTCGCGGCGCCCGAGATCCTGCTCGGTGAGTTGCGCATCAACGGCGCCAATCAGCAAGTCTGGTTTCGGGGCGTCGAGGTTGAGCTGAATCGGCGCGAGTTCGTGGTATTGTCCGAATTCGCCAACAGGCCTGGCCAGGTACTTGCACGCAGGCAACTGGAAGAAGCGCTCTACGGCTGGGATGAAGGCGTCGAAAGCAATGCGCTAGAGGTGCACATCCATCACCTGCGCAAGAAACTCGACAGCAAGCTGATCAAGACCGTGCGCGGTATTGGATACAAACTGGATGCCGAGTATGCGGACTGACGGCTCCGGCCTCTCGTTACGCAAACGCCTGACCTGGTACGTGGTGGTCACGCTATTGCTGATGACCGCGTCATCCGGTGTCGCGATCTACCAGGGTACCTCGCACGAGGCCGACGAAGTCTTCAGTGCGTCACTTGTGCAGACGGCGCGCATCCTCGATGGCTTGATTTCGCGCACGGCGATCGAGACCAATCGACGCCAGCTGAAGCGCGCGCTCGAGCGCGGCCCCAAGGCTCACGAGTATGAAAGAAAGCTGTTTTTCGCCGTTCTCGATGAAAATGGGAAGATGCTTCTGCATTCGCGCGAAGCGCCCAAATTCCCGCGCAAGAACATCGAGACCGGGTTTTCCGAAATTAAATACAAGGGCAAGAAGTGGTTCACCTTCGCGCATGGATCCAGTCATGACGACCTACTCATCATCGTCGGCGAACGCAGCGGTATTCGCGAAGAGTTAACGGAGTATATTGGCGGTGGATTGCTGTATCCGTTGATCTTCTTGTTGCCATTGGTGCTGTGGTTGTTGTGGCAAATCGTCGGGGTCGCGCTGAAGCCGCTGCAAGTGGTTACCGACCAGCTGCTGCAACAGGATCTGAAACATCTGAAAAGCATCGATGTCGCCGGCGTTCCGAAGGAAATCAGCCCGCTGGTAGATGCGCTCAACCAGATGATCGGTGATCTCGATGCCGCCTACTTGCGCGAACGCCACTTCGTCAGCGACGCCTCGCACGAATTGCGTAACCCGCTGGCGTCGCTATTGATCAACGTAGACAATGCGATCGAGGAGTCGAGCGACACCGGGGCGATCGAATCGCTACAAAGTATGAAGCTCAGCATCATGCGTCTCACCCACCTGGTCTCGCAGCTGCTCGCGCTCAGCCATTTCGAGAACCCCGATATCGACCGGGAATTCGAGTGGGTAGACCTGGGGCAGGTCTGCGCAGGTGTCGTCGAATCACGCCAGGCGCGGGCCGCCGCAAAGTCGATTACGCTCGAGATGAAAATCTCCGCTACACAATGCCGTATCAAGGGATCGGAGTCCCTGCTCGAGAGCCTGTTGTCGAATCTGGTCGACAACGCCATCCTGTATTGCCCCCGCGCATCCCGGGTGAGAATATACTGCGACCGGGAAGACAACGACCTGGTGCTGGCCGTGGATGACTCCGGTCCGGGTCTCGATGCGGCGCAGCGTGAAAAGGCGGCGGGACGTTTTTATCGGGCCGCCGATACCAAAGCCAGTACCAATGGCGCCGGTCTCGGCCTGTCCATCGTCGAGACCATCACGGCGAGTCATTCGGGTCGGATGCTGCTGAGCGAATCGGAACTTGGCGGGCTGCGCGTCAGCATTCGCTTCGATATGACCTGAAAGAGCCGGTGATTATCGAAGCGTTGCACAAGGTGACGCAGATTACCGGATCCGGTATCGTCCCCGCCTATAGCAATTTCGTAATAGACCTGGATATCGATGATCCTACTGCGTTTTCCAGGATGATAGTAACTGGCGCGGAAAGATGGAAACCCGGCAGCACGGCTCGCGACTGGAGTTGAGCGCGGGCTGGTAATTGCCAACGATTCACGGATGAATGCCGGCTGGATATCCGATTACATAGTTTTTGTACTCTCGCAGCTTGTTTTTAGCCCGGAGAATTCATAAATATACGCAAAAATCGCGCAGTGTATTGATTTCACAAGGAAATATCCGAAGAAGGCTCGTATCGGTGATTACGAGCGACTGAGGATATATTTCTTGTGGAATCAATAGACAAGCGAGATTGTGCATATTTATGAATTTTCCGGGTTAGACAGCTTTCTGTCTATTTTATCGATCATTTCGGGGTAATATTGGTTGTAAGGCCAGCACCGAAGTTCAAATGGTTAACATCTGGAATTGCTTATACTGTTCCAAAAATGTGACCTGGGTCACTTTCAATTTGGTACTACGTCACAAAACTGGTCAGTCCGATCTTTTATACTTCTGGCATACATCAGCGGCAAAAGATAACAGTATGAAATTAGTGACGACAATCAGGTCTGCAATTCGCAAGTCAAGTCTCCTTCGTCAAATCGAAACTTCAAAACGAAGGCTATCGAAATCATCAAATGAAGAAGCAGTTGAATGTGAACTAATGTTAAGTGCTTTAAGACAACAAATGCGATTTTTGCGCATATTTATGAATTCTCCGGGCTAGTTCATTTTTGTGTGAAGAACAGAGTGTTCAGCATTAAATCGCTGAATCATTTGAAAAACCCTGCGATATGAGCGAGGTATGTTACAACGTCGTAAGATCTGAGTCTGTTTATGATCTAGACGAGAAATTAGAAGATTTTTTTCGGTTTGGCTGGAAGCCTGTAGGTAATCTGGACGTATTTAACAGCGAATTCGTACAACCTGTCCGGATCGCTATCTCCGCTGATGATACCGAGCAAATTACTATTCCAACAAACGGATAACCTAATGGTTGATCTGAATTGCTTAGATTCATGATGGCTTAAGGCCAATCTATAATGTACCGAATTGAAATGGTGCTCACCGATACCGTCAAGTTTTCCTTAGAGAATCATGGCTTTCATGGTTTCTAGAATTGCGGAATAGGTATTTGAAAGCAGTTCTGGTGTCGTGGATGCAATAGCTGTGTCGCAAGGAGTATGAAATGTGGGTGATACGCCGGCGAGAGACAGCATCTGGGCTACATGCCCTGCCCAGTATTCCGACTCTCCCTGCCAGCATGCGGGCGATAGAGGATCATCGGGCTGAGTTAACTCAAGATCCAGTGTTTTCAAAGTCGCTGCCATATCCGGAAACTGATTACCCGTCACATGTGCAATGGCGCATAGACCATCCCTCACCATCGGTAGTGTTGCAATGCTTGACCCCATATGCAGAACTCGACTCATGGGGTCAATGGCGGCAGATTTAAGATGCTCATGGCAACCCATGTATTGGAATTCGTGACCCGACGCGGCAACAACCTCAACTGGTACATGTGCAGCCAGCTCCTGTGCCAGACGAAGTGTTAGCGCGATGCCTGTGCCCCGTTCTCCGGCGCAGGTGAACCAGCCAGACAGCGGCGTGGTGATGATTAGCGGTGGTGTCTGATCGCTGTGACCAAATCGACCAACAACTGTAAAGGCCTTGGAGCGAGTGAGGCGTGCACTCAACTGAATTCTGTTGGCAGGTCCGACAGCATCTGCTGACGCAAACATAACCGGAAAATCACTAGACCAGTCAGGATGCGTATTCATAGCGTAAATATCATCGCTCTGGGAACGGGTTTCTATCAAAAGACCTCGTGCGTCGCTCGCCATCGCTCGTGCTATCTGATTTTCCAGATCATGGCGTGCGCCAATTTCATCGAACTGTCGCAAATCAATACTGCCAACAGGTACATTGCGCAGCTCAAATTCACCACATGGGCCATAGAACTGGGGCAATCCATTGACAGCCACATTATTCACTTCTACTGACCATTTGGCGTCATAGCGGTCAAAGGAAAAAGGATGCACATTTACCGAAGCACCCATCCGCCGCAAGTGATTGACAAACCAAGCTGTCGTAGCGTGATCACTCTCGGCTCCGGTGCGGTGTAACCCCAGATTTTCGTACTCACAAACAATCTCATACAGGCGCCGGCCCACAGAAATTTCACCATCAGGATTGCGTCTGAAAATATCAGCTGATGGCGACATGGCGATTTCCAAGGGGTGTAGGGCGTGTATCAAGTTCTCCGTTTGAGTCGTAAGCGTAAAGCAAATCGTTCATCGTATTTGTATTCTTCCAGGTTGAAATATTTCAAACACCGCTATTTATTAACCCGGAGAATTCATAAATATGCGCAAAGATCGCGCAGTATATTGATTTCACAAGGAAATATCCGAAGAAGTCTCGTATCGGTGATTACGAGCGACTGAGGATATATTTCTTGTGGAATCAATAGACAAGCGAGATTG
>JAAEPH010000270.1 GCA_024232855.1 Gammaproteobacteria bacterium
CTCTAAAGCCGCAGCTGGGCTTTAATATGTAAAATGCCCCGTCAGTATTGCGGGGCATTTTTTTTAAACCAATCTAAAAAGGGAGCACCTCATGAAAAACGAAGAATCTACTGCAGCGATTAACGAGCCCGCCGCTGGACCCGCTGGACCCGCTGGACCCGCTGGAGCCGCTGGACCCGCTGGAGCCGCTGGAGCCGCTGGAGCCGCTGGACCTGCTACCGACGCGGCCAGCGCAAAACCTGTAAAGGCGGAGAAAAAACCGCCTTTTACCGTCTGCATGGGCAAGGGCGTCACCACGCGCCGGGGCGTTCGCCCCGACGGGGACGCGGTCACGGCCAAGGATTTCGAAGGCGGGAAGGACACCCTAGCGACCTTGGTTAAGTCTGGTCACGTCGACAAAAACTAAAACTGGTGGGCTTGCGCGAGATAGCCGAGACTGACCTCGGCGCTATCCTCGAGGATAGCGCGCTCGGTTTCGGCTGGCCTATCACCTTAACCGATCCCGCGGGCGCGTCTGCATCCTTAACGGGTTTCTCTAACGACATACACCA
>JAAEPH010000271.1 GCA_024232855.1 Gammaproteobacteria bacterium
AATCTCGCTTGTCTATTGATTCCACAAGAAATATATCCTCAGTCGCTCGTAATCACCGATACGAGACTTCTTCGGATATTTCCTTGTGAAATCAATATACTGCGCGATTTTTGCGCATATTTATGAATTCTCCGGGTTAGGTGACAGTTAACTTATTTATTGCTGGCCGTTCTTCTAAAATTGAGGTAACTGTCACCATATCTCACCATATCTCTTCGGGGGTCGGCTCGCTGGCCTTACCGATTTCGACGCGCTTGCGGGTGCCATCGCGTTGAAACCGATTGGTTTCATCCGGTAAATCCCGCGCAAGTTCATCGATGCGCAAGCGTTCGGTTTGCGGCACGATGCGTCCCGCGGCTTCGAGCACGTCGGCCTCGGTGCAGCTCAAGGTGGCTTCGCCAAAGCTGGGTTCGCTTGTCGAAGTCTTGACATGGAGGATGAAATCGACGCGCTTCGATGCCAGCAGGTAGGCCGCGAGCGCGGTTAATACACCGCCGGTCGATCCCTCGAAGCGCACCTCGGGATCGGCGGCCCAGGCGCGCACCATGCGTCGCCAGGGCCCCCAGACATTGTCCTGGCGCGTGTCGGGCTCGACAAGCCTTGCGGGCAAGCCTTCGACACGGGTG
>JAAEPH010000272.1 GCA_024232855.1 Gammaproteobacteria bacterium
AATCTCGCTTGTCTATTGATTCCACAAGAAATATATCCTCAGTCGCTCGTAATCACCGATACGAGACTTCTTCGGATATTTCCTTGTGAAATCAATATACTGCGCGATTTTTGCGCATATTTATGAATTCTCCGGGCTAGCACTAGCAGAGTGTTTAAACCGTTTGGATGAGGTATGGGCGAAGATGGGGATCAGGTCCTGAATCTTGATTTCAATACAGATTTCTGGGGACACAAAACTCAATAATTGATGCTTACCGAGCGTCCGTAGTGTGCGTGCGCCGTGATAAGGCGGCGTTTCCCAGTGGGTGAGAGACCCACCCGGCAATTATCGCTCCAGCCGGAAGCAATCGGAGCAGTTATGGAGGTAAGCACTAATTCTTGTGATTCATCTGAATGACAAAAGAACGTGTTATATAAACTACTTAAGCCATAATAAATATTTATATAGATCGATATGGTGACGGATATTTATGAATGTGCTTTAGCGTCAACTGCATCGGAAATAAAAAAACGTGTTATATAACTCTTTTAAGCAGTAATATATGTTTATTTAAAGCGATATAGTGACATGCGTTTACTCATGTGTTTAAAAATCGTGCGTCGGTTCATCCTGTTTCGTCTATATAACTTGATAAATATCGATTGGCTTGCTATATAACTTGTTTTGATGCGATTCGCACCATGCCGAGAAGCTCACTCTCCTATGCCTTGATCAGCGACGCGGCCCTGGGTTCGTTGGCCGCTCTTGGCGCGCGCCTGAAAGAAGCCCGCTTGCTCAGAAACTGGACCCAGGCGGACGCCGCGGAAAAAGCCGGGCTGTCCGAGAGTTCGATCCGAAAAGTCGAGGCCGGCTCCCCGCACATCACGGTCGGTGCTTACCTGGCGCTGCTCGACGTGCTCGGACTGCCGACGGCGTTCGACCGGGTCATCGCCCGGGGCGACGATACCCTGGGTGAGGCTCTCGGTCGTAACGTCATGCGTAAGCGTGCGCGCGCACCGCGAGCGCCGGATGCTGACGAGTTCGACATCTGATGCCGGAGAAACTCTTTATCCACGTGGATCTCGGCGACGGCACGACCGTGCTCGCCGCGCAATTGATCGTCGACGACAAGCTCGGCCGTTTCAAATATGGCAAAGCCTATATCAACCATCCCCGGGCATTTGCCCTGGACCCGATAAACTTGCCCTTGAACGCCGACATCCATGTCAAGCATCGCACCCGCGACACGCCCGCGATGTTCGGCGTTTTGATCGACGCGGGACCCGACGAGTGGGGCAGGCGTTGGCTCACCAAGACCCGCCGACCGCCACCGGTCACGCAAGTTGAATTCCTGCTCGCCGCGTCGGGCGAAGGCGTGGGCGCATTACACTTCACGGCGAACCTCGGCGACCCGGTGCGGCAGCCGCCCGAGCGACCGTTCGAGAACCTGGTGCATTTGCAGCATATAGCCGCGGATATCGAGGCCGGCAAGGAAGTGGACCGCGCGCTGGAGCATTATTTCTTCCACGGCAGCGGCATCGGCGGCGCGCGGCCCAAGTCACTCATCGAACACGACGGCCGTGAATGGATCGCGAAATTCAACCGCGACTCCGACCTGGTCGATATGTGCCGGGTCGAGCTCGCATCGATGCGCATGGCGCGCGCAGCCGGCATCGATGTGCCGGACGTGGACCTCACCGAAACCGATCGCGGGCCAGTGCTACTGGTGGAGCGCTTCGACCAGTCCCCCAACGAACAGCATCACCTGGTCTCGGTCGCCAGTCTCATCAACAAATTCAATATCACCGAGATTGACGAATCGACGATGTCGTACCCCGGCATTACCCAACTCGGCAAGCGCATCGGCCACGTCACCAGCGACCTCGGCACCGACGTGTTTCGCCGCATGCTATTCAACATCGCAATCGGCAACACCGATGACCACCTGCGCAACCACGCCTTCATGAAGCGAGCAACGGCTGCAGACTACTCGTTCTCTCCCGGCTACGATATCGTGCCTCAAATAAGCCTGCAGGGGTCGCATGCCATCGCAATCGGTCCTTTCGGGAGTAGCCCGACCACCGACAATATCGAGGCCGCCGCGCGGCGCATGGGTGTGACCGATGAGCACGCCCACGAAATCGCTGGCGAGGTGCTCGAGGTGACGTCGACCTGGCGCGACTACATGACCGACGCGGGTATTGGAGCATCCGATCTGGCCTTGCTCGAACGCTGCTTTGCGTTGCATCAGTAGTACGCAGGGACACACACGGATGGCGCTAAGTTGAGGGGGTTTAGCATAGTTTATCAATCACTTAGATCCTCAGTTACAGCGCCATTCAGGACACACGCCTGAGTTTCACTCTGGCATTCAAGATTCAGGACTTGACCCCCTAGCTCTTCCTTGTTATTTGCTTGATTGCCATATTTCTGGTGATTTAGACCCATATTTATATAAAGCAAAGTATTGTAAAAACATAAGAGGAATGCCAATTACCAAAATAGAAATGACCACGGAGTACATTTCCTCTGGCGATTCGAAATCCCAATCCATTGTGTAAAATGTATAGGTATCAAACGCAAGGCCAATAGGTATCATTGAAATCCAAAGTTTCCGAAAAAATATTCTCCTGCCATAGGCAAACCCGAAAATTCCAATAACAATAATTGGATAAACTATCAATTCGATAATTATTTCGGGAGCTGTTACATCGGGATCAATAGCCATGATTCCAATTGAAATAATCTCCAAAATCAGGATTATCCAAAAGAACACTTTCCATTTAGTTTTTGATGCCGTGTGAAGTACCTCGACATCAGATTTGGGTGTCTTATATGGATCATCCATATTGCTTGCTTACCTCATGCAAATAACGCTTCGCATCAGCGGCTGAGGCAAGGGCAGCTTGCCGAAGTCCGACTGCATGCGATTATAGTTGCTCCGTTCCATCATCAAGTTGTTTTCCTTTATTGCTGTTTGGGTGGGATATGCTTCTGCTGACTACGAATATGCATGCGTAAGACAAAACGATGTTCTTGACATTACGTTCGAGTCAGCAGAAGCGAACCGTTTCGTAACGCATACTCAGGGACCGTCGTTACACCGACTTTCTATAATGCCTGCGAGAAACGAGTTCATGCGTGTTGTTATGGGGTTGATCCACTTTTCTAGTCCTGGTTGTCGTCAGGTTTGTAAAACACGGATAACGGTAACAAGTATGCTACTGAAAGCACAAACCCAGATACAATAAAGAGAATCCCCACCGTTATATTTAGCCCGGAAAATTCATAAATATGCACAATCTCGCTTGTCTATATGATTCCACAAAAAATATATCCTCAGTCGCTCGTAGTCACCGATACGAGACTTCTTCGGATATTTCCTTGTGAAATCAATATACTGCGCGATTTTTGCGCATATTTATGAATTCTCCGGGCTAGTAAAATTATTGCGGAAGGTGCATAGGTGGTTTTACAAACATTGCATTTGTGTGTGTAAAATCCGCCCCTTATTCGGAAAAGCGAGGTGAGAGTTTTTAACGTGTATCGATTTATGCTCTCTCCGCATTCTGAACATCTCGAAATAATCATCGGTCAGGCAACCCCATAACGCCTCGCTTACATTGGCACAGAGGGCGTCAGCCCCCTTTGATCGGTGGCAGTAAAACAATCTCGTCGACACTTTGGATGGTGATATCGGCGTAGTCCTCGCGCGACACCTTCTCATCGTTAATGATGACGATATAGGGCTTTTCCGGCGGTATCGGCAGCTGTTGCAGCAGCGTGTCGAGACGGCTGCCTTCATCGACGCTGATGTTGCATTTGTTGAACGAGCTGCCGGCGGGCAGGAAGTGTCGCAGCCCGCCGAACAGGGTCACCGAAATATCCATCGAAATGCGCGGATATCAGCCCAGCTTGAGCCTTCCCAGTGTTTCCTTCGTGGGCACGCCCTCCGCATCCCAGCCGTTCAGCTGGTAGTACTCGGGCAGCATTTCATCGAGCTTGCACACTAGGCCCTTGCCGGTGCCGACGTCGGCCGGTTCCTCGAGAATACGCTTCGGCAGCGTATCGTCCTGCTTGCCGAGCCCCGCCTTCAGGTTGAACAGCTTTTCCAGGTTCCAGATGCGCTCGCCGGTTTCCTGGCTGTCCCAGCTGCCGTCGCAGGCGCCGTTGACGAGCTCGGTGTAATCGTCCATGCCCCAGCCGCAACCGCCCGGAAACAGGCACAGTCCGCTCGAATCGATGAAGGCGACATCGCGCTGTGATTCGGCGACGACCTGGGCCTTGCCGGGGGTATCGGTGGTTTCGAAATCGTGCCCGTAGGGATCGGCGCGCAGGTGACAGGCGCCGCGATTACTGGTCGCGTAGGCAAGCCCCATGCCCTGCATCGAGCGGCCGTCGTAGGCGGCGAATTCCTGTCCCTTGACCGTCATCGACAGATCCGGGTGCCCGTATTTTTCACACAGGCGTTTGGAGCCCATGGCGATATCGGCGCCGAAACCTTCACCCTTGCCGGTCAGTTCGGCGATCTGGCAGAGCGCCTCGGCGGAGCCGAATTCGAGCTTGACGCCGCCGGTGGTGCTTTCGTCGATTGCGCCGATGTCGAACAATTCCATCGCCGCGGCGATAGTGCCGCCGAGTGAAATCGGATCCATGCCGTACTCGTTGCAGACAAAGCCGGCAAAGGTAGCGGCGTCGATATCGTCCACGCCGACGGCCGAGCCCAGCGCGTAAGCCGCTTCGTATTCCAGTCCGCCCGACGCGCCCTGGTACTCGGGCCGGTCCTTGACCGAGAAATGCGTCGGGTCGATCTTGCAGATGCGACCGCAGCCGACGGTGCAGCCGAAACAGGCGCCGTTGGTGACGAGGTTGGTGTGGCCGTTAGCATTCGGCGTATGCATCGCCTCGGGGTTGAGCTTGTTGGCGCCTTCGAAACGCACGCTGCGATTGTTGCGCGTCGGCAGGCTGCCGAATTCGTTGGTGACGTCGATCATCGCCAGCGTGCCGTCACGCGCCATCTCTTCGCGGTCGGTCATGCGCGCATTGACGGCATTGACCATGTCGTAAAAAGTCCTTGAATTGTTAGCCGGCGTCCCTGTCGTGCCGCGTATCGCGATGGTCTTTATCTTCTTCGCGCCCATCACGGCGCCGACCCCGGAACGGCCCGCGGCGCGGTGCTTGTCGTTGACCACGCAGGCGTAGCGGCACAGGTTTTCTCCGGCCTGGCCGATGCCGGCAAAGCGCATCAGCGGGTCGCTGTATTTTTTCGCCAGGATGTCCTCGGTTTCCCAGACGGTCTTACCCCAGATGTCGCCGGCGTCGCAGATTTCGACCCGGTCGTCCTCGATGTGCAGGTAAACCGGCTTGTCCGATTCACCCTCGATGATGAGCATATCGTAGCCGGCATTTTTCAGCTCGCCGCCGAACTTGCCGCCGGAATTGGAGCAGGCGATGGCGCCGGTGAGCGCGCCCTTGGTAATCACGGTGTAGCGTCCACTGGTGGAAGCCATGGTGCCGGTCAGCGGGCCGGTTGCAAAGATCACCTTGTTTTCAGCCGACAAGGCATCCGCGGCCGGATCCATTTCTTCGTACAGGTACTTGCTGCCGAGCCCGCGCGAGCCGAGATAAGCCTCCGCCCATTCCATGTTCAGGGGTTCGGTAGTGCAACTGCCTGTGGTCAGGTTGACGCGCAGAATCTGTTTGTGCCAGGACATCTGGATACCTCCGGGAAATTTATTGTGTTCTGGACGCGATTGTATATGCTGCTGCTCTGTTTTAATACATTTTGAGATCGTAAAAGCGATCAAAATAAATGAGGTAGGGATCAATGATCAGGGTCATCATCGAGCGCGAAATCGCGGAGGGGCTCGAGGAATTCTATGAATCCGCAATTGCCGACCTGCTGGGCGTGATGGCGAACGCCGGCGGCTACCAGTCGGACGAATCGCTGGTCGATTTCCATCGTCCGAATCACTATGTCGTTGTGACCCGCTGGGTTGACGAGGCCGCCTGGAATCGCTGGTATGGCTCCAGCGAGCGCCAGGAACTACTGGATGTGATTCGGCCGTTCCTGCTGGACCAGGAAAAATTCACCGTGCTGCGGCAACTCATATTCCACCGGAACCAGTCCTCGGCCTGAGATTTAGCCGGGCCCGGCGGGTAGCGGTTTCGGCTCGGCCGGGATTGTCGGCAGCGCCGAAAACGGTCGACCTTGCTCTCCCGCATCGGGTAAAATCGCCGGCAGTCAGCTGGATAATCGCTGGTTTGTTTCCGCTTGCGGATGTCGAACTGGAGGAAAGTCCGGGCTCCACAGGACAGGGTGCCAGATAACGTCTGGGGGGCGCAAGCCCACGGCCAGTGCAACAGAAAGGATACCGCCCGGCTTCGTATCGCTTTGCGATACTTCGCCGTGGTAAGGGTGAAATGGTGCGGTAAGAGCGCACCGCGCGCGTGG
>JAAEPH010000273.1 GCA_024232855.1 Gammaproteobacteria bacterium
CGTGTAACCTTCGGGCAACTCGGCCTTGCGCTCATCGAGGATCGACAGGTAGTCATCGATCATCGCAAACAGTTCGAAGCGAAACTCGAAGGACTCGGGCCAGTCGTGCATCTGCCTGAACGCGCGGCCGGCGCGTGCCGCTGCCCCTTCGCGCTCGGCGAAGGCTTGCGGCGTCATCGTGACAATGCCATCGACGTGACGCGTCAGCATGACACCGGTCGCGGTATCGGCGTGAATCACTTCCGCCGAAACCCCGGCGCGCGCCGCGATCCCGGCGTTGTGGATTTCGACCTCGCGGTCGATGTACTCCTCGGTGCCCTTACCGGGAATGCGCAGTACGTAACGCTCGCCGCCACGCTCGATGCGGAACACCAGATTGGTTAAACCCCCGAGTCGAGCGACCGTGTAGGCGCCCCGCTCCAGCCCCTCGAAACCCGGTATTTGCGTCAATACCTCGTGTACCTGCTTAAGTTCTTCTGTCATTTGCATCCCCCGTCATACCTGCGCAAGCAGGGCGATCCGACGAATCGGTCTCACAACACTACCACTATTTCATGATTCCCGCCCGCACGGGAATGACTATCAAATCGCCTTGACCGCGCTAAACAATCCCCAGCGCTGGGGACCCGCCCTGGCACGATCCAGTTTCTGCCGCCAGCTGTCCCGCAGCTTGTCGAGCTGAGTTTGCGCCAGCGGCAGCGATCCTATTCGATCGAGTTCCGTCTGCAGGATATCGATAAAACGAGCCGTAACATCGCGCGCGTCAATCTGCTCGAAACCGGCGTCTTCGATCAACCCGGCATACTCTTCCGTGTTATGCAGGCTGTAACCACGCTCCCGCACGTAGGCGCTGAATTCATCGTTCCAGGGTTTGGGGGCGCAGCAGTAGTCGGTAAACAACAGCCGGCCGCCCGGCTTGAGCGCCGCATTCAGCACCGTGAACAGCCGCAGCTTGTCGGCGATGTGCAAAAACACGTCGCGGCTGTAGATCGCATCGTAGCGATCGGTACATTCCAGTTCCAGGCAGTCGCCCCATTGCAGGTTTACCCGATCGGCCAGGCCGTTGGCGGCGAGTTTGCGTTCGGCAAGTGCGAGCATGTTGCGCGACAGATCGATCGCGTCCACCCGCAGTTTAAAATCTGCCGCCATGACGAAGGCGCTACCGCCGAGGCCGCAGCCGACATCGAGCACCCGCGAAGCCGGCGCCAGCGCCATGCCCGCAATCATTTCGAAGGCCAGTTCGCGGCCGCCCGGGCTGACAAAATCCTCGCCGTAGATACTCTCATACTGCAGTATCGAGGACTCCTGGTACTGCGATGAATCCAGAAAATCCTGGGTTGCCCCCGTCACTTCGGTCATGGTCTCGTCGTATTCCCCCTCGATAATGCGCCGTTGGTCGAATTCTGTGCCAGAAACGCATGGAATGCAAAAAGCGCCGATCTCAACCCGTGCCTAACCGTGGTCGGGCAAGGCGCCACCCAATTCCTACTCCGCGCCCGCCGCGATCCCCTGCGCCTCCGCGAGAACCGAAATCGGAATCCGTGCCGGTACCTCGCGATGTAAGACCGATACGTCGGCCCGCCCTGCTTGCGCGGGGATGTCGGGGGGGGGTTATTTGCGGACCGTGCGCCGGGCCTGGAAGAAGGCGATCAGCAGTTGCGAGCATTCACCGGCAAGCAGGCCGCCTTCGACTTCGGGCCGGTGATTGTACTGACCGCTTTCAAACAGGCGCTGCGCGCTTTCGATGGCGCCGCTCCTGGGCTCGGTGGCGCCATAGACCAGGCGCTTGACGCGCGCGTGAACCAGCGCGCCAACGCACATGGTGCAGGGTTCCAGCGTGACGTAGAGCGTACAACCCGGCAGCCGGTAGTTAGCCCGTTTTTGCGCCGCGGCGCGCAGGGTTACGATCTCGGCGTGCGCGCTGGGATCGTTGGTACTAATGGGTTGATTATGCCCGGCGGCGACGAGTTCCCCGGCCTCATCGACGAGCACCGCGCCGACCGGCACTTCGTCCTTTTCAGCGGCGAGGCGGGCCTGTGCGAGCGCCTGTCGCATCCAGGCGGCATCGCTTACTCCCACTCAGTAGTAACGTAGATTTTTTCTTGTTTAATTTCAATCACTTATCTACACCTCATAGCTAATGTGCAAGTAGTGTGTAAATCACCATTTACTCTGCACGTTTTTTTTGCGCCTGCGTTTCTATTGCAGTTCAATAGCTTACATAATTCTTAGTTACACGTTGCGTAAGAAACACACCAATAGGTACGTATTCCACTCAGTTAAAAAATTGCTTGAGCTGCTCTCTAAAATCATTTTTCTCATCTGGAACCCAAATACCTAACCCAGGAATTTGCGTATGAAACACATAAGAGTTTGCCGTAAGAAAATCAGAACAGCTTTTGTTGTTATCTTCTATTGCGATTAGAGGACGGCAGCGCTGAATAGAATCTTTCGCCCCTCTTAATGCCTCCAACTCATGCCCTTCCACATCTAACTGAATAAGAATTAAGTCGTCTAAATGAAGTGAATCTAAAGTTACTGAAGAACAGATAGAGCCATCATTAGCTACTTTAGAACCACCACCTGCATGACGTCCGTCATCTTCATTTGTATCAATTCGGAGGTTAGTGACAGTACTTCCTAAAGCTGCATTGAGTAAGAACACATTATCCAAGCAATTATTATCAACACAAAGCTTTGCCAATATATAATTTTCGAGTACAGGTTCAAACGCATAAACAGTACCACTAACCGCCTTAGAAAAATTTGGAATCATGTCTCCGAAAAAGGTTCCAGCATGAACTATCGATCCCTTATTTAAAGAACATAATTTCGACACAAATTCATGTGTTAAAGGTTCATAATACTCGCCGTTTAATACTTTCTGAACAGCTGGTCTATGCTCTGCATATTTAGGAACGAAATACAAGCTTCCATCCATTTCGAGCTTTTCAAAAGCAACTTTAAACAGACCTGCTTCGGCTTCGAATAAGTTGAATTGTTTGTGATACTTGCTGATTGGCTTGTGATACTTATGGATATCATATCCAAATGCGTTAAATGCTTTTTTAATTAACTTCTTCATTTCTTCTTCCTATTCCCAGCCAACAACTGCTTGTTGAGTGCTTCACGTGCGTAGTTAGTGGGCAGAACGCCCCTTAAGCTTACATTTGATTTTTCGATGGCGAGCATCGCATCATCGCCAAACTTGCCAATCGATACTTTAATTGTCCATATAGGCCAGCCGTTCTTATGGCTCCCAAATTCCTAGCGCTTAAACAAAGACTGGAAGTATATTCAAACAGCCACAATAAATCTCTGTCCAAGCTAAGGAAATATATGATTTGGACCGATTACGGTGGATTTGGTTAGGCGCCCCATTGATTTGATAACG
>JAAEPH010000274.1 GCA_024232855.1 Gammaproteobacteria bacterium
GAAAAATTAACAGGACACGCACTTTAAATAAGACAACAAAAATCATAACAAATACTTGTGAAGTAACATTCTCACTGGTACTTTAAGCTTAGCTAATTAATTACACTGCCTTCGATTGAATATTGATTTGAAGCTACGCTTCGATGGCCGAATAAATTCAGCACTACCACAATTGACAAATGACTTTCGGGTTTTGTTGTAGGTCTAAATTCATTTAGACCTTTGTTCGAAAAACAAACGGTTTACCTATATTGAAGCTACGCTTCAATGGCCGAATAAATTCAACCCTACCACAATTGGCAAATGACTTTCAGGTTTTGTTGTAGGTCTAAATTTATTTAGACCTTTGTTGGAAGAACAAACGGTTTACCAATGTTGAAGCTGCGCTTCAATAGCCGAATGAATTCGCCACTACCACAATTGACAAATGACTTTCGGGTTTTGTTGTAGGTCTAAATTCATTTAGACATTTGTTCGAAGAACAAACGGTTTACCAATGTTGAAGCTGCGCTTCAATAGCCGAATGAATTCAGCACTACCACAATTGACAAATGACTTTCGGGTTTTGTTGTAGGTCTAAATTTATTTAGACATTTGTTCGAAAAACAAACGGTTTACCAATATTGAAGCTGCGCTTCAATAGCCGAATGAATTCGCCACTACAAAGAATGGCCGAATAAATTTAGCCCTGGTGAAACGGTTTAAGACAGTAATATACGCGACCTACTTAACATCAAACAAAAATGCAGCTTGCGCCTCACTAATCGCCTTATCTAAAGGATTAAGAAGCTCAATAATTTTAATCTTTTGCTCTTGAGAAAGGTCTTCTGATTTCATAATTTCCATTAAACAATCGCTTTGTGCTGCTTTAACTTGGTTTGCCGCTTCACTGGCTTGTTCTATCATGTAGGCTATGTGTAACATCGATTATTCATACTCTATTTTGTTGGTTAGGTTACTCAGATTAAGACTGAGCAAAGGATTTTATCTAGGGGA
>JAAEPH010000275.1 GCA_024232855.1 Gammaproteobacteria bacterium
GCGCGCATCTCGCGCAGGGTATTGTTTTCACAAGGAAATTCCCGAAGAAGTCTCGTATCAGTGATTACGAGCGACTGAGGGAATATTTCTTGTGGAATCAATAGACAAGCGAGATCGTGCATAATTTGTGAATTTTCCGGGTTAGTAGTGTCGTATAGCGTTTAAGCAATTTACGATAGTCACGATCCAGCTGAATCTCGATGTGGCCGATCTTCAGGGCGAGATCTGTATCGTTACTCTCAATGGCAGGTTCCACCATCTCGATACCCCTGATGACTCGATTGAGCATGGATGCGTACTGAGAGGGTTTCAGGCATTTCCTGCACTTCAAATGGGTCATCTCATGAATGCACTCCCGACATAGCTCCGCAACGCGCTCGATATCGGTGGAGATTGATTCGGCGGCGCGCAGCGCTAGTGTGCGGGTGTCCCCTTCCCTGGTTCGTGACAACTGGCCGAGGCAACTGTTGTGGATACGCATTTTCAGGTTATACGCATAACCGCTTCGATCCATGATCCGCTGGGCAACATTGTCTGAACCCGTATCAAAATAAAACTGCAGGTTGGCCATCTGTGAGCCAACCTCCGCAATGAGGAATCGCAGGTTATCCCGTATACTTTTAGGCAGACGCATGATTAGTCAATTGTACCAAGATAAATGCGATTTCTGCCGTGCGGATAGTCCGCGAGATGGGTAGAAAGCGATCGCGGAAACAACTGAATGCAGGAAAGTTGTCCCAGATCAATCCATACCACGTCCACCTGGTGCTTATCGGGACGATGCCCGTTTTTTGCCTCGTATTGGGGAGGGACGTCGCAGGCGAACAGAAACTCGACGAGTTGCCGTGTGGACGGTGGCGCCGTATCCCTGGGCTTGAACCAGTCGGCTACGTGAATGAGGTCGCGAATCATCACTTCAGTGCCAATTTCTTCAAGGCATTCTCGTTCGAGCGCATCCTCAAGTGTTTCGCCAGGCTCCTATGCGCCTCCCGGAAGCGCGTAGCGCTCTCCGCGTTCTCCGCCGTTTTTGCGCAGCAGAAGCAGGCGGTCGTCACGTATAATCAGGGCACGGGCTGCATTGCGTATGCCGGGAATCAGGTTGGCCATCGCATCGTTACCTCAGCTACATTATCTGTAATCTTTACAGGATGAATCGGATTGCACTACATTACATTACATTACGAATAACCATATAGGGAACGTAAACCATGAGCAATGTCTACGTCACTCGACTTGCCAGGATACCGGATCCCGTGCGGGTCGACCGATATCGACGCGCACCGGAGCTGGGCCCGCAGATATTGTTCTTCAGTGGCGGTACGGCAATCAACACCCTCAGCCGGTTACTGAATTTTGTTCTGATCGATAGCAAGAATGGCGTCTATCCGTCGCGACTGTCCGAGGGGACTATGAAGGAACTCGGTGTTCAGGTTGTGGACACCCCTATGGTCAGCAAACAAAGTGCGCCGTACTACGATGCGGCATTACTGGCCAATGCGCTGTTATCGCTCACTTAACCCGCCTCACGACGCAGTTTTCTTTGCTGACCAGGATGAGGCGGCTTCAGGCTCTATACGATCTTCTTCGTCGGGGTGACCGCATGCACACAAAAAACCGCCGACGAATTCGATTGCGGGGTCGTGAGGATCACCCGGCTCGGTTTTCGCCTCGACCTCGGCGCGGAAATCCTCCGCACTGTCCTTTGGCCGGTAACCCAGATGGGCCACCTTGTGATTGGAGAAAAAGACTTCGCGATTATCGGAAATCCCGTAGACCACGGTGTGGCCGATGCGCTCCGATAGCAGGCAACGTTCCACCAGCTGGTTCAAATCGTCGAAACTGAGCCAGGTCGCCAGGTGACGGCGGTCGGCCGGTTTCGGGAAACAGGAATTGATGCGCAACAGGGCCGACTCGATGCCGAACTTGTTGAAGTACATCTTCGCCAGGTCTTCGACAAAACACTTGGAGACGCCGTAGAGCGTATCCGGGCTATGCGGGGTATCGGTGTCGGCGCCGACTTCACGGCGCTCGTAGCCGACCGCGTGAATCGAACTGGCATACACGATTCGATTGACTCCGTGGCGACGCGCGGCTTCGTAGACGTTGTAGCCACCCTTGATCGAGCTTTCCAGGACCTCCTCCCAGGGGCGTTCCGTCGGCGCGGCGCCAAAGTGAACAATCGCATCGCAGCCCTCGACCACCTTCGACACGGCTTCCAGGTCGCCCAGCTCGCAGGGCATGGCTTCCTCGTTGTCGGCCAGCGGCGCCATGTCGCCGCGATCGGTGATGCGTAGCGTCGTCGCCAGCGGCGCCAGCCCACGGCGCAACTCGCGGCCGAGATTGCCGGCGGCTCCGGTGATTAACAGACGATTGAAGCTGGGCATGACGGGCTCCTGAATTCGAAAAGGCGATATTGTATCGCATCTCCCGCCGCAGTTGCGCCGAACAAACTCGTACCTTCGAGGGGGACACGGCACATTTTCCGTTGGTTAATCCTAGAAAACGCAGGAGGGCGCGAAAAAGATGTGCACCAAAAGTAGGCGCCATGAGGCGAGCGATTGATTTAGCCCGGAAAATTCATAAATATGCACAATCTCGCTTGTCTATTGATTCCACAAGAAATATATCCTCAGTCGCTCGTAATCACCGATACGAGACTTCTTCAGATATTTCCTTGTGAAATCAATATACTGCGCGATTTTTGCGCATATTTATGAATTCTCCGGGTTAGATAGCGTAATGAAAAAAAAGCGGGCGGCGTCCCGCTGGTCACCTTATTGGTGATAAGCACTTTTTTCATATAGCTATATGAATCAATCGCTTGTGCAGACTTTCGTGTTCCTACTGCGTGTTCTAGGTTTACGATGATCAAGGCCGCCGAGTTGCTGTTCAAGGCGCCGAAGGCAGACAATCCGACGATTCTCCTGATGATCGACCGCAATGAGCTGGAAGATCAGATGCTCAAGAACCTGGCGGCGCTTGGTTTAGGTAATCTGGAGCACGCCAGCAGTATCAGGACCCTCAATAAACTGCTGCGCGACGACTATCGGGGCATCATCGTGACCATGATTCACAAGTTCCGTGACATGCCGGCGAACCTCAACACGCGTTCAAACATCTACGTCCTGATCGATGAAGCCCACCGCACCACCGGTGGTGATCTCGGCAACTTCCTCATGGCCGGCCTGCCGAATGCTTCGTATATTGGTTTTACCGGCACGCCGGTAGATAAGACCGCCTATGGAAAGGGAACCTTCAAGACCTTCGGTTGCGAGGACGACAAGGGCTACCTGCACAAGTATTCCATCGCCGACAGCATCGAGGACGGCACCACGCTGCCGCTTTATTACAACCTGGCTCCGAACGAAATGCTGGTGCCGCACGAGACCCTGGACAGGGAATTTCTGTCCCTGGCCGAAGCCGAGGGTGTGGCCGACATCGAGGAGCTGAACAAGATCCTCGAACGGGCAGTGAACCTGAAGAACTTCCTCAAGGGCGAGGAGCGGATCCGGAAGGTGGCAGAGTTTGCCGCTGCGCATTACCGCGAGAACGTCGAGCCGCTGGGTTACAAAGCCTTCCTCGTCGGGATTGACCGGGAAGCTTGCGCGCACTACAAACACGCGCTCGACCAATTTTTGCCATCGGAGTATTCCGAGGTGGTTTATACCGGTAGCAACAACGACTCCAGGCTGCTGAAGGAATTCCACCTCGATCCGAAGAAGAAGCGCCAGATTCGCAAGCGCTTTTGCAAGCTCGATCAGCAGCCGAAGATCCTCATCGTCACCAAGAAACTGCTCACCGGCTTCGACGCGCCCGTGCTCTATGCAATGTATCTCGACAAACCGATGCGAGACCATACGTTGCTGCAGGCCATCGCCCGGGTGAACCGGCCCTACGAAAACGAGGCGCAGGAGATGGTGAAGCCGCACGGCTTTGTCCTCGATTTCGTCGGCATCTTCGACAAGCTCGAAAAAGCGCTCGCTTTCGACAGCGAAGAAGTCAACGCCATCGTCAAGGACCTCAAGCTGCTCAAAGTTCTCTTCGAGAACAAGATGGAGTCGAAGGCGCCTGAGTACCTCGGCCTGATCGAGCGCAACTTCAACGACAAGGATGTCGATACGCTGATCGAGCATTTTCGCGACCCGGAACGGCGCAAGGAGTTTTTCAAGGAGTACAAGGAAATCGAGATGCTCTACGAGATCATCTCACCGGATGCCTTTCTGCGACCCTTTATTGCGCCCTACGGCCATTGGCCGTCGATCAAGGGCGAACCGGAAAACAAATTCGGCCAGCACTACAAGAACACGTCCTTTAATTCCGTGCCCCGGGAAGGTATTAGCGCCGAGTTGATCGATTGGCTGTTGATCCGAAACCAGGAGGTTCCCGAAGACGATTTCCAGCTATATCGGGATCTGCTCCGGATTCCCAATGATCTTCCGTCGTTGCGTAACTATTATTCGCAGATGAGCATGGTCGATGAAGGGGTAGGGGGCGTTCTGTCCGCCCTCAGGCAAACCGGGCAGATGGAAAATACGCTGATTATCTACACTTCCGATCACGGCATGTCCCTTGGTGAGCATGGCTTCTGGGGGCATGGTGAAGACACCTGGCCTTCCAATACACACCGGGAAGCAAACAATATTCCATTGATAGTCAAAGCGCCCGGCGCCTCGGGGAAAGGCCGGGTTGACGATCGTCTGGTTGGCACGACGGACATCTTTGCTACGGTGATGGACTATATCGGCGCCGACATTCCCGACGCTTCGCATAAATCGGCGAGGAGCCTGCGCGAAATTATCGAGGATCGCGAGACGGACTGGGATAACGCTGTCTTCATGGAGCAGGAAGGAACGCGGGCGATTCGAACTCGGGAGTGGTTGTTCATGAAACGTTTTGGACCGACGTCATTCAACTTCGGCCCTGAACTCTATGATCTGACCGACGATCCTGGCGAACGCAGCAATGTCGCTGACGATCCAGCTTTTCAGGCTACGGTCGAAACGCTTTCCGGGCGTATCGACGAATTCTTCAGTACCCATTCCAACCCGAAATGGAATCTGTGGGAAGGCGGAATCGTCAAGTCAAACTCCACCCGGCCATTTCTGTGGAAGGAAGCTTGGGGTGAGGATTGGAAGCCGGGTTTTTAGCACGAAGTTCGCCTGGCTACCGTTTTGAATTTAGCTGAATATCCATATTCCCGTCATCATGCCGATCGACTCTGGCAATCGGTCACTGCGGACCTTCGGTAACGGTTTCAATCTGTTCAACCCATCCCCAGGCCTTGTCCGGCGCGTGTAAAATTGTTCTGCCTGGCGGCTTCTCTAAAAACCAGCAGCGCATTGAGAACGGGCAGGAGTTTGCGCAATGAATGCATAAAATAACTATATGTACCAAATCAACTAATTCCACATTTAAACGATAGCAGGCTGCATCTATAATAAACTTATTTGATAAACCAGAAGCGATAAACTCGGCTATCGCTAACCCAGGAGCGAGGAATTAACAAGATATGATCGACGATCTTGAACATCCCCGGGGCTTGCAGTTACTGCATGCCTGGCAGTCGGGTGACCCGCAAGCGGGGCAAAGGCTAAAAGCGATCTTTGACGATGCGATCGCCGGCCTTCACGACGAGGTTTTTTCATTACCCGCGCCCGAAAACCAGGTGCATCTTTGCGGCCCGGTCGATTTACTGACCTTAACCATCATGTTCCGGCTGTACGGCATTACCACCGAGCGTTTTTACAAGCAGGACGCCGAACGCTTCATTCGCGGTTCTCTGATGACGCAGCGTTTGATGGGAATGCACAGGCAATACATCAGCTGGCCGGTATACGGGCTTACCGCCGAGGCGACCGGGCAGCCGATGATTTACTCGGACCAGTACTCCCCGGGCACCGATCCGGATGACCCGCGCTTCCGCGATGATAACTGGCGCGAAGTCGAGACGCCGAATCTGGATCAGGGCATTCCGAAATTACTGGACGAATATGTCGATGTTTTTCACCGCCTGACCGGTCAGCAACCGGTGTTACACCTGAGCGCCCCGTACAGCCTGGCGGCCGATACCTACGGTCAGGAAGCGATTATTGGCGCGCTGACCCATGACCCCGAATTCGTTAACCGGTTTCTCGATTTACTTGCCGATCGCGTCCTGCAGCCCTGGATAGGGCGATTCTTCGAGCGTTATCCGAACGGCTGGGTCGAGCTCAGTGACGCATCGGGCTCGCCATTTTTCATCGGCCCGAAAAATTGCAAACAGGTAGCCATCCGTGCGACCCAGCGACTGAAACAAAACAATCCCTGGGGCGGCCGCGTTTATGATGCGAATTATCGTGGCGATTACGTCACCTGCGCACAAAAATCGGCCCGGGGTAAATCCCGGCGTCGAGGTAATCATCCTGATGGGGCCGGCGATGTGAGCCTGCGGGAATTGTTCGAGGCCAAGGACAGTATTTGCCCGAACTACGTTATTCGGCTCGCCGAGGATCGGGTGCCGGTCTCCTTTTACGAGGAACAGGCGATCCAGGGTAACAAACCGCTGTTCCTCGGCATCGGCGCAACCCAGATTGATCGCAACAGCATCGCCGATCTCGATGCCCGGAAGCGGGAAACCGAATCATTCGTTTGTGAGTACACGGAGACGATCAAGCGTGTCGCGCTCGCGCTCGCGAAAGCCGGCTACGAATCACGTGAACCGCCGTGGCCTGGAGCGATTTATTTCGAAGATATCAGTGCCGAATCCAGTTTCGAACTGATCGAGACCATCTTCACCACGGCGCGAAAGCACGGCGTATTTTCACTCAAGGATTACGATTGAGTAGCCAGACTGTCACCATATTTCCTCTTTTATCCGAGCCCCGGTAAAGCGTCTTTATCTCGCGGCGGCCCCGAGGCCAGCTAGGGCCTGGCTTTTTTACTACCTGCCCTCGGGATCGAATCCGGAAAATTCAATGCCGGACAGTTGAGCTAATTCATGATTGAAAGTAGCCAGGTCATCCCGGTTGAATTCACCAAGATTTGAATGACCACAAGCCCTCGCCATGACCTGCATTAATTCAACCGATGAATTCAGATAATTTGCCAGCCTTTTTGAGGCGTTTTCGACATCGAGTCTTTGTCGCAATTCAGGTTTCTGAGTAGCGATTCCAGCGGGACAGTTATTGGTGTTGCATATTCTCGCGGCGACACAACCAATTGACTGCATGGCACTATTGGCAATTGCAATACCATCGGCCCCTAATGCCATGGCTTTGACAAAATCGATGGGCATTCGCAATCCACCGGTAATAATAAGAGTTACCCTACCGCCGGCGCCTTGCCGGTCCAGGTAATGTCTTGCGCGAGCGAGGGCGGGGATCGTCGGCACGCTGATGTGATCGCGAAACATTAGCGGAGCCGCTCCGGTGCCACCACCGCGGCCATCGAGAATGATGTAGTCGGCATTTGCCTGTAGCGCAAATTCTATATCGCGCTCAATATGGTTGGCGCTCAATTTGAAGCCTACGGGAATCCCGCCTGTAGTCTCACGGACGCGATCGGCGAATTGCCTGAAATCAGAGACCGTATCAAGATCGGCAAAGGTTGGCGGTGAGATGGCCGATTCACCTTCTGGTATGCCCCGAACCTGAGCGATTTTACCGATATTCTTGCTGGCAGGCAGATGCCCACCGGTTCCGGTTTTAGCACCCTGTCCACCTTTGAAGTGGAAGGCCTGTACTTTTTCGAGCAAGGCTTCGTTGTAACCAAAACCAGCGCTGGCCAGCTCATAAAAATAGCGACGGTTAGCCTGTTGTTCTTCCGGAAGCATTCCCCCTTCGCCGGAACAGATACCTGTACCGGCCAACTCCGCACCTTTCGCCATAGCCACCTTGGCCTCTTCCGACAAGGCACCAAAGCTCATGTCCGATACAAAAATCGGGATGTCCAGTTCGAGTGGCTTTCGGGATTCCGGCCCGATTACCAGTTTCTTGCCCACATCGACATCTTCCATCAATGGTTTTCTATCCAACTGGGCCACCATGATCTGTATGTCATCCCAGTGTGGCAGTTGATTTCTTGGTACTCCCATGGCGTCCATGGGACCATGATGCCCAACCGTGGACAGGCCTTCTTGCGCCAATTGATGAATCAATTCTAATGTGGGTTCTTCCGTTGTTGATTGCGGCTTCGGCATCTGGCTTTTATCAGCCTTGATGCCCGGTCCCTCCTTACCTACCTGATCGCCCGAAAACTGTTGGTGCGTGCCATCGCAAAACGGCACATTGGCTGAGTGCTTACAAGCGCACAAAAAGGCATCTCCACTTTCTTCCGCAACGATTACCCTGGGGGTGAAAATGGTACCGGTATGCGAACCATCGCAAAACGGCTGGCTTTTTGATTTACCACAGGTACAGAAGTGATACTCCTGCCCCTTGGCCAGATTCACCTTAACGGGTTTGTTGTCTGCTATTACTGGGTTTCTCATATCCGCTACCCCGATTCGTTTTTATACTTCAATCGCGTCCATGCGCCTGCATGAAATCAATATCCGGCCCCTTCGGAACAATGCCGGTCGGATTGAGTGAGCGATGGCTGGCGAAATAGTGATGCTTGATGTGGTCCATGTTTACGGTTTCCGCAACCCCTGGAACCTGGTATAGCTCACGCGTGTAGGCCCAAAGGTTGTGATAATCCTGCAAACGTTTTTTGTTGGTTTTGAAGTGGTTATAGTAAACGCAATCAAAGCGAACCAGCGTGGTAAACAGCCGCCAGTCAGCTTCGGTTATCTGCTTGCCGACCAGATAACGCTGTTTCGAAAGCCTTGTTTCCAGTTCGTCCAGGGTATCGAACAAGCGGTCGAAGGCTCTGTCATAGGCTTGCTGTGTTCTGGCAAAACCGGCACGGTAAACACCGTTGTTTACATTGTCGTAGACAGGTTTATTGATCGCATCGATCTCTTCGCGCAAGTCTTGCGGGTAAAAATCGACATCGGCATCACCAAATTCATCGAAAGCCGAGTTCAACATGCGAATAATTTCAGAGGACTCGTTATTCACAATGGTTTGACGTTTCTTATCCCACAATACCGGCACCGTAACCAGTTCGTTGAAATCAGGATCGACCTTCAGGTAAATTTCAAACAGATTTTCAGCCTGATTCATATGATCCACTGTTGCACCCGGATAGTCCCCAAACACCCAGCTTTCCGCAGGCATCAATGGGTGCACCACGGATACCGAAATCACCGCTTTCAGAGCTTTCAACGCACGGTAGATCAATGTTCGGTGCGCCCAGGGGCAGGCGTAGGAAACATACAGGTGATAACGACCCGATTCGGCCGCATATCCGCCTTCACCACTCGGACCCGCATGGCCATCTTTCGTGATCCAGTTTCGGAAACCGGATTCCGAGCGAATATATTCATCTTTAACTATTTTCCATTCCGCACTCATGGATTCTTCTCCTTGGTTGAAGTTGGTTCGATTGATTTTGTTCGTCTTGTTCAGGCGCGATCGCGTACGAAGTTGTTCGAGCGGAAATCCAGCATTGCCGCATCAATATCTTCCCGTGTATTCATCACAAAAGGGCCATACTGAACAATGGTTTCATTAATCGGCTTGCCACTGCAGACGATAAGGCGCGCCCCCTGCTCGCCGGCTTCAAAATCGATTTTGCTGTCTTCGGTTCCCAGAGCGATCAGCGCATTGAAAGGTACACTGTGCCCATTCAGTCGGCCATCGCCCTCAAACAGGTAAGCAAAGCTGTTGTGCTCCACGGGTAAATCATGTTGAAAGCGCTTCCCTTTCTTTACCTGGACATCGAAGTAAGACAGATGGGTGATGTCGTCAATAATCGGTGATTTTGCTCCATCCATTTGTCCAATTAGCAACTTCACTTTGTAATCCGCTTGCTCCAGTAGCGGAAAGTCTCGCGGATCAAATTCCTGGTACTCGGGAATATCCATCTTGTTGGCAGCCGGCAGGTTGATCCAGAGTTGAAAACCCCGTAACAATCCCTCTTCCTGTTTCGGCATTTCCGAGTGAATGACGCCGCTGGCTGCTTTCATCAACTGTGCTGAGCCCGGTCTTAAGTTCCCGGTATTACCCATGCTATCTTTATGTTCCATGTGACCATCGATCATGTATGTAAAAGTGCTGAAGCCCCGGTGTGGATGGGATGGAAAACCGGCAATATACTGATCAGGATCGTCGCTGCTGAAGTGATCCAGCAACATGAACGGATCATAGTTACGTAGCAACGGAGAGCCGATGGTACGGTATACGGTGACACCCGCACCCTCGGGTACCGCCATTGCGGCAACGACCTGAGTCGATTTCTTGTTTGAGGTCATCATTTTCTACTGCCTGTATCAGGGCCATTATCAGGCTCGGGTGAGCGCTGCTTTGTTGTTGTAAGCATTATCAATGTTGCGTTATAGTGAATAAACAGTAATTGTTTCAATTAATTGTTCTCGTAAAAGCAACTATCGAAAGCGATCAATGAACCGTTTCGAAAATATGGATACCTTCACGCGGGTGGTGGAGACCGGCAGTATCAGCGGGGCCGCTGACAGGCTTGGAATCGCAAAATCAGCCGTTAGCAGGCGATTGAAAGCGCTTGAAGCACATCTTGGCGTAGAACTGTTTCATCGCACTACCCGCAAGATGAACCTGACCGATACCGGGAGCGTCTATTACCAACAATGCGCTCGGATACTCGAAGGTGTCCTGGAGGCCGAACTGGCAACATCCAGGGCGCATGACAGGTTAAAAGGCGGCTTGAAGGTAGCCTTGCCGTCCAGTTTTGGTCGAATGCATATGGGGTCGGCCATTAACGAGTTCCTGCTGGCTCATCCGCAAATCGAGTTTGATCTGGACTTCAATGACAGAGAAGTGGACTTGATGCAGGAAGGTTTTGATCTGGCTATTCGTATCGCCAATCTGGCTGATTCCAGTTTGATCGCCCGACGACTCGCACCAGTTCAAACCATCATCTGCGCCAGCCCGAAATACCTTGAACGCATGGGTACCCCGAAGACACCGCATGAATTGATACAACACCAGTGCCTGGTTTACACGCTAATTCGCGATTTCGAATACTGGCATCTGTGGGATAGCAACGGTCACGTCATTAAGGCAAAGCTACACCCATATTTAAAAGCAAGCACCGGTGAATTCCTCAGGGATGCTGCCGTTGCAGGCCAGGGAATCACCCTGTTGCCATCATTCATCGCATATAAAGAACTTGAACAAGATTCCCTGATACCTTTGTTCACCGATTTTAAACTCCCTCAGATTAACGCTTACGCAATTTACCCGCAAACGCGTCATCTCTCCCAACGAGTCAAAACGTTTGTCGCTTTCCTGGTTAAACGATTCGAGGGAATCCCTTATTGGGATAAGTGCCTAAGCAATGTCGAGATTAGACATAAATGATATTGATCATAATGACAACTAACCCGGAAAATTCATAAATATGCACAATCTCGCTTGTCTATTGATTCCACAAGAAATATATCCTCAGTCGCTCGTAATCACCGATACGAGACTTCTTCGGATATTTCCTTGTGAAATCAATATCCTGCGCGATTTTTGCGCATATTTA
>JAAEPH010000276.1 GCA_024232855.1 Gammaproteobacteria bacterium
AGCGCTAGATTAAACACAAAATTGGTTGGCTTGTTTAGATTTTCAGGTGTATTCGGTATCTCCGTGCCAGATAATCGGCGTGAACTCTTGATTATTGGATCTGGTTATCTGGAAATATAGCTTTTATACTTCTTATACCTCTGCCGTGGACAGGATATAATTTTTGCGGAGCACAACTGCGTGAAATGACAGACCTGCTTTACTACCGCGCCGCGCGAAGCTGGCTAATCTATTTGCACCACCTGGATTGGCGTGAAGAACTGGAAATACTGAAGCATGAATGTTCGGAAATCCTGTTCGCCATGGAGATAGACGATCTTCGCGGTGCCGGCAACGCCCGACGCCAATTCCTTTATATGACGTTAATGCGAACCAGTCGCTATCTCGAAAACGTTTGACCGAAGGGGGTGGATCAATGGGATTGCCTGTCCATCAGCAACAGGCACTGACCTCGCTTCGCAGCCAGTTGGCAAAGCGGTTGGCCAGCGAAGACTCTACATCTTCCGAATTGATTGCGAGATAGTGATTGTCAATCGCGGGCGCGACTAAATCGACGGGCGCTACCAACTCTCCAGAATCCAGACTGCGTTTCGCAATTGCCCGGCTGACGAGCGCCACACCCACTCCGTTGCAGGCGAGTTCCAGTGCCACCGAGTACGAATCCACCGAACAACAAACCGAATCGGGCGGCTTTTCGCCGAGATGCTCCGCCCAGGTATACCAGGTGTCCGTGGTTCCCACGGTATGGATAAGCCCGCTTTGATAAATTGATTCGGTCGTCGAATTCCGGGGCAGCTTCTGCGGCGCGCAAACCGGCAGGACTTCGTCCGCAAACAACAACTCGGCGCCGTCACCGACGAGTTCCCGTGAACCGTATCGAATCTCGACTTCCGCTTCGGTCAGTTTATTGTCGTCAGGCCATAAAGTGCTGACGATTTGCATTCGGATGCCGGGACGAGTTTCCAGGAATCGTTCCAGCCGGGGAGACAGCCAGGCTAACGAAAAGCTCCAGCTACAGGCAATTTTCAGGCTGTCATCCGTTCGCAGGGGCATGAACATGGCCGTGGCCGCGGTCAGGTCGGTCAACGCAGTTGTTACCGTGGGCAATAGCCTGCGCCCCGAATCCGTCAACGCCAGGCCGCGCGCCTTACGCTTGAACAACAGCGTGCCGAGACGCAATTCCAGAGACCGGACATGCTGGCTTACCGCCGACTGGGTGAGGTTGAGTTCCCCTGCAGCAGCGGTGAAACTCAGGTGTCTTGCGGCGCACTCGAAGGCACGCAGCCAGTTCAAGGGGGGTAGCGTATGCGCCATGAGCCTCAACCGAGATATTAGAATTGCTTATAACTATGACCTCTATTTTATCGCTTGTCCAGAATCCGAAGATGCCCGAATCTTGCGGCAATCGATAACCCTCATCCCGCTGGGAAAGGCCGTTACCATGGACATGCCGAGTAAAATGCAGCCGCCGAATGACATCTTGAATTCGAAAACATTTTGCAGCGCCCTATCCGATTGTCGACGGCCGGTCGATCAAGCCAATTCACTGCCAGCCGCCTGCTATCACAGTGACGAGATACTTCAGTACGAAAAAGAGACTATTTTTCATAATAACTGGCTTGGGCTGGGGCGCGCCGACCGCTTCAAGGAGGCCGGTCAATACGAAACCCTGGAAATTGCCGATGTTTCACTGATTCTGATCAGGGATCGAGACGCAAAACTGCATGCCTTCAACAATGCCTGCCGCCACCGCGGCGCCCGGTTACTGGAAGGCGATGGCAAATGTCGGGCTATTCGGTGTCCCTTCCATTGCTGGAACTATTCGGTCGACGGCCGCCTCGTTGCCGCGCCGCATATGGAAGACACCCGGGATTTCCACCACGAAACCTCTGGCCTGGTGGAATTCGAACTGAAAATCCATGCCGGTTTCATCTTTGCCTGTTTCAGTCCAGATCCTCCCAATTTCGAACGGCATATCGGAGACTTCGACCAGTTACACTCACCCTGGCCGCTCGAGTCGCTGGTCTCCACCCGCCGTATTCGCTTTGAAAACGACTGCAACTGGAAATTGTTCCTCGATGTTTTCAACGAATATTATCACCTGCCCTATGTTCATCCGGACTCGATCAACGATGTCTATAAAAAACCCGATGCCGGGGACAGGACGAGCGGCGCTTATGCCAGCCAGTTCGGCGAAACCGAAGGTACCGGCGGTCTGCTGGCGGCCGAGCAAGCCCATACCCTGCCGCCGATTCCGGGCCTGCGCGGCAGAAACAGCCGCGGCACCCGTTATACCTGGGTTTTCCCCAATATGACCTTTGCCGCCAGCACCGAGGCCATGTGGATTTATGAGGCCTACCCACTGGGTCCGCGCAAATGCGCCGTTTACCAGACCATGTGTTTTCCGCAACAGTCGGTCGATTTGCCGGACTTCGAAGCCAGGGTCAGGTATTACTATGAGCGCTTCGATGCCGCGGTCGAAGAGGACCGCATAGCGCTAGAAAATCAACAGCGCGGTTTCAATTCACCCTTTACCCTGCCGGGGCGATACTGCGTAGGCCTGGAACCCAATGTGTCGGGTTTTGCCAATTGGTATGCGGAGCAATTTCAGTAAAGGTTCCGGAAGTGGGTGCCGCTTCGTTGAAACCCATGAGTTCATATACGAAAAGGGAACGATTTTACTGTAGCTTTATACCCGACCTCGGGTATAAATTAATTCGAACATCTTGATAACCGGGGAAATAAACCATGGATCATGAAAACAAGGCAACCTGGACTGCAATGGAAGATGCCACCCAGGCCGATTTCGAAGCGGTTGCGGACTATGAAGCTGATTTCAATGCCGGCCTGGTCGACAGGCTGCTGGCTCAACTAAAGCAACTGGATGAGGAGTGGACGCCCTACCCGATCAATCGCTATCAACATTCGCTGCAATCGGCAACCCGCGCTTACAACGATGGCGCGGACGAAGAAACGATAGTCGCCGCGCTATTGCACGACATCGGCGATGTCGTCGCGCCCTATAATCACGGAGAGGTCGCAGCCGCCATATTGAAACCCTATGTATCGGAAAAAACGCACTGGGTAGTGAAACATCATTGCGTTTTCCAGGGGTATTACTACAACCACTATCTGGGCGGTGACCGCAACGCGCGTGACAAGTACCAAGACAGCCCCTACTACAACGACTGCAAGTACTTTTGCCACAACTACGACCAAAACGCCTTTGATCCGGATTATGACAGCAAATCCCTCGAATTCTTCATCCCAATGATGCGACGGCTGTTCAGCGAGACTGCGGGACATATGGAATTGGCTGAACGTGTAGACGACCAGGTCGCCTGACGCCAGAGCGTGCCGGAACTGCTTGCTAATCCGTCAATGTTCGACTGCGAGTATTTTTCTCGAGTGCCGAAAATCCGGAAAAGTATCGAAATTTTACAGTCAGAATGGCCCCTTTGTCGATGCTAACCCTGTGTCAAGCCTGTTGATTTGCACTTAAAAGTAACCCGGGGTTTGCATCTAAAATTGACCCACCCCAATGAGCCGGATTATGGCTCAGTTTGATTCTTTTTTACCAGTCTTTCCTCTTTTCTGATTCCCGGTCGAGTGCAGAGGCCGGATTCAGCCTGCATGCAGGCGTGGCAGCACAAGCATGGGAGCGCGACAAACTGGAAAGGTTATGTCGCTACATTTCCAGACCTGCCGTATCCGAAAAACGCCTGTCGATGACATCGGCTGGCAACATCCGCT
>JAAEPH010000277.1 GCA_024232855.1 Gammaproteobacteria bacterium
GAATATTTTTCGCTATGTCAAACGCTTATCCCGATTAATTCGAAAATAATTCTGGCGTGGAGCCGACAAATATGTATACTGTACCGAACAAACACGGGGTAATAGCAATGGCAAACAGGAAAAGTGAAACGATTCAGCGCCGGGCGATGGCTGCAAAGCGGGCTGTGCGCAATCTCGGAGGGTACGCGGAATTTCACCGGGTGCTGCAACTCGAGTCAGGGCTGCAGCTAGATCGCGGACTGGTGCAGAAATGGTGCGCGGTTGGCGTAGGTCCGACCTGGGTGCCGTGGGTGGGGCGGATCAGCGGGGTATCGCTGAATAGTTTGAATCCGGAAGCCTATCCATCATGGATGCAGATAAAACTGCCGGCCCGAAAAACGGCGCTCGACCCGAACCGGGGGCTGTAGTGACTGACCCAAGACAAGAAAATTTCATGGCCGACCTGCAGGCGCTGCTGAACAAGTATGATGCAGAATTAGAGGTCGGGGATGACGGCGGCGAATATGGTATGCATCAGGGCGTTTGTACTATTGCTTTCCGCTATGACCCATACCGGCC
>JAAEPH010000278.1 GCA_024232855.1 Gammaproteobacteria bacterium
AAAATCGCGCAGTATATTGATTTCACAAGGAAATATCCGAAGAAGTCTCGTATCGGTGATTACGAGCGACTGAGGATATATTTCTTGTGGAATCAATAGACAAGCGAGATTGTGCATATTTATGAATTTTCCGGGCTAGATGAATCAATCGCTTGTGCAGACTTTCGTGATCCTACTGCGTTTTCTAGGTTTAACCAGGTGCTGGTCGCCACCGAAAGCGAGGCGATCACGACGGCGACCATCGCCGCGATACAGGGCTCGAGGGAGTGCTGGGTCGGCGGTACCCAATGGCAGGAGCGTGGCATGATTCGCATCAGCGTCTGTAGCTGGGCGACGACGGAGGAGGATATCACCCGCTCAGTCGAGGCTTTTGTCGATGCCCGCAAACTGGCGCGCAAACAAGCGTGACCGACAACCCGATTTACTGGTGTGCCTGCCATTGGCGGGGTGTCTAACCGGGAATATCGACCAGGAATTCCTGGCTGCTGTAGCCGTGAAGCTTATCTCTGGCGCGAACCTTGACCTGGCTTACGCCCTGCGGAACCGTCACGCCCGACAGCGAGCGCGTGAAGGGTTGCTCGTCGTCGTGCGGGTGATGCAATACCCGCGATCCGAGTAACTTGTCGTCGAGCGTCATTACGTCCCATTGGTTGGCGTAATGACTCCAGCCCTGGTCGGCGTGTTCGAGGGTGACCGCAAAGGTGCAGCTGCCCGGACACTCGACCCTGACATCCACGATACGGACTTCCCCGGCAAGACTTGCGCTGGACAGCAACAGCAGAAAAACGGTTAAAGATTTCATCTCTGCACTCCTACTATTCATCAACCCCGCGATTCGCGAATCAATTCGTACGCCGCCTTGATCTGCTGGGTTTTCTCGGTGGCGTCCCTGATCATCTCTTCGGGCAATCCCCTGGCCACCAGCTTATCCGGGTGGTGTTGCGACATCAGCCTTCGGTAAGTTTTCTTGAGATCGGCATCGCTCACCGATTCATCCACGCCGAGCAGGTGGTAAGCGTCTTGCAGCGAAGTCTTCGCGGCGGCAGCATCGTAACCAGCGCGGCCAAAGCCGGCACGAAACATTTCCTCGAGCCGGTCCAGTTGTGACGGCGGAATGCCGAGGTGCCGGCATATACCCGCCAGCGCCTCTTTTTCAGCGGGATGCATGACACCATCGGCATAGGCCGCCTGCAGCTGGATTTCGAGAAACATCTGTATCAGCGTTGTGCGCCGATGCACCTCGCGGCGGAACTGCTGCATGACTTCATCGATCGGGAAATCGCTGGCCTTGCCCTCGTTAAACAGCTTTTTCGCCGAGGCGCGCATTTCAACGTTGAGGCCGAGCCGATCCATGACCGCCTGCACGAGTCTTATTTCGTCGGGAGTAACGCGACCATCTGCCTTGGCGATGTACCCCATCACCGAAAAGGTTGCAGTAAAGAAGGCCGCCTGGATGCGTTCCTGGTCCGCCGGTCCGCCGCTGTGGTCGTCGAGCAAACCGAGGCCGCGGTCAAAACTGTGCCCGAAAGCGATGCCCATGAGCGCGCCCAGCGGGCCGCCGATCATGAATCCAAATGCGCCGCCAAGCGCCTTACCCCACCAGGCCATATCTATTTCTCCGGTTTTCGCAGCAGCAGCAGGCGATACACCTTGAAACGCGCGAAATTCTCACCGTTACGTTCGCCGCTGGTGTACTTGCGCTGAATCTTACGGATGCGTTTCTGGTATTTCCAGTGCAGTATTTTCGCCAGCCAGGGGTGATTACTGCTAAAGGCGTAGCCGATCAGATTGAAGGTGGGTAGCAATAATTCACGCCCCATCTGACCGACGAGATCGAGGTTGGGCGCGGTTTCACGGGTGATATCCTTGTCTTCCAGCAATTCCATTCCCGAGGCTCGCAGTGCGTCGTGGAACTTGTCGATCGGGTGTCCGCCGCCGATCACCGACCTTCCGCTGGCGTTGGTCTTGAAAAAATCACAGATCAACACGTGACCGCCTGGATTGAGCCGCCGCTGGGCGTCCCCGAACACCCTGTCGAGGGCGATGTACTGGAAGCTCTCGCTGAACATCACCAGGTCAAATTTTTCATCCTCGCCAAAAGAAACGTCCTCGAATCGCCCCTGGTGAATCTTGAAGCCGGCGCCGGCCTGCTGCCGGGCGGCCTCCGACAACAGCGGGCTGGGAGAAACGCCCTCGACCTGGTAGCCGCGCGCGAGCAGTTCGGTGGCAACCCCGCCGGCGCCGCAACCGACATCCAGCACGCGTTTGACGCCATCCGGAATGTGGCTTAGCAGGAAATTGGAGTAGCGCTTCTGCGCCTCGGGAAGATTCTGGATACAGAGTTCGAGATCATCCTCCCACAGGCCATAGTGCAGATCACGGCTGCCGAGGAAAAAATGAAACAGGTTGAGTCCGGCGACCAGACCGACTTCCTTGGAATCTACTTTTGACGTCATATGATGTGCGCCCTAACCGGCAATAGTGGCGATGGCGGACTGTTGCCGTCTCAGGTCGCGCGCCTGGATACAGCAGACGCCCGCGCCTCCCAGCTCGAACTCAGGCCAGGTCATCGGTAAAAAGTCATACTTTTGCTCCATCGCCGCCCGCGAATTTCCGACTTCGATAAAAATAACGCCCTGCTCGCTGAGATAGTCGGCGGCGTTCTCGAGAATACGATCAACCAGCGCCAGGCCATCCTCACCCGCACTCAGTCCGACTTCAGGTTCACAACGATACTCGTCGCCAAGCGCCGCCATATCCTCGGCATCGACATAGGGTGGGTTCGTCACGATGACGTCGAAGGCCTGGCGCGGAATGGCGTCAAACAGGTCGGATTGATAAAGTGAGATCTCCCCTTCGAGATCATGCTCGGCGAGATTCATCGCGGCGACCTCGAGCGCATCGGGCGATATGTCGGCGACGCAAACCTCGGCGTCCATGAAATGATACTTCGCGGCGATGCCGATACAGGCGCTGCCGCAGCACAGATCGAGAATTCGATGCACCTGGCTACTGTCCACCCAGGGCTCGAAGTGATTGGCAATCAACTCGGCAATCGGCGAGCGCGGCACCAGCACGCGTTCATCGACGTAAAACCTGAGCCCGCAAAACCACGACTCGTGCGTGATATATGCCGCCGGCTGGCGCTTCTCCACACGTAAACGCAACAGCTCGAGGACCTGCTCGCGCTCGGGCAGGGTCAGGACCGCATCCAGGTAGCTGTCGGGTGTATCATACGGCAGCGCCAGTGCATGCAGGGTAAGATATCGGGCTTCGTCGAGTGCGCCTTCGAATCCGTGTCCGAAACTTAAGCGCTGGCGCGCGAACTCGCTGCTGCCCCAACGAACGAAATCTCGAATCGTGGTCAAAACTTGCAAGTGTTCAGGGTGGGACACGTTGTATATACTGCCAGTTGAAATATAATGCCGCGGATTTTACACCATAACGACCATGAATAAATCGAGTATCGCAATCGTCGCAGCCCTTGCCCTGATCGGCGGATTTTTACTTTCCTGGCACGGCTACGGCAACCGGCCGATCGAACTCGAGAATGGACTCTGGTTCGGCGAGCAGGCCAGGGCCCTGCCCGAGTTCGAACTCATCGACCACGGGCGGAGTGCACCGGGATTTTCGGTGCGCCACAGGATGCGCTGGCGATGGCCCGCGACATGACGCTTATCATCGAAAGCAACCTACTTTGAGGACCTCGAATGCCCCGACTGTTACTGATACTCACGCTACTGTTTCCGGCAAGCGCCTTCGCCGAACTCGAATTCAGCGATGCCTGGATAAAGAACCTGCCGCCGACGGTCCCGGTGCGCGCGGGCTATATGACGATGCATAACCCCGGTCCTGGCACGCTGAGCGTTGTTTCGGTGCGCAGCGAGGCATTTGCCAGCGTGGAAATTCACCGCAGCTTCATGCAGGATGGCATGATGCGCATGGAACCGGTCAACGACATTGAAATCGAAGCCGGTGCGAGCGTCCAGCTTGCGCCGGGCGGATTGCACCTGATGATGATGATGCCGAAGGAACCTACGAGTCCGGGTGACGAGATCGTCATCTTCGTGAAACTCGGCGACGGTTCCGAGCAAAGTCTGAAGATGCCGGTAGTCAAGTAGCGGTGTCCACGCTCAGCAAAAAGCAGAAGTTTCTGAAGCTGCTGTTTTACGTCATACCGCACCACGCGGTATCGCGCGTGGTCTACCTGGTGACGCGTTTGCGCGGGCCGCAGGTCAAACCGATGATCGCCTGGTTCGTGAAAAGCTACGCCGTCGACATGAACGACGCCCAGGAACCCGAAATCGGTTATTACCAGACCTTCAACGAATTCTTCACCCGCCCCCTGAAGCATGATACTCGGCCGATAGCGCCCGGCGACAACACGCTCGCCTGCCCCTGCGACGGCACCGTTTCGCAGGCCGGCCCGGTTCGCTCCGGCGCCATCCTGCAGGCCAAGGGGCGCGCTTACAGCGCGCTCGAACTGCTCGGCGGCGACAAGATCATGGCGGCCGAATTTGCCGACGGGCGCTTCGCCACCATTTATCTCGCGCCCCACGATTACCACCGTATCCATATGCCGCTGAACGCCAACCTGGTGCGCATGATTCACGTGCCGGGGCGCCTGTTCAGCGTCGCCGAATGGACGGTCGAAGAAATTCCGCACCTGTTCGCCCGCAATGAGCGAATGGTCTGTTACTTTGAAACCGCCGCGGGACCCCTGGCGATGGTGCTGGTCGGCGCGATAAATGTTTCCGCAATCGAAACCGTGTGGAGTGGGCAGGTGGTACCGCCGCGCGCTAAAAAAATCGGCGAATTCGACTACAGCCATACCCGCAAGACTATCGGCAAGGGCGCCGAAATGGGCCGTTTCAACATGGGGTCGACGGTGATCCTGCTAACCGGCAACAAGGTCGAATGGCTGCCACATATCCAGAACGGCCTAAAGGTCAGGGTGGGCCAGCTCATAGGTCATTTCCCGACCTGAGCGCATACCCGCCTCCATTGTCATCCCGGCGAATGCCGGGATCCAGATTAGAAGGAATACTCCCAGCAACACCACCTGATTCCGGCCTGCGCCGGAATGACGGGTTTCTAACCCGGAAATTTCATAAATTTGCGCGAATATCGCGCAGGCCATTGGGTTAAAAAGAAATGGGATTTCACAAGGAAATTCCCGAAGAAGCCTCGTATCAGTGATTACGAGCGACTGAGGGCCTTGGTGCCCCTTGAGGGTAAATATTTCTTGTGGAATCAATAGACAAGCGCGTGCATTAGTGTGAATTTTCCGGGCTAACCCGCTCAATCACGAAAGGTCAGCACCTGGTCGATGGAGTCGAGATCGAGCAGAACCATGAGCAGGCGGTCGAGTCCGAGCGCGACGCCGGCGCAATCCTCGAGGCCCGCCCGCAGCGCCGCCAGCAATTCCTCATCGATGGCATGACAGGGCAAGCCGCATTGCTCGCGTGCCCGGTTATCCGCTTCGAATCGCGCTCGCTGCTGCGCCGCATCGGTGAGTTCGGAAAAGCCATTGGCCAGCTCGACGCCATCGAAAAACAGTTCAAAGCGCTCGGCCACGCCGGCGTCTTGTGCACTGACCCGGGCTAGCGCCGCCTGCGAAACCGGGTAATCGTAGACGAACTGGTAACCGCGCATGGTCGGTGCGATCACCATCCCCAGCAACAGATCGAGGCACTGGTTAAAATTGAACTCCGTCGGCTCACTGCCGGGAACCAGCGTGGCGCATTCGTCACGCAGTTCCTCGAGCGTTATTTCGTCGATGTCGAAATTTAGCGTTTTCCCGAATAGCGCCGTGTAGCTGATCCGGCTGAAATCGCACTGGCGTAAACTCAGGCTGGTAATCAGCAACTCCATTTCATCCATGAGTTGCCGGTAATCGTAACCGACACGATACCACTCCAGCAGGCTGAATTCGGGGTTGTGCAGACGCCCGCGTTCACCCTCTCGAAACGCATGGCCGATCTGGAAAATCGAGCCGCTGGCGGCGGCCAGCAGGCGTTTCATCGCAAATTCCGGTGAGGTCTGCAGGTAAAGCCGGCGCTCGCCGCAGACCACTTCGCTGGAGGCGATATTGACGTCAGTATTGGTCGTCGGCATCAACAGCGGGGTATCGACCTCGAGGCATCCGCGCGTATTGAAGAAAGTCCGGATTTGACGGTAAACGCGAGCCCTTTCGCGAATGACGCTGAGCTCGGCGCGCGGCTGCCAACTCATTGGAACAGGCGCTCGGCTACTTCTTGACCCGCGACATGTATTCGCCCGAACGCGTATCAACGCGCACCCGTTCGCCAATTTCGAGAAACAGCGGAACCTTGACTACCGCCCCGGTTTCCAGCGTCGCCGGCTTGGTGCCGCCCTGCGCGGTATCGCCCTTCAGACCTGGATCGGTGTCGGTAATATCAAGTTCGACGAAGTTCGGCGGAGTTACCCCGATCGGGCTGCCATTGTAAAGCGTCACTTCACAGTGATCCTGCGCCTTCAGCCACAGGTGGGCATCGCCGACCGCATTGGCATCGGCGGCCTGCTGCTCATAAGACTCAGGGTCCATGAAATGCCAGAATTCACCATCGCTGTAGAGGTATTGCATCTCGGTATCGATGACATCGGCCGCATCCACCGATTCACCGGACTTGAAGGTCTTGTCGAGCACCCGGCCCGTTTTCAGATTACGGATCTTGACGCGATTGAATGCCTGCCCCTTACCCGGTTTGACGAATTCGTTTTCAATGATCGAACAGGGGTCGCCGTCAATCATGATTTTCAACCCGCCGCGAAATTCGTTAGTACTGTAGCCTGCCATGGTAGTTCCGCTCAAAAAAACGCCAATCATACCGGAATCTATGTTTGATTCGATATATATCGGCTATTATTACCTGTCAGCCAAAGCATTTATTACCACCACCCGGTTATATGGAATACGAAGAGAAACTGATTCGTCTGCTAATCGTTGACGAGGGCTATCACAGAGCGGAACAGATCACCAGTTCGTTGCGCGCGACGGGCATGCAGGTGCGTGCCGAATTCGCCGAAGACAGCGAGGACATGGGCGAGTTGCTGGAAAAAAAGACCTCCAACCTGGTGCTCTTTTGCCTCGATCTGGATGATTTCACCCTCGCCCAGGGGCAGCAGCTGATCGAGGAATGCGGTCGCCACGTGGCCCTCATCGCAATGGCGAAAAAGGTCGACTCCGAGGTTGTCGTCGGCGCCATCGACGCCGGCGCCCGCGACGCGGTTGCCAGTGACAACACCGAGCACCTGATCCAGGTGATCAATCGCGAGGCGGCCTGCATCGATACCTGGCGGCTCGCCAAACGACTCGAACTGGATTTCCAGGAAAGCGAAAAACGCTGCCAGAATCTTCTTGCCAGTTCCAAGGATGCCGTTGCCTACGTGCACGAAGGCATGCATGTGTTCGCCAACCCGGCGTACATGGATCTGTTTGGCAACACCGACGTCGACGAACTCGAAGGCACATCGATCATCGACATGGTCGAAGCCTCGCAGCAAAGTGAACTCAAGGCATTCCTGCGCGAGCTCGCCAGCCATAAAAATGAAACCAGCCATCTCGACCTGCAGTTGATTCACAGCAGCGGCGAAAGCATTTCGGCTACCCTCGAATTTTCTCCGGCCAGTTACGATGGCGAGCCCTGTACACAGATATTGATTCGCTCGAGCCACGACACCTCGGAACTGGAAGAGCAGATCAATTACCTGCACCAGCACGATCTGGTCACCGGTCTGTATAACCGCCAGTTTTTCATGGAAGAATTGAAGAGCGCGATCTCCCGGGCCGTCAACGGCATCAGCCAGTCCGCCATCATCTACATCGGCATCGACAATTTTCAATCGATCCGCGACACGGTGGGCATAACCGGATGCGATATCCTGATCGGCGATATCGCCCGTCTGTTGACCGAGAATGCAGACCCCGAATACACCGTTGCCCGCTTTGGCGCCTATTCCTATACCTGCGTCACCACGATCAGGGGAAAACACCTGGCGGAAGCATTTGCGGCGAAATTCCCGGAGCTGGTGGAACAACACATCTCTGAAATCGGCAACCAGTCGATCAGCGTCACCTGCAGCGCCGCGGTCGTGTTTATCGACGAAAATTCTCCGGACAATGCGAATTCGATCATTTCACGCGCCGAAAAGACTTGCAAAGAAGTACAGGACGAGGGCGGCAACAACTCCAGAACCTTCATTCCCAAGGCCGGTGAGATGACCCAGGAAGAGGAAGACGGGGGCACCGCCGACCAGATAAAGGACGCGCTCAACCACAATCGTATCAAGGGGGTGTATCAACCCATCGTCGGCGTCAAGGGACAGGCTGGCGAGCGCTATTTATCGAGCATCGTGATTACCGCGGAAGACGGCAGGCTTCTGGAGGAAGACAGGTACAAGGGCGCCGCGGAACGTACCGGAACCGCAATAATGCTCGATCGCTGGAAAGTACTGCATGCGATCAAGAAGATTTCGGATACCAGCAAGCAGGGTCGCTCGATCGAGTTCTTCGTGCCGCTGAGCGCCAATTCAATCCGCGACCCGGGGCTGCCGCTTTGGGTGTCGGAAAATATCGGCAAGGCCAAAATCAATGGCCAGCAACTGGTGTTTATGATCAACGAAGCCCAGGCGGTCAGTCAACTCAAGGCCGCCAAGATCCTGGCCAGGGCGTTACAGCAGTTCCGTTGCCAGTTCGCGATCGACGAGTTCGGCACCGGGCTCAATCCGTTTCAACTGGTAAAACACATCAATGCCGATTACGTGCGCATCAATCACATCTTCATGGACGGGTTGACCCAGAACAAGGAAAACCAGGACAGTATCCGCGAGCTGGCCAACCTCGCCGCTGAAATGGAGTTGAAGACGATTACCACCGGCGTCACCGACGCCGCGATACTCAGCGTCCTGTGGACCCTCAATGTCGATTTCATCCAGGGCGATTTTTTGCAGACCCCGCAAAGGCAATTGAACTACGATTTCAGCTCGATGTAGCGAATACCGCCGTTACCGGGAACCCTGGTCCCTGTCGATGACCTCGAGCGCGGTGACGTTCTGGTAACCGCGCGGCAGCTTGCGACCGCGCTGACCGCGTTCGATGCGATACTCCTCGAGTTCGCGCAGATTCATCGACTTGTATTTCTTGCCGCAGTGAATCACCAGCTTTTGCTTACCGCCGAGGCAGGCGATAAAGGCGACTTCTTCTTCGCCGTCCTTGATGCGCCTGGGTGGAATACCCTGGATCTTGTTGCCCTTGCCACGCGCCAGCTGCGGAACCGACCTGACTTCGAGCAGCGCGATATAACCGTCGCTGGTGATGGAGACGACCTGGTCATTGTCATAATCGCCGACACCGACTACCGGCAACAACCCCGCGCCTTTCGACAGGGTGATCTGCGCCTTGCCGTTCTTGCTGCGCGTCAACATGTCCTCGAACTTGCAGACATAGCCATAGCCGTGCGTCGAGGCCAGCAAAAAGCGGTCGTCTTTGCGAGCCATCAGGCAGCTTTTGAATTCGGCGCCGCTAGCCGGTTTAAATCGACCGGTAAGCGGCTCCCCCTGGCCACGCGCGGATGGCAGTGAATGCGCGGCCAGAGAATAGGCACGCCCGAAGGAATCGACGAACACCACGCTCTGGTTACTCTTGCCCAGCGCCAGGTCCTGAAAGCCATCGCCTGACTTGTAATTGAGCGCTCGCGCATCGATCTCGTGTCCCCTGGCGGCGCGTACCCAGCCCCGCAATGACAACACCACGGTAATCGGCTCGGAAGGCACCAGGTCGGTTTCATCGAGCGCGCGCGCGGCGTCACGGCTGACGATCGGCGAACGCCGGTCATCGCCGTAGGTCTCGGCGTCTTCCTCGATTTCCTTCTTGATCAGCGTCTTGATGCGGTGTTCGGAGCCGAGCAGCTTCTCCAGCTCCTGCTTTTCTTCGCTCTTTTCTTCCTGCTCGGCGCGGATTTTCATTTCCTCGAGTTTCGCCAGGTTGCGCAGCTTGGTTTCGAGTATCGCCTCGGCCTGGATATCACTGATCTTGAAGGTCTTGATCAGCTCCGCCTTGGGATCGTCCTCGTAGCGCACGATGCGGATTACTTCGTCAAGATTCAGGAAGGCGAGCAGCAGGCCTTCCAGTATGTGCAGGCGTTTGTCGACCTTGTCGAGGCGCCACTGCAAACGCCTCCGGACCGTGGTTACGCGGAACGCAATCCACTCCTGCAGAATCTGTTTCAGGTTCTTCACCTGTGGCCGGCCATTGGTGCCGATCATGTTCATGTTGACGCGATAGCTGCGCTCGAGGTCAGTGGTCGCGAACAAGTGCCCCATCAGCACGTCGACATCCACGCGGTTGGAGCGCGGCACGATCACCAGCCGCGTCGGGTTCTCATGATCGGATTCATCGCGCAGGTCATCCACCATGGGCAGTTTCTTCGCCAGCATCTGCTGCGCGATCTGTTCCATCACGCGGGCGCCGGACACCTGGTGCGGCAAGGCGGTTACGATGATGTCGCCGTCTTCGCGCTCGTACACCGAACGCATGCGAATCGAACCGTGGCCGGTTTCGTACAGGCTGCGCAAGTCCTCGCGCGGCGTGATCACTTCGGCCTCGGTCGGGTAATCCGGACCTTCGACCAGCTCAAGCAAATCCTCCAGCGGTGTCCTCGCCTTTTCCAGCAGCAGGATGCAGGCGCGCGCAATTTCGCGCAGGTTGTGCGGCGGCAAATCGGTCGCCATGCCCACCGCGATCCCGGTGGTGCCGTTCAACAGGATATGCGGCAGGCGCGCCGGCAGCAGCGATGGCTCCTGCATGGTGCCGTCGAAATTGGCGATCCAGTCGACCGTGCCCTGGCCCAGCTCCTGCAGCAGCACGCGCGCAAATGCCGATAGCCGGGATTCGGTGTAGCGCATCGCCGCGAACGACTTGGGATCGTCGGGTGAACCGAAGTTACCCTGGCCGTCAATCAACGGGTAGCGGTAGGAAAATGCCTGCGCCATCAGCACCATCGCCTCGTAGCAGGCGGAATCGCCGTGCGGATGATACTTGCCGAGCACATCACCGACGGTGCGCGCCGATTTCTTGTGCTTGGAGCTTGCCGACAGGCCGAGTTCGGACATCGCGTAAATGATTCGCCGCTGCACCGGTTTCAAACCGTCGCCGATGTGCGGCAGTGCGCGATCGAGAATGACGTACATCGAGTAATCGAGGTAAGCCTTCTCGGTAAATGTGTGCAGGGGCTGGCGCTCAATGCCCTCGTAATTCAGCTCCATGTTTTCGTTCATACCTCGGCGAGATCTCCCTTGGTCTGCAGCCAGTCCTTGCGATCGGGCGCACGCTTCTTCGCCAGCATCATGTCCATGATCTTGAAGGTCTCGTCGCCGGGCTCGATGGTCAGTTGCGCCAGGCGTCGGGTTTCGGGGGCAATGGTGCTCTCGCGTAATTGTAACGGGTTCATTTCACCGAGACCCTTGAAGCGGGTCACCGTCACCTTGCCCTTGCGTTTCTCGGCGCTGATGCGGTCGAGGATACCGTCGCGTTCGGCTTCGTCCAGCGCGTAGAACTTGTCCTTGGCGACATCGATGCGGTACAGCGGCGGCTTGGCGACGTATACGTGGCCCTTTTCCACCAGCGGCTGAAAGTGGCGCAGGAACAATGCGCACAGCAGGGTCGCAATGTGCGCGCCGTCAGAATCGGCGTCGGCGAGGATGCAAATCTTGCCGTAACGCAGATTCTTCAAATTATCCGATGCCGGCTCGACGCCGATTGCGACGGAAATATCGTGTACCTCCTGTGACCCCAGCACCTGGTCCGACGGTACTTCCCAGGTGTTCAGTATCTTGCCGCGCAGCGGCATGATCGCCTGGAAGGCGCGGTCGCGCGCCTGCTTCGCCGAACCACCGGCCGAATCCCCTTCGACCAGGAACAACTCGGTGCGGGCTACATCCTGGCTGCTGCAGTCGGCCAGCTTGCCCGGCAACGCCGGGCCACTGGTGACCTTCTTGCGCACCACCTTCTTCGCCGTCTTGAGGCGGCTCTGCGCGCTGGCGATGGCCAGCTGCGCCAGCTGATCGCCGATATCGGCATGCTGATTCAGCCACAGGCTGAACGAATCCTTGGCGACCCCGGAGACGAAGGCCGCGGTTTCACGCGACGACAGGCGTTCCTTGGTTTGTCCGGAAAACTGCGGTTCTTCCATTTTCACCGACAGCACATAACTGACCTTGTCCCAGACATCGTCGGGCGCTATCTTGACGCCGCGCGGCAACAGGCTGCGAAATTCGCAGAACTCGCGGATGGCGTCGGTGATGCCGGTGCGCAATCCGTTTACGTGGGTACCGCCCTGCGAGGTCGGGATCAGGTTGACGTAGCTTTCGGTAATCGATTCGCCGCCCTGCGGCAGCCAGATCACCGCCCAGTCGACCGCTTCGTGCTCGCCCTGCAACGAATTGAAAAACGGTTTTTCCGGCAATATTTCAAAACCATCCAGTGCTTCCATCAGGTAATCGGAGAGACCGTCTTCGTAGAGCCACTCGCTCGCTTCCTTGGTTTTCTCGACGTAAAACTTGACGCGTAAACCGGGGCACAGCACCGCCTTGGCACGCAATACGTGCTTCAGGCGGCTGACGGAAAAAGTCGCGCTGTCGAAATACATCGGGTTTGGCCAGAAGCGCAGCGAGGTGCCCGAGTTTTTCTTGCCAACCGAACCGGTCTGCTTCAACTCGGTGGTCTTGTCGCCGTTGTTAAAGCTGATGGTGTACTCCTTGCCGTCGCGCCGCACGCGTACGTCGAGCTGGCTGGACAGGGCATTGACCACCGATACGCCGACGCCGTGCAGACCGCCGGAGAACTGGTAATTTTTATTGGAAAACTTGCCGCCGGCATGCAACTTGGTGAGTATCACCTCGACCCCGGGGATTTTTTGCTGCGGGTGAATATCGACCGGCATGCCGCGGCCATTATCGATGACGCTGAGCGACTGGTCGGCGTGCAGGATCACACCGATCTGGTTTGCGTAACCGACGATGGCCTCGTCGACACTATTGTCGATCACCTCCTGCGCGAGGTGATTGGGACGGGTCGTATCGGTATACATGCCCGGTCGCTTACGGACCGGATCGAGCCCCGTGAGCACTTCGATCGAGGCGGCGTCGTACTGATTTTTCAAATGTGGCAGTTCCTGATTTTAACGCGATTTCGCGGTTGCAGACCCTTGTAATCGATGGCCATCGGCCTGATATAATGCGCATCTTTTTTCAGGTTCTCTATTATGAGCGAGTCACCCTTTATTCACAATGTCGGCATGCAGAATTTCCAGAATTTGGTGCTGGAAAAGTCCATCAACAAGCCCGTGCTGGTCGATTTCTGGGCGGACTGGTGCCAACCCTGCCAGACCATCATGCCGATGCTGGCGAAACTGGCTGAAGAGTACGGCGGCAAGTTCGAACTGGCCAGGGTCAACGCCGATGCCGAGCAGGAACTGGCGGCGCATTTCGGCATTAAGAGCCTGCCGACGATGAAACTTTTTTACCAGGGACAAATCGTCGACGAGAAACTCGGCGCGGTGCCCGAATCCGAAGTCCGTGCGATGTTGGACAAGCACATCGTCTCGGAATCGCAGCAGTTCATGCAGGCCGCGATGATGGCCTACCAGCAGGGCCAGACCGAGCAGGCCCTGGAAATGCTGAACCATGCGCTTGCCAAGGATCCCGACAATGCCGAACTCAAGGTCACCATCGCGCAAATGGTCCAGGCCCAGGGTGACACCGAATCGGCACAGGCCCTGCTCGACAGTCTCGACGCGGAAGGCAATAAACTCGACGGCGCGATCAAGTTACGCGCCGAAATCAAACTCGCCGCGCAACTCGCCGACCTGCCCGCTATCGACGAGATCGAACAGCGGCTGGCGCAGAATCCGCTCGACCTTGAAGCACTACTGCACAAGAGCCGCCACCTTACCGCCCACGGTGACCACGACAATGCCATGGCCTGCCTGTTGACTATCATGCGCACCGATCGGAGTTTCCAGGACGACGTCGGCCGCACCAGCCTGCTCGAGTTATTCGACCTGCTCGGCGGCGAGCACCCCAGCGTACAAACCTATCGCCGCAAACTCTTCACCCTGCTCCACTAACCCGTCGTCCCCGCCCAAGTCAGGGACGATTGCCATCTGGACGAAAGGTTCTCGCGGAGGCGCGGAGGAGCAGAGGTCGCAGAGATTATACGGGGTAGTGCCAACATTTTTTGAATCAATTTTCGCCTGGCACCTCCCTTTTCTTCTCTGCGGTTCTCTGCGCCTCCGCGCTTCTGCGAGAACCGAGCCCGTATCCTCTTTGACGAAGGCAATTAACCGCGCGGGTGGTGGCGGGCGTGAATCGACTGCAGACGCGTTTGCGCGATGTGGGTGTAGATTTGCGTGGTCGAAAGGCTGCTGTGACCCAGCAACATTTGCACGGTGCGCAGATCGGCGCCGTGATTGAGCAGGTGCGTAGCGAAAGCATGGCGCAGCGAGTGCGGCGAAAATGCGGTCTTGATCCCGGCCTTGAGCAGGTGTTTCTTGATGTTTTGCCAAAATGCCTGGCGCGTGATCGCGCTACCGCGACTCGACAGAAACAGCGCAACGCTGGTAGCTTTCAAGGCCTGTAATCCGGGGCGCGCCTGCTCGAGGTAGCGTGTCAGCCAGTGCAGGGCCTCTTCACCGACCGGAACCACGCGCTCCTTGCTGCCCTTACCGACCAGGCGCACCAATCCCAGGCGGGTATTGACCTGGTTCAATTGCAGGCCGACCAGCTCGCTGACGCGCAAGCCCGAGCTGTACATCAACTCCAGCATGCAGCGATCGCGCAGTCCGTAATCGCTTTCCAGGTCGGGAGCCTGCAACAGTTTTTCGACGTCGCTCTCGGTCATCGATTGCGGCAGGCTTAGATGAATCTTCGGCGCGCTGATCAATGCGGTCGGATTGTCCTGGCGATCACCCAGCCGTACCAGGTGCCGATAGTACTGTTTCAGTGTCGACAACAGGCGCGCGTTGGAGCGCGCCGACGCTCCGGCATCGAAACGTTGCGCCAGAAATCGTTGCACGCTCGACTGATCGGCCTTCGACAGGCGACAGCCCTGCTGATCGAGCCAGCGCGAAAACAGGAGCAAATCCTGTTGATAGGCACTCAGGGTCAATTCGGCCAGGCCTTTTTGCGCCCACAGGCTATCGATAAAACGATCGATTTCAGGATCACGCCGCGGGTCAGTAGCTTTCTTCATATGCGCCCTGCATGAACAAAAAAAAAGGCACAGCAAGCTGCACCTTTTCGAATTTCGGTCTCACTTTTACCGGTTAGCTTTTCTTCTTCGGCTTTGCCGCTTTACCCGCCGTCGACTGGGCCTTCTTGTCCCATCCACTGACGAACCTGGCAACCGCGGCGCCACGCCTGGCGGACAACTTGCTCAGGGCATCGGCGCGCTTGTTGGCGCTACGCACATCTTTTTTAAGATCCTGGATCTCCTTTTTCAATGCCTTGATACTGGCCCGCATAGACTTGGCCCTGGCTCTTGCAGCTGAGGTAACGGCTTTCTTTTTAGCGGGCACTCGCTTGACGGCAGCGGTTTTTCTGATGGCGGGCTTCGCCGCTTTCTTCTTAACGGCGGTTTTTTTAACCGCTGTTTTCTTAACCGCTGTTTTCTTAACCGCGGCTTTTTTGACTGCGGTCTTTTTTATCGCGGCTTTCTTAACCGCGGGCCGGCCTGCTTTCTTGGCAGCCGGTCGAGTCGCCTTCTTGACTGCCGGCTTGGCAGCCTTCTTTTTCACTGCCGGCCGGCCGGCCTTTTTCCTGGCCGCGGGCCCTCCTGGGCTGTTAGTTTTTGGCTTCGACTTTACTGCTTTTTTTGCTATCGCCATCGTCCGTTCTCCTCAAATATGCTGGGTGTTGTGATTATCAAAAACGCCCGCGATTATACAATAGTTCACTGTTTAATACGAATGAGTTCACTGTTTAATACGAATGAGTTCACTGTTTAATAAGAATGCGGGGAAATTGCTAACGTCCTGTATTATCCTAGAAAACGCAGTAGGATCACGAAAGTCTGCACAAGCGATTGATTCATTTAGCTATATGGAAAAAGTGCTTATCACCAATAAGGTGACCAGCGGAACGCCGCCCGCTTTTTTTTCATTACGCTATCTAACCCGGAAAATTCATAAATATGCACAATCTCGCTTGTCTATTGATTCCACAAGAAATATATCCTCAGTCGCT
>JAAEPH010000279.1 GCA_024232855.1 Gammaproteobacteria bacterium
ATTCATCTTTTTAATCTCTACACACTTAGGGTCTTTATAATCCCTTGCCATTAGAGTTCAACATATATCTTTTTGTATAATTGTAGACTTTTGAATAAATGTACTATCTTTTATTGATTTTAACTGTTTTTCTGTTAAATAATACTTCTCATCAACTTCTTCTTCCAACACATCTTTTAAGAAAGTAGTAAGTTCTTTTCATTTAGGAAACTGGAAGTGTCAAGTTGTTCTTGCAAGCTCTCAAACAATAAATACTCTTTCTCTATTTTGAGGTAATCAAAAATTTTTAGTGTTTAATACTTTATAAGTAAATCAATATCCAGCTTTTTCAATTCTATCAAATATGCTTTCTCTAAATTCATCAAATTTCTTACTCATCAACCCTTTTACATTTTCAAATACAAAATATTTAGGTTGTTTTTTTTCTAATATTTGTAATAAGTATTCAACTAATACTGTTCTTCATCATTCAAGAGATTGCTTTCAAGCTACACTTACATCTTGACACGGAAACCCTCAAGTAAGTAAATCAAAGGCAGGCAAAGCTTGTATATCTAAGTCA
>JAAEPH010000280.1 GCA_024232855.1 Gammaproteobacteria bacterium
CCCGTCATCGTACAACCGTCGCTACCGCGTTTCGTACGCCCCGGCGACAGTTTCACCGCAATTGCGATTGGCCGTGTGGTCGAGGGCGGTTCAGGTGACGGCCGTGCCGAAATCAAACTTGATGGGCTCGAGCTGGTCGGCGACAGCCAAAAAGATTTTGTCTGGGATAAAAACACACCGCAGCGCATCGAGTACTCGATGCGGGTACCGACACCGAGTTACGACGACGACGGCAGGGTCGAGCAAGAGCAGGTTCGCGTCACGGTCGCGATCGAACGCAGTTCGGACAACGCGCGCGATGCGTTTCAGCTCGATTTACCGATTCGCAGCGATCGCCAACCGGTAACCACGCGTAAAGTGCTGGCTCTGAGTAACGACCAGGCCCAAACGCTGGATGCCATCATCGAACGAACGCGCCCGGGCACCCTGCGGCGTTCGCTATTGATTTCGAACCAACCCGGCCTGCTGCACATGGCCTCGGGTTTGAACTACCTGCTCGAGTACCCCCACGGTTGCACCGAGCAACGCTTGAGTCGCGCTCGGGCGGTACTGGCGTCGAGCCGATTCGACGAGTTGCTGAACAAGACGCTGGATAGCGATATGCGCGATAAAATCGTCGCCGATACGCTGGCATGGATCGAGCAGGTTGTCGATGAAAATGGATTGATGAGTTACTGGCCGGGCTCGAAGGGATACGTTTCGTTAACCGCCTGGTCGACGATGTTCATAATCGAGGCGCAAAAGGCCGGCTATCCGATCGACGAAGCATTGCTCGACAATTCGCTGCGCGCATTACGACAGTCGATGCGCTCCGATTATACCTACTACATCGATGGTGCGGCATTCGAGGAGCGCAGCTGGGCCCTGACGGCGTTGGCGATGGCGGGTGAGACAGTTGGTTCATACGCCGCCGAACTCGCGCGCAAGGCCGAGTTCCTGAATCTCGAGAGCCTGGCGCAGGTGGTCGTTGCACTGAGCCAGGGCGATCAATACTCCGAGGTACAGTTGGAGGCGCTTTACTCCAGGTTGTGGCAAAGCATCGTCTTTCGACTGCATCGCGGCGCCGAGATCTATGGCGGGCTGCAGTCGGGTTCGCTGTCGAGAAGCAGCTTGATTCTGCCCTCCGAAACCCGTGCGGTGGCGGAAACCCTGCGGGCGGTTTCACGCACGCCGGCGTCGATGCAATCGGAGCTGACGATAAAACGCCGCCAGCAATTGCTCGACGCCATCATCGGGCTCGGCCGCGGTAACGGTTGGGGTAATACCAACGCCAACGCCGCGGCGCTGCTATCGCTGAGCGAGTTATTGACAACGACGCAAATCCCGTTGACGTTGCCGGCGGTGCTGGTCACAGGCGGCGGCGCTGAAAGCAGGTACGATTTCGCTCAAAAGCCGGTGATTTCGACGTATCTGCAGGGACAGGACGAATTAACCCTGAGGCTTGATGGCAATCTCGGCGAAAACTCGATTGTGGTCCTGAGCGATACCCGTTATACCCCGGAGCTCGATGGCAGTCACGTTGAAGCCCGGGCCAACGGTTTCGTCGTCAGCCGTGAAATGTTGAAAATCCTCGGCCCTGATCAGCCGCCGCAACGCATCGCAATCGACCAGCCCGCGCAAACCCACGCTTTTGATATCGGCAACGTGATCGAGGAGCATGTGGAAGTGATCAATCCCCGGGATAGCAATCATGTTGCTATCGTCGTGCCGCTGGCGGCCGGCATGGAGCCCCTCAACCCGGCGCTGGCTACCGCACCCCCGGAAGCGAAACCTGACGGCGTCAATACGCTCGAGCCATCCTACCTGTCTTTTGCTGACGATCAGATGACTTACTATTACGATGCGCTGCCGAAAGGCAGTTACAATTTTTACTTCCGCACCCGGGCCACCATACCCGGCAGTTACATCCAGCCCGCGGCCTATGCCGAATTGATGTACGACCAGGCGGTGAATGGCCACGGCAATGGTACGCGCATTGTGGTGAGTAAAAAACCCGCCGAGTAAATGTGGCGCGGCATGTCGATTGGTCGATCAACTCCAGCCATGCTCGCCATCGGCATCTGCTTGCGCCTGGGTAAATACGCGGCGGCGACGATTTTCGGGTTTGGCCTGGTAGTTGTCGGTCTCGCCATACCGCGAGCCAGTTTGCAGGCGCCGGAGCCGACTTATTTGCTGCTCGATCGGCAGCAACAATACGTTGCCGAGATTACCGCCGAACCCGACAAGGGCTATGGTTACTGGCCGATTACGGCCTGGCCCGGACGAGTCGTCGAAGCGACGCTGGTGCGCGAAGACCGCCGCTTCTGGCGTCATTTTGGCGTCGATCCGCTTGCGCTTGCGCGCGCGATCAGGCAAAACCTGGGCGCGGGTCGGCGTATTTCCGGGGCCTCGACGATTGCCATGCAGGTCGCCCGAATGCAATCACCGGGCAAGCGCAGCTATTTCAACAAGGCGGTCGAAGCCGCCACCGCCATCCTGCTGACCGCGCGCTACGGACGCGAGGAAATCCTGCGCCACTACCTCCGCCTGGTGCCCTACGGTAACCAGATCTACGGTATCGGTTATGCCGCCGAACGTTACTTCAACAAGCCGGCCGAGGATTTGAGCTGGGCCGAAATCGCGTTACTGTCGGCGATACCGCAATCGCCGACCCTGAACAATCCACTACGCCCCGAGGGCAGCCTTCGAGCCCGCAGGCGAGCGCAAAGAATACTGGCCGAACTGCACGACAAATCCCTGATATCGCTGCCCCAGCACGATCTTGCGCTCGAGCAATTAAAGACATTCGAATTTCCAGCCTTGCAAAGCCGCCGTAACAGCGCAATGCACGGTATTCTCAAACTCGAGCAGGAACTCAAAGCCCAAAGGGACGAACTCGTCGGCTATCGACTCGAGACCACGCTGGATCTGAACTTGCAAGACCGGCTACAGTCGACCGCGCGCCGATTCAAAAGGCGCTGGCAGGCAAACGGCGCGACCAACGTTGCCGTGCTCGTAAGCGACACGAGTAGCGGCAATGTGCTTGCCTGGTTGGGATCGAGTAACTACTTCGATCGCTACAGCGGCGCGATCGACTTTATCCGCCAACCGCGTCATTCCGGCAGCACCCTGAAGCCATTTATATACGCGCTCGCCCTCGATCGTGGCGACATCGATGCCGCGACCTTGTTACCCGACCTTGTTTCGGTTGCACACGGCATGCGTAATTCGGACAACCGTTTCCTCGGACCACTGCTGCCACGCCAGGCGCTGGCCAATTCGCGCAACGTTCCGGCAACCAATCTGGTGCACCAGATCGGCATCGACCACAGTTACCGTTTCCTGCAGGACCTGGGACTGCATGACGGTGCCCTGCCTGCCCGTCACTATGGTGCCGGGCTTGCGGTCGGCGCCTTGCCGGTTAGTCTGGAAAACCTGGTACAGGCCTACGGCGTATTCGCAAACGATGGTCGCCTCAAACCGTTGCGCTGGTTTAAACAACAGCTCGAAGTCGAGGGCAGCAGGCTGCTCGGGCAAAGCGCTGCACGCCAGATCAACCTGTTCCTGTCCGATCCACAGGCAAGGCTGCCGAGTTTCCCACGCATGGGCACCAGCGAGTACCCGTTTCCGGCGGCGGTGAAAACAGGCACTTCCAGGGGTTTCCGTGACGCGTGGACCGTGGCCTATTCGACGCGTTATACCGTCGGCATCTGGGTTGGCCGGGCAGACGCCAGACCCATGCGCAAACTCGGCGGCTTCGCCAGCGCCGCCCAACTGGCGCAGGAAATCATGTTGTCGTTGCATGGAGATGCGTTAAATCAGGCCGACTTGCGCTGGCCAACGCCATCGGATTACGAATCGGTAACTCTGTGTAGCTATACCGGTAAGCGAGCGAACAACATCTGTCAGCAGACCTCAACCGAATGGGTGGCAGGGGATGCGTTACCGGCGGTGGATGACAACTTTATCGATCTGTGGATCGATCGGCGCAACGGCCTGCTCGCCGGACAATGGACTCCGGTCCGGCATCTCGAGCAACGGCATTACGCCAACCTGCCCGCCCTGTACCGCCCGTGGGGCAAGAAACGCGGCCTGGTCCCGGCCCCGCGGGCGTATAGCGCGCTGGACAATCCCGACCGCGAGTTCAACCATCAGCTGGTGGCCCTGGCTAATTCGGCCAAGGCACCGCCGCAATCGAATGTCGATATCCGCATCCTGTCGCCGCGCGACAATCTCCGCGTCACCCGGCTGCCCGGGGTACCGGATAACCTCAACAGCATGGCATTCCACGTCGAGTTAAGCGAAGCTGTCGAACAAGTCCTGTGGTATGTCGACAATCGGCCCCACAAAATTACCCGTTTCCCCCACACACTGCGCTGGGAACTGGAAACGGGTGAACACCGCTTCCAGGCAGAACTGCCGTACTACGGCGTGAAATCGGATGTAATCACGTTACGGGTCGATTAGGTGCGCTTATCCGCGTATCGTGAAACGAGTGGTGGGTAAACTAATGCGCTGGCTTATAGCTGTTATTTTATTGATCAATGCCGCCTCTGCGGCGGGTGAAGATAGATACTGTACCTATTCAACTTACAAGTGGAATGCTTACCAGAGATCCGCGGTAGAGTTCGAGGAGGTCAGCAAGCTATATAGTGACCTGACGCCCGAAGAAATTGATACGCAAACCGATTGCTCTATTTGCCGAGAGGACCAGGTATCTGTCTTGATAGCTGGGAAACATAGTGTGCAAGTCTGCAAGCATATTGCACCCAGCATTGAATCTGCGCTTTCTTTGGCAACCAATGCCGGACAGGAAATTGAGGAAATTAGAGGCTATAGAGTAGGCATGACAAAAGGAGCATTGGATGGAGAGGGAAATCGCACGCAATTCAGTAACCATTCGTTTGGCACTGCGATCGATGTTAACCCTCAAAACAATGGGCTCTATGAAAACTGCATTGATTTTGGTGCGCACTGCATTCTGAGGAAAGGAGGAGAATGGGCGAAGGACCATCGATTATCTCTGCATGCGCAAAGCCCGGTAGTCATCGAGATGAAACTGAGCGGTTTCAAATGGGGTGGAGAAATTCAAGGCAAGCAAAAGGACTTTATGCATTTTTCATATTCCGGCTACTAGGAGCCTGCGTCTCGAGGCCGGCAGGTACGGCGCCAATGTCGCCATCGAGTGGGATTCTCCGCAGCTGGTGCAGCGGCTGGAAGCGCTGATGCTTTCGACTGCCGGACATTGTTGAAACTGGAAACCGATCCTAGAACCTGAAGCCCGCTTGCAAAACAGCACCGAGAGAATGGTCATTAACAATAGCCGCAATATCGAGGTTAAAGCCTAACCAAAGCCCGATACCGGCGGTATATGTTGGGTTACTGGCACCACTTGAAATATCACTCGCCATATTTTTTGATACACCCAGGCGAAACTTCAGATAGTCAAAACTATTAAATTCCGCTCCAACTACCAGCTCCTGTTTTCTCAAACCGCCAAAGCTATCATTGGGCAACAATGGTTCGTTTTCGGTCAGGTCAAAATCGGCGGCAATGGTTACAGAATTATTGTGGTAAGCGACCCCGATACGCGCTTCCGTATCGAAATTCAATGTTTGATCGAACAGATCAAATTTATCGGTAACCAGGTTGCGCACATTCAAACCCAAACGAACCGAGTCCGACAGTTCAATGGCCATACCAAGGTCAACCGTTGAAAAAGCACCGAGATCCTGCCTGTTTTCCTGATCTATGGCAAAATCGTCATCCTCGTTTATTGTCAGAATCGCCTCGCTTTCTGAAAACGCATCTAATTCAACCACCTTGGGCTTTACACCGATAGATACTTTTCGATCCCACAGTTTAAAATCCCTGGCGAAAGAAACACCAAACTCGGTAGCCATCACACCATCAATATTCAGAATATTATACTCATCACTGAGAATCTCATAAGGGTCACAACCCCGTTTAGTCAGATCACAGGACAGATCAGCTACAACACCCCCTGCAATAGCATCGGCGCGCACACTAAACGCCATGGCAAATGACTCGAATGCTTTACCCATAGCAATCAAGGCCGTAGCTTCCGGCGCAATCATTTTTGATTCAATACCATTAACGATCGAATACATATCCAGAACTGCCCTCGCCTCAGCTTCCAGGTTACCCGCATCTTGAGCGGCCTTTCTGCGATCGTCAGCATCCTGAAAGTCATCAACATCGCCAATCAGGTTATCGTCGTCCCTGACAAAGGCACCGAAACCAATCAGTACCGAAAAATTATCATCAATGCGCTGATTGGTTAGCATTGCCGGGTTGGACCATGCCGCGTTCGCCAGGTCCGCCGTGGCGGTGGATGTGCCACCCATACCCAGCGAGCGAGCGTCAAAGGTAAACGGGACGGCATAGGCGGTTTGCCAGAACACGGACAGCACAGCGACAGCCAGGACGCCATGTATTCGCGACAGGTACGATCGTGGCCCTGTCACCCTCTGTTTCGCCAGGGGATTCATCCTAAAATCCTCAGTTGAATCGTAGCGAGGGCGTCTAATGTGCTGAATATCAGGTATTTCTTTCGTTATTTTAGGCGATCGCGTAGTTACCCTACGGGTGAGCTTAAAATAATGAAAAAATGCATGAGATTCAGTGCAGTAGACGACCGCAGTAGATTCAACTGAGGATTTTAGGTTCATGGGTTGGACTACCAGAGTGCGCCCGCAGTGACCTGGATATCTTCCATGGTGAGTCCTGCGGCGGCATCGGAACAACAGAACGCGACCAGCGCGGATATTTCCGAGGGCTGAATTAACCGGTTCTGGGGATTGGAGGAACCCATTATTGCTATTTCTTCGGCCTGGCTGCGGCCGGACTTACTCGCAAGAATGGCGGCGCTTTCGCGCAGCATATCGGTTTCGACCCAGCCCGGACTAACGGAGACGCAGGTAACGCCGTGGGGCGCTCCTTCGAGCGCAACGGCGCGTGTCAATCCGAGCAGGCCGGTTTTCGAGGCGCAGTAGGCGGGATGGGTCGCCGCAGCGGTGTGGGCGGCGGTAGAGGCGATGTTGACGATTCTTCCCCAGCCGCTTTTTTCATCTCCGGCAAGCAGGCGCGTATCATGCGAAACGGGCCCGTCAGGTTGATGTCGATCGTGTCTTGCCAGTCTTCGTCCGAATGGCCAACCACGGTTTGATGAATCGTGACTCCGGCGGCATTCACCAGTATATCGGGAGTTCCAAGCGTTTCCCGCACGCTCGCCACGAAGGTTTCGATCGATTCACTGGAACGAACATCCAGTGCTTCCACGAGGCAGTCATCACCGATGGTTTCCATGGCCCTCGCGGCCAGGGTGGCGTCTGCGCCGCGTCGCGCGCCCACGGCAACGCTGATTCCCTGGGCCGCCAGGTCCGCGGCTATCGCCAGACCTATGCCCTGCAATCCCCCGGTTACGATCGCCGTACGTTCCTGTTTCATAATCTTTGCCCACTAATATATCACTTTTATTAAGCTTACCCTATCAGCATTCCTCACCGGAATTAAAGTGACAGTTAACATATTTGGCGTGTTTATGAATTAGGGTAACTGTCACCATAATTCCTCCTGAAACGGTGACTACTTATTATCGACCGGCAAATTTGCGTCGCACTTCACACAGTTCAGCTCGTATCCCAGCATCGAATCCCGACCAGCCTGCGACGTTACCCAGGGCCGACTCACCAGCGGCGGATTGTGGCGAACGTGCTGGTTGTGACGGCAGCGGAGCTCGGCCACCCAGTGATCCTCTTCATCCCTGTGGTATCCGGTGATCGACTGCTTCATCGCCGGCCCTGGTTCAGGGTAATCACGAACTGCCGCAGGCGGGGCAATGCGGGTTTTTCGGCAACTTGACACCCTGCCACTCCATCGACAGCGCGTCGAACAGCAGCAGCCGATTGAGCAGTTCCTCGCCCTGCCCGGCCAGCAGCAACAGCGTCTGCACGGCCTGCATGGCGCCGATGACACCGACCACCGGACCGAGTACGCCTTCGAGTGCGCAGGATTCTTCATTTCCGTAGGCATGCGCGTACAGGCACTGGTAGCAGGCGCTGTTGGCGGCGGGCTGGTAATTCATGATCTGCCCCTCGAGGCGGATGGCGGCGCCGGTCACCAGCAGGGTTGCCGTTTCCACGCAGTAGCGGTTCACCTCGAAGCGGGTCGGGTAGTTGTCGCTACAGTCGAGCACCACATCGACCGAGTCGACAACCTGTTTCAGCTCCTCGCCCTCGAGCTGATAGCCGATCACCTCGACCTCGCAACCGGGATTGAGCGCCGCCAGTGTCTGTTGCCCCGAATCGACCTTGTTTTCGCCAACCGCCGCGTTGCGATGAATGATCTGGCGCTGAAGGTTGGTAGTCTCGACGATATCGTAATCGCTGAGTACGAGCTTGCCGATGCCGGCTGCGGCGAGATACATGGCCGCCGGGGAACCGAGACCGCCGACACCGACGATCAATGCGCTTGCATCGAGTATAGCCTGCTGCCCCTTTTCTCCGATCTGAGGCAGTCGTATGTGGCGCGCGTAGCGCTCCTGTTGCTCGGGAGTCATTCGACTATGCTTGAACCGGGATCAGGGTTGATTTTCATGGAATAGCCGCGAAAGTCCATCAGCGACGCGTAGAATTCGATATTGATCTGCATAGGGCCTCACCGGGAACGATCCTGTATAGACTCGCTCAGGTATAACCGAGTTCCTGGGTGCAGGCGATATAGGCTTCCATTATCGCAGTCGGGTCCTGCATCAGGCGCAACTTCCACTCACCGAGGTGAATCTTCGATTCGATCAAGCCGCGCAGTACGCCGATATGCCGGGTCTTGCCGACGCTACTGGCGCCGACAAGGAGATCGCCATCGAACTGCAGGTTGATGTACTGGTACTCGTCCGCGCTGTACAGCTGGGCGCTTTCACCACCGTCGACTCCCATCCACAGCCCGAAGGAACAGGAGATAAGTCCGATGGTGTCGAGTACGTTCATGTTCAGCGTGCCGTGATGTTCACCGCCTTGACCCGCCATGTTGAGCGCGGCAATACGGCCATGATCGGTCGCGGTTGGCTGTATCGCCTGCACTTCCTGGTTACCGGTGGAAAAATCCACACCCTGCGCGACGTCGCCGGCGGCATAGACGTCGGCGTCACTGGTCTGCATGCGCCGATTGACCAGTATGCCCTGGTCGGTTTCGATGCCGGTGCCGTCCACCAGGTCGGTGTTTGCCTTGACGCCGGTCGCGGTAATGACCAGCGCAGCGCCAAATTTACCGCCATCGCTGAGACTGACCTCGACCTGGTCATCGCCCGCGGCCGCTATGCCATCGACCGTGCAGGAACTGTGCACATCGATACCCTTGTTGTTACACCAGCTTTCGAGCAATCCGCCGGCGTTTTCGTCGAGCATGCGCGGCACCATGCGGTTACCGGCTTCGACCACGGTAAGGTTAACACCTCGCTTGACCAGCGCTTCGAGAATAATACAACCGATAAAACCGGCGCCGATCAAGGCCACGTTCGATCCCGATTGCGCCAGCTTGATGATGTTGCGCCCATCCTCGAGCGTCCAGCAGGAATGCACCTGCGGCAGATCCAGCCCCGGGATCGGTGGGCTCACCGGATGCGATCCGGTCGCGATCAACAGCTTGTCGTAGTCGCGCGAACTACCATCGGCGAGCGTCAGTTGCTTGTTGCCAGTGTCGATTTTATCGACGCGTTGCTGCACAATCTCGATATTCCGCGCCTTGAAATGCTGCCCGGGATCGCGCAGATAGGTCCCTGATTCTGCGATGTTGTCGCTCAGGTAATAGGGGATGGCCATACGCGAATAAGGCGGCTCTGGCTCGTCGCCAATGATGGTAATTCCCGCTTCGGAGTCTGTCTTGCGAAGGGTTTCAGCCGCGACCACACCCGCAGGACCCGCACCTATGATGATATGTTGCATGATTCAGCACTCTTCGTGAAAAAACCCACGTCGGTCAACGGGCCCTTGCAACTGACCGCGCAACGCCCCGAAGTGGGGGCCATGATTCCGCTCAGTGGGCCGGTCGCCATAATCAATTTTTATCAGGCCCGAGCGGAAGGCAGGCTCCTGGCTGCCGAGGCCTGCATGCGATCGTAACCGGTCCAGTCTGCGTCCACGTAGGTAATCGCAGCGGTCGGACAGGCGGCCGCACACTGCGGATCGCCACCACAGAGATCGCATTTGACGACCTTGCCGGTTGCCTGCGAATAGTTGATGGTGCCGAATGGGCAGGCGATAGTGCAAACCTTGCATCCAACACACTTTTCGTCGGCAACCACCTTGGCGCCGGTGCCGGCATCGATGCTGATCGCATCCACCGGGCAGGCGCGCTGGCACCATGCTTCCTCGCACTGGGTACAGGTGTAAGGTGCAAATCTCCCTTCGTAATGGAAAGTAAACACCTTGATGAACGATCGCGACGGATTGAAGACCCCGGTGTGCTCGTAAGAGCAGGCCATTTCGCACTGAAGGCAGCCGGTACACTTCCCCGGATCGATGTGTAGGGATTTCTGCATTGTATCCTCCGATCGTGTCGTTATTATCATTCCCGCAGGATAGGCCGTTTTTTTACTGCCGGAATGCTTCAGTTCAGGACGTAAAAATACCACTCTCACCCACGCATTTACAGCCCTAATCCACAATATTGGTACAGCTTAGCGGCAGATCGGTGATTCACCTCAAAAAAAAGTCCCTTTTCCCCTACCATTTTGACTTCGTCTATGCCTCAATTATCGGTTAGGAAAAGTAATCGCCAATCTAATGACCAACAAAATCACTCCCAACCCCGGCTGCGCGGACCCTTTTGATGAGGAATCGATCGGCCTGGCCGAAGCGCTGGCCAGAATCGAGGCGCGCGTGCGCCCGGTGCTCGCCTGTGAACGCCTGCCGATACGTGACTGCCTGAACCGGGTCAATAACGAAGCAGTCAAATCGCCTCACAATGTGCCGCCGCGGGCAAACTCCGCGATGGACGGGTATGCGATTGCCATCGACAGCCTGGTCGAAAACGACATCGCCGAACTCGAAGAGATTGGCGCCGCTTACGCCGGGAAGCCTTTCACGCAGACCTGCAATGCCGGTCAATGCGTGCGCATAATGACCGGTGCGCTGATTCCCGAGGGAACCGATGCGGTCATCATGCAGGAACAGGTCGAGATCGGCGCGAATGGCAAGATTCGGGTCGACGCCGATCATCGTGTCGGCGAAAACATCCGCCAGGCCGGTGAAGACGTAAGCAGGGGCGAAGTCGTCATCGAGGCAGGCGCGCGCCTCAACCCCGCCGATCTCGGGGTACTGGCATCACTCGGAATCGCCAAACTGCAAGTCAAGCGCAAGCCCGTGGTCGCATTCTTTTCGACCGGCGATGAATTGATGCCGCTTGGCAAGCCGCTTGAGCCCGGCATGATTTACGACAGTAACCGCTACAGCCTGCACGGCATGTTATCGCGCCTGCCGGTTGACATCATCGATCTCGGCGTGGTGCGCGACAACCCGGAGAGCATGCGTGAAGTGCTGACTGGCGCGGTATCGAAGGCCGATTTAATCATCAGCACCGGCGGCGTATCGGTCGGTGAAGCCGACTACATCAAACCCGCGCTTGCTGAGCTCGGCACGACCGAGTTCTGGAAAATCGCCATCAAACCGGGGCGGCCGCTCACCTTCGGCCAGATCGAGGCCAGCCTGTTCATGGGCCTGCCAGGCAACCCGGTCGCGGTAATGGTGACCTTCAGCCAGTTCGTCACACCCGCTATCGAGCTGCTCTCGGGCGCGCCAATGCGACCCCCGATGTTGTTTCGCGCTCGTTCGCTCGAGCGCATGCGCAAGATGCCCGGACGTACCGAGTTCCAGCGCGGGGTCGCCACCCTCGACAAAAACAACGAGTGGCAGGTCGGTAAAACCGGCAAACAGGGCTCCGGCATCCTGATGTCGATGAGTCGCGCCAACTGTTTCATCGTGCTGCCGGACGACAATGCCGGGGTCGAGCCGGGCGACGAAGTCAGCATTCAATTTCTCGACTGGTCCTGATCGTGGCCAGTGTGCTTTACTTCGCGAGCCTCGCCGAAGCCATCGGCAGCAAGTCGGAGCAACTCGAGCTACCGGCCGACTGCAACACGGTGACCGAACTGGTAGTACTGCTGCGCGCTCGCGGCGAACCCTTCGACAGCACTTTCGACGGCGTGACCCGTATTCTGGTCGCGGTCAACCAGGAAATCAGCGAACCCGAAACTGCGATCCACAACTGCGACGAAATCGCATTCTTTCCCCCGGTCACCGGCGGCTAGCCGTCATACTATCGCGGCTGGTTTAACTGCAAAAAGTCATGTCCGATCTGGAACAAATCCTCAGCGCCATCAAGTCCGGAGAATCCGTCCAGGCCGACCGGCGACGCTGGGACCCGCTTCAACAGGGTGAAATCGATATCCGCATTGCCGCCGACGGTAGCTGGTTCCACGAGGGGCGCCGATTTCAGCGCGACACCCTGGTGAAACTGTTCGCCGGCATCCTGCGCCGCGAGGACAGCGGCTACTACCTGGTGACGCCGGTCGAGAAACTGCGCATCCAGGTGGAGGATGCGCCGTTCATCGCGAACCTGGTAGAACGCATCGAGGATGATGGCGAGACGGCTATCGTCTTTACCACCAACATCGGTGAACGCATCGTCGCCGATGCCGATCATGCCATTCGCGTCGATATCGATGCGGATACGCGCGAGCCTCGCCCTTACGTCCATATTCGTGACGGCCTCGAGGCCCTGATCAGCCGCAGCGCATTTTATGACCTGCTCAATCTTGCGCATGAAAATACACGCGATGGCGGCCGCTATCTGGCAGTCACCAGCATGGGACGGGAATTCGAACTGGGAAGCACAGATGAGTAGTCAGACCAGGGGTACGCACGAGTACCAGGACGACCCGCGCAACGTCGGCATCCGCATCGATATCAACGGCGAGTATTTTGCCCGCGACGAGGCAAGGGTCTCGGCTTTCGACAGCGGCTTCGTACTCGGTGACGGCGTCTGGGAAGGCCTGCACGTGCACCATGGCAAAATCGCCTTCCTCGACCAGCACCTCGAACGCCTCTACGAAGGCGCGAAAGCGCTCGATATGGAAATGGAAGTATCACCCGCGCAGCTCGGCGAACGACTGTACCGAGTGCTCGAAGCCAACAACATGCGCGAAGGCGTTCATATCCGGCTGATGGTGTCGCGCGGCATCAAGGCGACGCCTTACCAGGACCCGCGATAAACGCTTCAGAAGGTCGGACCACGACAAGCTTCTGATCTGCAAGGATTTTTTGGAGAAAAGTTTCGAGTTTAGGACCTTAGAACCACGATTCAAGGCCTGAAATTGACGATCTAAAGTGACAAGCCACCTGGTTACAACAACAGCCTTAAAACCCATTTTCGATAGGGAAATTGGAGCTCTAAGGTTTGAATTGAGATCGAAAAGGATGCTTTTAGTTTAGA
>JAAEPH010000281.1 GCA_024232855.1 Gammaproteobacteria bacterium
CAGGTTAGCTATAGTAGTTCAAACCCGATTTGACAGTTACCATATGATTAATTTTCTACATCAAACATGGCTCTCATCAAGGGGTACGGTCAGAAAGACTAAGGAAGCCAGAATCGGCAGAATTAGAGATGGAGCAACTATTACCAGTGCTCTGGTAGTAAGTCTGGTAGTAGTCTCGTTTGTCAGGGGAGGGATCGCTGCCAGTCCGCAGATTGAATTTTACGGATTGGCCGGATTACTCGCTGTTGGTATTTACGCTCTGTCGCGAACCTAATTACTCTTAGTCAATTCCCGCAAAACGAAAAACATGCCGTGCGTTCACTGTTACCCGTTGCCTAGTCACTCTGTCTTCTTCTCCAAGCAGTCCGGCGAGATCACCGAAGATGCGCATCGAATCCAACGGGCTGGATTTGCGCCCGTCAATGGACATGAAAGGTGCATCGGTTTCCGTTAGCAAGCGGTCACTTGGAATATCTCGAATGAGAGCGCGTCCCCGGTCGTTTTTGAGCATCGCCGCATTTACGGAAAAGTAGCAACCTGCTTTTACGGCTCTACGTGATTCCGATAGGGAGCCGGAAAACCAGTGAAGAATGCAGAGCACATTATCCGGGTTGCTGTGTTTCTCAACAAGGTCACATACATCTCGTGCCGCGCGGCGACTATGGATTGTAAGAACACGTCCTCCATGAATCTGGGAGGTTCGGAGAACTCGGGAGAAAACGTCTTTTTGTTTGTCATAACTTGACCGATACTGCGGGCTTCCATCAAGACCAACTTCGCCGACAAGACGGCATTCGCCAATCAGTTCTTCGAGAAGGCCCGCTTCCCCGTAACGCTCGCCGACCAGTTCAGGATGCAGCCCCACGGCGGCATGGACGTAGTCACTATGCTGCATCCAAAGTTTGTTTTGAGTCCACGCTTTTGGTGTTGTTGTTACGGCGAGAACGGCAATCCGTTTCTTCTCGCAGCGTGTGATCAGATACGGCGGGTCAGGATGAAGGTCGATGTGGCAGTGGAAGTCGAAGCCTCTGTAGTTAATATTCTCGCTCACGCCGCCTCAATCACCACATCGTCTACGAGTGCTCCCACTTCTTCTATACCCCGGCGAAACACAGCGGCGTATTCCGCAATTTCTTTGGCTGAGTAGTCGCTCAACGGTCCAGTCTTGTGAACGAGAGTATTGGCAATGCCAGGATTGTTGGATATTCTGTGGCTCATCATCTGGAAGGCTCGCACGTTAGAGGCTTCGGCCTGTTTTGCGTTTAGCTTGATTGCCGTCAGGTCTGGTATAGAGTAGTCCGTTGCGTCACTTCCGAACGCCGCCGTCACTGACGCGCGGCGAATTAGACATGGCGTGCAGTGTCCGCAATGCCCCGGCGGTAATCCTTTCCAGCGTCCTTTTGTTACAGAGGAACAGGAAATTGTGATGGAGATATTCTTTTTCAGGAATGATTTGTTCTTGCACTCTGAGAGCATCTCACCCTTTGTCTTGAAGCGATACGGATTCAACAATTGGGCCTTGATACCAAGGTTGTCCAATAAATCCTGCCAACGAGCCATGTAAAACGGATGTGTCGTTCGGGTGCTCCAAGCGCCGAGGCGTAACGGATCGAGAGGAACGTTCAATGAGATCAATCCGTTTTCAGGAACATATAGTGGTGTCGTGCCATTCAGGCTGCTCGCGGCCAAACTCGCCAATGCGAAGAAAATGAACGATCTCCCCCTGGTTGTCGTTTCGGTGCCCAGGCCCGGCATGTCATTCTTGTCGAAACCGACATTCGCCCTCACATGCCGTGGAGCCATATCGCCGTATGTATGGCCGAGTCTCTTGGCACAAATTTCCTGACTCTTTGTGCTGGCATCGCGGTAGTGGCTTACAAGAATTGGGTTCTTACCGTCAGCCAATAACTCAATCGCGCCGACGAAGCTATCAAGTCCACCGGAAAACAAGCACACACTGTCGAACGTTGCCCCGACCAGTTCGTGTGGTCGGTCGATCAGCGATTCCATATTCTTTTGCCGAGCCCGGAAGTCAATTCTCCAATGATCGCCGGTGAGGAATCTCAGCGTCCGTTCGATCAGCGACGCGTTTTCTGACCAGACATCTGGATCAGAGACCGGAACGTACAAATCTATTTCTCTTGTCCAGCTATCCTGTGAGTCAGTTGTGCGTGATATTCGCGTGTCGGCTCCAATTACGGTTGCTGCCAGAATCGCGAGGTCGATGGCGTTTTCTGAAGGATACATTCCGCGATCAGAAAGTTGATCGAGAATCTGGCCGAGGCCGTGATTTAGGCGACGATCACCGTCAACAAAATGTAGTGTCGTGATATGGGAACCCTTATCTCTCACTGCCACCTTTGCTTTGTCGGCTGGATTCAGCCTTACCACGATGCTATGACGTTTCATCCTTCTCGGTCTCCCAGAGTTTCAAGTAGATCCCACGCATCCAGATAAGTCTTATCTACGATGTCCCGTATCTCGTTGTCCGAAAAATCTGCCATATCACTGAGGTCACATGCAAAAGAATCTCTTACACTCCTTTCAATGTAGTCCCGGAATTGCTTGTCGAACCCTTCAATATCCTGCAAGTCTTCTGAAAACTTGAAGCCGTTGACACCGATTTCCTGATACAGACGTGCTTCAACTGTATGTGCCACGAAACTCAGAAATACTTCCTGAATTTGATCTGCGGATAGAGCATCACTATCCTCTATGTCGAATTGTTCAAGGGAGGCGATTGTCTCCAGCCATGCATCTCGTGTTATCGCCTCATCAATGGTGCCGCCGTCCTGACAGATCACTTCCGTGAGGCCAACGAAGATGTCTTGAATTGGTCTCCCTGCGAAACTCTGTAGATTCAGACGACGCAGCGTTTCCTGCACCCCGTCGCGTTGGATTCCACGGAACACACCCAGCGCATTGCTAGCGGCGGATCGCGCGGTCCCCATTCTCCGGACGGCGTTTGCGCTCCCGCCGGTCCCGCTACGTACATAGTCTCGTACCGCTCTTCTTAACGCTCGTCCATCGCTGCCACCCGATCCGGCAAATCTGGAAAAATTCGTTCGGGCCGATCTGAATCGTTCCGGTGCTGCTACCGGAGGTATCGGGGGCTTCGGGTTACTGTCCGGGCTTTGTGGCGTTCCTTGATCGTCATCACCATCATTACCGTCTGGAGTGGGAGGGTCATCGCCGCCGGGCAGGGCGCCGGAATCTCCTCCGCCTAGCCAACTCGGGACGAGTGGTGTACCTGAACCTGAACCGGAAGAAGAACCTGATGTACCCATTAACCTGCTCCCTGTCCGAGTGTTTTTAAGGCGGCTGTTGCGGCTTGTTTTAGTAGTTTATTTTCATCTTGATTGCTCCATTCCTGAATGACTGCCTTTAATTCGTCCTTCGCTTTGCTGTCCGTTATGCTTTCATTCCAGCCACTCACGGCCCACAATCCAAGGCTTTTGGGTTCAAAGCTACCAAGGAGTTTGATGAGTTCGCTCTGGAAATGGGGGTGATGTTTTACAATAATTGATAGCCCGTCAATACCGGTAGGGGCGCTCGTAAAAGTGCCTGCTCCGAGAACCTTATCCCGCAATGCCCCGAACACAATTTCAGCGTCACCCGCGACCAGTGCCCTGACTTCCGATTCGACTGTTCTAACTTCCAACTTCGATCCACAAAGCTTTGTTGTCAGGACATCAAGTCCAGTCGAACCGACGATATTTCCGCTGAGCCGCTTGTCACGTGCGACAAACACGTATGGGCGAAGGTCAATGTCACACATATTCGGCTCGATCTTTAGCCAGCGCTGCAACCAGTCTCGTTCGAGCCATTTAGCGATTTCCGGTGCTTGATCGCTATCGTCGGACTTTGCCTTCTTCGTTCCGCTGCTTTTCGCTTTTGCGCTATTGTTTCCTTTTTCGATCTGTTCCGTGGATTCCAGCAATGCAAAGACAGGCGCTTTTCCGTCTTCGGAAGACATTGATTGCGTTGCGATGTACTCATAAAAATCAGGTTGGAAGCGCTCCGCGAGCATCAGCTTCGCCAATACGCGCTGATTGATCATGTCTCCGAAGCCTCTGGCTTTAGCTATAACTTGCCTCACGAATAATGCATTCAGGAAACGCTTTATCTGACGGGGATTTCCTTTCGTCCCCTCGGCCAGTATTGGTGTTATTTGTTGCGCAAGAATGAACGCAGTGTCGAGCGCGTCCTTTTTGTTTTTATCTACCGCCTGGATATCCGATTGCGAAAGTCCGGTTCCGAGCCATGGCTTCTGCAAATGACTCTTGGCTTTGTCAAGGAGTTGATCAAACCCGCTGTGTTCTTCGCCAACAAGACTTTGGACCAACAGTAGGGTCACATAGGTACGGGTTTCCTGTGTCCCAAGGGCCGGTATCCTGAATGGCACCTGCACCAGTTTCTCCAGGTAGTTGCGAGCGTAAGGCAGCGGTCCGGAGGCTACAGGCAAATCAGGAAAATGTTGCCGCACAGCGTATTCGATCATGGCTTCATCGGCTCCGATCACGAATGCTGTTTTGGGTACGAATAGAAACAACCTGATTGCTTCAAGAGTCTCGATAGCAGTATTAGGCAAACATCGGTCCAGATCATCTATCAAGACGACAAGTTGATCGATTTTTGCCTCATCGAGAAGCTCCTGAAAATCTTTGCGGAACGCATGTATTGTCTCCGGCAAACTTTCTGTCTCTTCAGCAGGTTTCAGAAAACCTGCGATTTCGTCCAGCTTGGCTGGTATCTCTTCACCAGAAAAATTGGCCGCATCCTGGGAAAACCCTTTTAATGCGCCAAGTGCGGTACCTACCTGGTCAGGGGAGGGCATGCCTGTGAGGATATTGAATGCGATTCCGCTGCCGTGTTTCGCAAACTTCAACCAGTTGACGCGTTTGAGTAGCTTCGCGCTGATTTCTTTGACTTTTCCGCTCGTGGATCGTTGGCGGCAGAGTTCTGTGATTATTGCTTCTATCAATACCGTTTTCGCGTCGTCGAACCCCTCAAACGTCCATCCATTAAACCAAAGCACAGCAACGTTTTGGTCTGTGGCGAGCCCACCCTCGATCATTTTGAGGATGCTCGATTTTCCCGCCCCCCAATCGCCATGGATTCCAACGGTCAATGGACGGGAACGGTTGTCATTCAATAATTCGACAACTGTCAGCGAAATCGCTTCGCAGTTTAGGAAATCAACTTCGGTTTCATGATCAGGTATCAGCATATCCAACTCATTGGCGAAACGCCCTGTAGTTCGCTCGCGAAGAAGCGTGAGTTGTCACGATCGCGTTGTATCTGTGTTGTTCTTACAAGGTTAATGGCTGTTGCTCCCGATCATCAGATGAGCACGCTCACCCGGATACTCTGCGCCATTTTTCGGTCGCCACATGAAGGCGATATCTAGTTCGATATTGAGACCTAGCGCCGCTGCAACAATGGTTCTGCACGCGGCGTTCGCATCCTGACCTTGAACAGAAATATCGATTTCTGTGAGGTATCCGTATCCCTCGTCTTCCTTCCGGCCCTCGACCATGTTCACAGGGCAGAGCTGATGCAACTTTCTGAAGTCCTGGAGACGGCGCATAGATTCAATCAACATGCGATCAAGTAAGCGATTCCAATTGGGTCTTGCAATTCGCTCTTGATTAATCGTTGCTTCGAGTACTTTCGTGTGCGTAAGTTTGGGCAAACGGCGCGGATCAATTCGGCGCTCTGATGTTGCGGAAGCTTCAACCTTTTCAGACGGTCCAATTTGTTTTTCAAGCGCGTCTAGCGCCCGGTTTAGGACCGAATCTGTGGTGTCCACCAGCGGTTTCGCGTGGCGCTGTAGTCGCTCGAAAGTTGAATGCTCTATTGTGATTTCGGCCATGGTCCAATCCATATTAAAATACGAGTACACGGAACTATACGAAAATACGTAGAATACGTCAATCCCTGATTTCAGTATTCTAGTAGAGTGATCTATCCCTTCGGCTCATCTGTCATGGTCCGGTTCGTTCGTATTGGCTGCTCTACCGCAGGGTGGATGGTAGCCGGGCAAAGGCGCGCAATGACATCGCTCAACATGTAAACGAACTTGGTGAACTGGAAAAATCCGGTGCTGCTGTCTTGCCGACTGAGTTGTGGATTGAAGTGCGTAGGTTGTCGAAAATCCTTGAGCTTTGATGGTTGATGTTTGGAAAAATACAATTTACCCGCTAAATCGCCTCTCACCGGCCCAGATAGGCCCCGACCACGGCCTCGCGCTCGTGCCCCAATTCCCGGCTGATGGTGAGCCGGGCTTCATGATCCAGCTTCCGTTTTTCCGCGGTTAGATCCTTAGCCACCGGCCCTCCGGCGGCTGGACATGACCAGCCGGTCAGCTCTTCGTAGCGGCCCTGGGCATAGGCGTGGCGCAGGCCGTGCATATGGTGGAGTCCTGCCCTTCGGGTGTTGCCTTCGTAGACGCGCATCTGCTGCACGTAGTTGCGGTTGCTCGGAATCAGGGAACCGCGGCCGGCGAGGCGGTGGGTGCGGTCGAGGACTTCCCGTTGTTGTTCGGTTCGGATCGGGACGACGCGCTCTCTTCCACCCTTGGTCCAACTGCCCTGCAGAAACAGGTGATCTCCCTGGTCGGCGGTACAGGGGCGAATTTTCATGGCCTCTTCGCGGCGCAGGCCGAAAGCCTGCTGCAGTTCAAGGCTCATGCGCACGTGCTCGTCGCGGACCTTCTCCAGTTGTTCGTGGGTCACGGTCTTTGCTTTCGATTCGTTGGTGACGAAACGCCGGTCCGGAATGCCGTAGTGTTCGTTGGATCGCGCCACCACGTTGCGCTTGTCCACCTTGTTCGCCCACCAGCGGATCGTGGCCATTCGATTCTTGATCGTGCCGGTCGTCAGTTCCTGCTCGCGCCAGCGCCCGAGCAGCGCCTCGATGTGTTTCGGCTTTAGCGATCTTGCGCTCATCCCCCGATAGCCCAGCTCATGGAGCTGGTTGGCGATCAGAGTCAGCATCCGCTCGCGCTTGGCCTGGGTGGCGTGGCTGCCTTCCCGGCAGTGCCGGCAGAGTTGTTTCAGTTGGTAGTTCAGGTCTCTCATTGTGTGTTCTCTATTTAGGTTAGTGTTTCTGACCTATCTGGCAGCCTGAGCTGACAGATTCGCTTTCGCGACACGGTCATGGGGCACTACCCCCAAAACAACCTGACAATGCCTGGTTCGAGGCAACGCGGATATTCCCGGTACGGGTGTAATCCAACGCAATCCAACATGCCCGTATGGGCGGTTATATAAGTGTGTTAACACCTCCTTTGAAAAAGCAGGGCACGCCTGCGGTTAATGAAAATGAGCTCGGTATATCAACGGTCAAAGACCGTCGCTCTATGCGGCTCGCGTTAAATGACAGGCGGATGCCTGTGTAAATGGACGGCTCTAATGACACTGCCCGATATTGAAGTTGGGCATCATTTAGATGACTGCCCGATGTCGAAGATGGATCGCGGCTTGCGCCGATGCACCGGTTTCACGACCCGACAGTGCCTTGGTTGCCACTTTACCGCAGTGGCCGCGGATGAATTCAAAGCTTGTGCGCAAGTGTAGGCAGGCAGCGTAGCTTTAACTAGTTCGAATACGGCACCTTTGGGTGCGCTTTTTACGCCATAATCCGGCCGGCACTCGCGCCCACTCCGGGAATATTGAGGCGCCGTGGGCACTTGGGCCCCGATTACGTCCGCGTCACTACCGCGTTTCGCTGGTAGTGACGCGGACGCTTCCCTCGTGGCAACCTGTGTGCCAGGCGCTGCCTGTCACACAAGTTGCATTGGTTTGTACCTGGCAAATTTAGGCGCGTACAGAATGCTTCAGTCTGTTTCTCAATCGGTCTCACCCATCTCAATTTCGGCCATGCCTTTCTCGTCGTCGGGTGGTTTCGCTCGTCTGTCAGCTACATCCTGCGCAAATGCCAATCCGAAATTGCCTTCCCGATATCGCCTGACCATGGCTTGCAGGTAGCCGAGCGGTGATTTGTCGATCGACTCGGCCGCCATGCAGCCGGTCCATTCGTCGATCACCATCTGCCCTTCAGCCGGATCGAGCTCGCCCATGATTGTCCGGGCCGCATCCTGTAGCTCAGCTGGAATCCACGAGGCGAACGCCACCGTAGGGTTTTCATTTTCACGACTACTACTACGCTCTTTGGTAGTCATCGGTGTTGTAGTAGTTGTTCTTCTTAGGTTTAAGTCAGTAGTAGGTAATGCTCCCGGGTTTGCCGTACCCGGTACAGCCGTTTCTGGCAATACCGTATCCGGCAAACCCGGAGCTGGTGAATCGGCGATCTCCCGAATAATGTAAATGCCGCCCCGGATGCGGCCATTCTTGTCACGCAAGCGCAAGAACTTCGCATAGCCGACCGTGCGGAGTTCCCTGAGTAGCCGGTAGATACCGTCACGCCCCAGGTTGCCGCGCTTACGCAAATCATTGACCATCACCTTCCAGTCATCCGGCCGGGACAGCAGGTAGCACAGCAGTCCCCTGGCCGCCCAGGACAGGCGATCATCCTCGACGGCGCGCTGGTCCATGACGACAAACCGGTCACGGCGCGCAGCGCGGATGATGGTATTGCTCATGCCTCACCGCTACCGAGGATGATCCGGGCAACTTCCGACGCTGGATAATACATTCGCCGGCCGATCTTGCGCCCGCAGGCCTTGAGGGCGCGCGTACTCGCGTCACTCGGGTAACTGAGGCTGTAGCGCAAGCCGCCGGCCGAGCGTCCGAGCAACTCGGCCAGTTGTGTATGCGACATCAGCAGGCCGAAGCGTTCCGTCAGTTGGTTCTCCAACGTTGCCACGTTGGCATTGAATGAATCTTGCATCACTTGTGTTCTCCCGTGCTGGTTTGTGAACACTGCAGTTTGCCATCAGTCTGCTCGCGAAATGTGCTCGAAAAGAGCACCCACAGGGTGAGTTTTCGAGCTCATTTCCGGAACACACAGGCGCTATGATCAACCACCGGTAAACACTCGAAGCAAATACCGCCTTGATGAAACAGCACAGCCGTATCACACCGAGACTGATCCGCTTCCGGGATGCGCCCCGCTACCTCGGCATGAATCGCAACCGCTTCAACGCCGAGGTACGGCCGTATCTCGTGGAAATTCGCATCGGGCGGCAAGGCATCGCCTTCGACCGACTTGAACTGGACGCCTGGGTGGAGCAATATAAAGCTCGCAACGGACGTCCCAGTGAATTCAGAGGAGAATTAACATGGGACGAAAAAGATCGCCTGGACTCTTTAAACGTAAAGGCATCTGGCATATCGACAAACAGATCTACGGGCGCCGTATTTGCCAGAGCACTGGATCAGCTGAACTTGAAAAAGCAGAAGCGTTCCTCGCCAAAATCGTTGAAGACCAAAGGCAAGCAACAATCTTTGG
>JAAEPH010000282.1 GCA_024232855.1 Gammaproteobacteria bacterium
GCGATCTCGCTTGTCTATTGATTCCACAAGAAATATTCCCTCAGTCGCTCGTAATCACTGATACGAGACTTCTTCGGGAATTTCCTTGTGAAAACAATATCCTGCGCGATATTCGCGCAAATTTATGAAATTTCCGGGCTAACGGGGGAAGTGGTGATTGGAGATGAGCGGCCGCCGGGTGAGCGCGAGCCAACTGGATTACCCGGACTATTAATCGATCTCGATGGTGTCATCTATCAGAGTGACCGCATCATCGCCGGTGCGCTGCAAACGCTGGACTGGATCCGCCAGCAACAAATCCCACACCTGTTCGTCACCAATACCACGTCGCGTTCACGCGCGGCATTGCTGGAAAAATTCGAACAATTCGGCTTCGATGCCGAGTTCGACGAGTTGATGACGCCGATAGTCGCCGCCAACCAGTACCTCGAACGCCAGCAGTTCGGCAAAATTGCCGCCTTCGTTACCGCCAGTGCTGTCTGCGAATTCAGTGGAGTTGAGGTCGTCTCGCCGCAATCAGGGCAGGCGGTGGACGCGGTCGTTATCGGAGATCTCGGCGATGCCTGGGATTATCAACGCCTGAACGGCGCCTTTCGGCTGCTGATGCAGGATCCGGCGCCACAGTTGATTGCACTGGGAATGACGCGTTACTGGCGTGGCGCGGATGGACTGCGGCTCGACGTCGCGCCCTTTGACAGCGCGCTCGAGAATGCCGCCGCCTGCAAGGCGATGGTGTTCGGTAAGCCGGCGGCCGCTTTTTTTGCGGCGGCGCTTGAACGTTTGCAATGCAGCGCGGATGAAGTCTTCATGATCGGCGATGACATTGCGGGCGATACCGATGCAGCGCAACGCTGCGGCATTCGCGCGATTCAGGTGAAGACGGGCAAGTTTCGCGAGGCTGACCTGCAAGGCGATATAGTGCCTTTTGCGCTACTGGATTCGGTTGCCGACCTGCCGCAATGGTGGGCGCGGAATATCGATGATCCTGCCGGGGCATCGGGCTAAGCCGCATTTCTCACCACCGTCCGTAACGGGGCGGTGATGAAAACAGCGCGGGTGACCGCGCTGTCCGTCTAGCGTATCAACGCGTACGCGCGCAAACCCCATCGCTGCCAAAGAAGAATTCGATTTCCACTTTCGCGGTATCGGTGCCGTCGGAGCCATGTACGGCATTTTCGTCGACGGTCTGCGCAAAATCCGCGCGGATAGTGCCGGCAGCGGCATCGGCCGGGTTGGTGGCGCCCATGACTTCACGATTTTTGGCGATTGCGTCTTCGCCTTCGAGGACCTGTACCATCACCGGGCCCGAGGTCATGAATTCAACCAGGTCCTGGTAAAAGGGGCGCTCTTTGTGCACGGCGTAAAATTCGCCCGCCTTGTCCGCGCTCAGATGCTCCATGCGGGCAGCAACGATGCGCAATCCCGCATTTTCAAAGCGGTTGTAAATTTCGCCGATAACATTCTTGGCGACTGCATCGGGCTTGATAATCGAAAGCGTTCGTTCGATGGCCATTGGTAATTCTCCGGGAGATGAAAAATGCCGCGAATGATACGTCATAGGGTACACTTATGCGACTAATTTCCAGGCTCGGAAAATGAAGACCGACAAGCATGTACGCAGGCATTTAAAGGACTACCGGCCCCCTGATTTCAGGATTTCGGAAACACGCCTGGTATTTCATCTCGAACCGAGCCGAACACGTGTCATCAGCCATCTGCAAATGCATCGGATCACTACGGACAAGAGCGCCGAACTGGTGCTCGACGGGGTCGAACTCAAACTGATCGAGTTGCGTCTGGATGGCAGGCAGCTGTCGCCGCAAGACTATCGTCTGGATGACGATACCCTGACGATCGGCACGTTGACGGACAGCTTCGAGATCAGCTGCGAGGTAGAGATCGATGCCGCCGCCAATACCCGCCTGGAAGGCCTGTACCTGTCCAACGGTAATTTCTGCACCCAGTGCGAAGCCGAGGGCTTTCGTTACATTACCTATTACCTGGATCGACCCGACGTGATGTCCGTGTTCAGCACCGAAATCCATGCCGAGCGCAACGTTTGTCCGCTGCTGCTGTCGAATGGCAATCGCGTCGATGGCGGCGAAGACGGCGATCGTCACTGGGTCCGCTGGGATGACCCGTTTCCAAAGCCCAGTTACCTGTTCGCGCTGGTCGCCGGCGACCTGGCCTGCATCGAGGATCGCTTCGTCACGCGCTCGGGGCGCGATGTCGAACTGCAGATCTTTACCGAACATCACAATAGCGACAAGTGCGATCATGCTTTGCGCTCGTTGCAGAAAGCGATGCGCTGGGACGAGGAAGTTTACGGGCTGGAGTACGATCTCGATCTCTACATGGTCGTTGCGGTCGATGATTTCAACATGGGGGCGATGGAAAACAAGGGGCTCAACGTTTTCAACACCAAGTACGTGCTCGCCAACCCCGCGACCGCAACCGATGACGATTACCTGGCGATCGAAGGCGTTATCGCGCACGAGTACTTTCACAACTGGACCGGCAACCGCGTGACCTGCCGCGACTGGTTTCAGTTGAGCCTGAAGGAGGGGCTGACGGTATTTCGCGACCAGGAGTTCAGCGCCGACATGTTTTCACGCGCGATCCAGCGCATCGCCGATGTGCGCATCCTGCGCAATCACCAGTTCAGCGAAGACGCGGGCCCGATGGCGCATCCGGTGCGGCCGGCCTCGTACCAGGAGATCAACAATTTCTATACCGCCACGGTTTACAACAAGGGCGCCGAGGTAGTACGAATGATGCACTGCCTGCTCGGCGCCGCTAATTTCCGCAAGGGCATGGACTTGTATTTTGAACGCCATGACGGGCAGGCCGTAACGACCGATGATTTCCGTGCGGCGATGCAGGATGCCTCGGCAATCGATCTGACACGTTTTCAGCGCTGGTACGAGCAGGCGGGCACGCCACGCATCGATATCAGGCGCGAGTACGACGCCGATAGCAGGCTGCTTTCTCTCCGGATAACGCAGAATGCTGGCACTACCCGCGGCGAGCTCAACCGGGCTTTCCACATGCCGATGCGCCTGGCCCTGTTTGATCGCCAGGGACAGCCTCTGGAACTCGACGCCGATGGCGCGCTGGAGCAGGTCATCGACATCAGGGAACCCGAAACGCTGTTGAGTTTTGAGGATATGCCGCCGCGGGTGATGATATCGGCGTTTCGCGGGTTTTCAGCGCCGATTATTCTGACTACCGACCTGGACGATGGCGAACTTGCCAGCCTGATGGTCTGTGACAGCGATGCGTTCAACCGCTGGGAGGCAAGTCAGCAACTCGCCAGCCGAACCATGCTGGCGATGCTCGATCAGGATCCTGAGGACTGGCCAGTCAGTGCGCGGTCATTGGTGGCGGCGTTTTCCGACCTGTTGACGCACCAGCCCCTGCGGCGGGCTCTGGTTGCGGAAATGCTGGTATTGCCGGGTGAGAAGTACATCGGTGAGATGCTGGAGCGCGTCGATGTACACAAGGTCCGTGCGGTGCGTGAAGCGCTCAAACATGCACTCGCCAGCGGCAATGAAGAGCAGTTGCTCTCGCACTACCGGGACTGTATCGCAAAAGGCCCTTACCAGCTCGATTCGGACGCCATGTCGAAGCGGCGGTTGAAGAATATCTGCCTGGGATATCTGCTGCATCTGGAGCAACCCGAATACTTCGACCTGTGCGCGCATCAGTTCGAACAGGCCGATAACATGACCGACCAGCTCGCCTGCCTGGGGGTCGTGGTGCACTCCCAGCACCCTCTGCGGGAGCGGATCGTAGCGCAGTTTTATCAGCAGTGGAAGGACAATGCGCTGGTGGTGGATAAATGGTTCGGTGTACTCGGGTCCAGCCAGCTGGATGATGCCCTGGAGCAGATCAAACCCCTGTTCGATCACCCGGCCTATACCTTGACCACTCCCAACCGCGCGCGCTCCCTGCTGGGCGCGATGATCGGCAACTCCAGTGCATTTCACCAGGCTGATGGTGCCGGTTACGCGTATGCGGCGCAGAAAATTTTGCAGCTCGATGCGATCAATCCACAGGTTGCGGCGCGGCTTGCCAATCCTTTTGTTCACTGGCGCAAGCTCGTCGCCGGACAGGATCAGTTGATGAAGTCGCAGCTCGAAGCCATGCTCGTCAACGACGATATATCGAGCGATTTGAACGAATTGCTGACGACCAGTCTGAATGACTGAAAAAGCGCCATGAGCGCAGGCGTGCAAATCATTCTGCCGGGCCTGTTCGACTTGCCGCTGCATGAGTTGGATACGGAATTCGCCAGCAATGAGTTACCCGGCCTGAATCGAATCCTGGGTCTTGCCACGCCCCGCGATAACCAGGCTTATAGTATCGACGCGATCATTCAGCGTGCGCTGGCGCTGGAATCAACGTCGCCGGGGTTGGCGATGGCGCAGGCGTTTGCCGATGCGGACGAGGATGAACCGGCCCGGTTGATCCTCGCCGAGGCGGTTCATCTGCGCGCCGACCTGCACAGTGCAGTCGTCATTCCGATTCCAAAAACATCAGAAAATGTTCAAGACATTAATAATATAATCAATGACTTAAATAAACTATTTAAAGTAGATTATGATATGTCAGCAATCACCGATGGCGTATTTCTATTACGTCTCAAGGGATTCGATGCGCCGACCCACTACCCGCAGGTGCTGTCGGTGATGGGTAAGGTCATCAACCCCTATATCGAGCAGTCGCGCCAAATCTTGCCCTGGTACCGTTTGCTCAACGAAATCCAGATGTTCATGCATCAGCACCCGCTCAACGCCGAACGAATACGGCAGGGCCGGCTGCCGATCAACAGCCTGTGGTTCTGGGGCGCGGGCGAGCGGCCGGCAATCGATACCAGGCCGTGCTGGTTTTGTGACGACGCGCTACTCAACCGCTACGCCGCCAGTCTGGGCCTGCCGGTCGAATCCTGCTCCGGCGTCAGCTCCCGTGACGATTTCAGCGACGCGCTGATCGTCGACCTGCGTCTGCTGCAATGGCTGAAAGCGGGCCTTGACACGAGCCTCGATGAAATCCTGCTCGATATCGATCGCAACTTGCTGGGACCGGTGTTAAAGGGATTTGCTGAAAGCAGGCTGACGCTGCGCCTGCGCGCGGGATACCGCCATGACCTTGAGCTTCGGCCGAGTGCGAAAATGAAGTTCTGGCGGCGACCCGGCAGCCTGGACGCATGGACGCAATGACATGATAGTCTTTGCTCAATGCACGCTTTAGCGGGATACTACGCTAAATCCTGACAACCACACGAGTTTCACCATGTCCGCCAAGATTCAGATACCCGGTTTTGCCACCGTCGAAGACGTGATCGAAGAATTGAAACCCGGTTATCCGGTGTATTGCCTGCGCCCGGCCGAGTTGAAGCGCCAGGCACAGTATTTTCTCGACAGTTTCCCCGGGCGCGTGATGTACGCGGTCAAGTGCAACCCGCACCTGGTGGTGTTACAGGCCCTGTACGAGGCGGGTATTCGCCACTTCGATACCGCGTCACTGGCCGAGATTGCACTGGTTCGGGAACATCTGCCGCAGGCGGACTGTTATTTCATGCACCCGGTAAAATCGCGCGCCGCGATCAGGACCGCGCAGCAGGTCTACAATGTCGGCCATTACGTCATCGACCATGAAAAGGAACTCGACAAGATCATCGCCACTACCGGCGGGGGCGACGGCAAGGTCGTACTGGTGCGCATCGTCACGCCGGTGCACGATGTCCAGTTCCAGCTTTCCGACAAGTTCGGCATTGCCGCGGAAGATGCGCCCGAGTTGCTGCGCAAGGTGCATAACGCTCACTTTCAAACCGGTGTTGCCTTTCATGTCGGCTCGCAGTGTCGCAACCCGCAGGCATTCGTCGATGGCGTCAACACGGCACTGGACGTCATCGAGGCGGCAAATGTGCCGGTGCACTATCTCGATGTCGGTGGTGGATTTCCGGCGATTTACGAGGACGACCGGCCACCCGATCTGAGTGTTTATTTCGACGCCATTCACCAGGCCTTCGATCAGTCCAGGCTAAGGCGCGACTGCGTGTTGATGTGCGAGCCCGGGCGGGGCCTGGTCGCCAGCGGATGCACCCTGTTGACGCAGATCCAGTTGCGCAAGGACAACAAACTGTACATCAACGACGGTATTTACCAGAGTCTTTCGGAAACCTTGCTGGGCAAGATGAAGCTGCCGACGCGGCTGATCAACCCGGCGCGCAGTATCGCAACGGATTTTCAGGACTTTACCATCCTGGGACCAACCTGCGACAACCTGGATATTCTACCGGCACCTTTTTACCTGCCGGTCGACGCCGATGAGGGGGACTGGATCGAGATCGGGCAGACCGGCGCCTACAGCAATGCCGCGGCGACCCGCTTCAACGGCTTTTATCCGGAGACTTTCGTATCGGTGGATGCGCCGCCGCTGTTGCCCGAGTAATTGGCGGGCGGGCACTGCGGGGTGTATTAGGGTGACAGTTACCTTAATTGATTTCGATGATGTATTACGGAAGCATACCCGGACTGGTTGGCCTATAGGCGAAGCAATATTTCTGCTCCAGGTTGAAGCATTGACCGGGCAACGACTAAGGTAAAGAAAGCCGGGGCCAAGGCCAGTGAATTAAGATAACTGTCACACTAATTCGAATAATGTAAATACTCCTGGCTTTAATCAATAGTGTGAATAGTTTCAACTTCACAATCTAAACACCAAATAATCGGCACCGTGAGGTATACGTGAAGATAAAATCCACCAACCCTATTGCAGCATTGTTCGGCAGTTCACCCTTTAAGCCGCTGCAGGATCATATGGCCGTCGTCGTACGTTGCGCCGGCGAGGTACCCGGCCTATTTGAAGCTCTCATCGTGAACGATATGGCAGAAGTGAAAAAAAGCAGGGATGCGATATTTTTGCTCGAACAGGAAGCCGACGAGTTAAAAAACCAGTTGCGTGTACATCTGCCAAAGAGCCTGTTCATGCCGGTAGACCGCCGCGACCTGCTTGAACCTAGAATCCTCAGTTGAATCGTAGCGAGGGCGTCTAATGTGCTGAATATCAGGTATTTCTTTCGTTATTTTAAGCAATCGCGTAGTCACTCTACGGGTGAGCTTAAAATAATGAAAAAATGCATGAGATTCAGAATTAGGGTGACAGTTACTTTAATTGGCTCCGCGATAAAGCCCAGGACTGGAAATAGTCAAGCGTCAGGGCGCATGTTTCAGGGAAAGACGATGACCTGGTGAAAGTTAAACCTCTACTCGAGCGTGTCAATGATTGGCCCGCTTACTTGTCAAACCACTATCGACCTGACCGTCGGATGATATCGCGATTAATAAAATAACCGGTCAGATATGATCTGTAATTTTACGGATTAAGCAACGACTGGCGGGCCGTGTGGATTACGCCGGCTCGGGTGCGCCGCCGGTGAGTGGCGGCGCCGGGAATGCCTACTTTTTGGTCTCGGTTTGATCCAGGGCTTCGAAGTCGGCGGCATCGAAAGCCGGGATTTTGATGTGATCTTTTTTCTTGTCGCTCAGGCCCTTGATGGTCTCGTCCGCCTGCACGCAGGTTTCATGCAGGGCCTTGGCCTGCTCGAGTAGTTTGGCGGCGCTTTCCAGGGTTGATTTCTGGGTCTCGAGCTGTGCTTCCAGTTTCGATTTTTCCTTGCGCATCGCCTGCAGTCGGGTTTCGGTCTGGGTGCGCAGCCTGGCTTCGTCCATCTTCTGCTTTTTGAGCGTCTTGAGCTTGCGCACCACGTTTTCCGGGGTGTCGGCGAGGGCTTTGGAGATTGCCTTGAGCTTGTTCTGGCGATCGGTGACTTCGGCGCGCGCTTTTTTCAGCGCCTCGGCGTTGTCCGCCTTGCCACTGGCGAGTTGGCGTTCGGCCTGTTGGCGTGTCGTGACCGCGGCCTCGACCGCTTCTTCCGCCTCGGCGCGTGCGCGTTCGGCGGTTTCGGCGCGTTTGCTGAACTCGCCGATTTGCTGTTCTGCCTGACTACGGGTTTGCTGAATGTCGATGTCGGCTTCTCGAGCGCGTTTGATAGCGGCGTTCAGCGCCGACTTGAGTTCATCGGTGGTACATTCGGAGTTCAGCCCCAATGCGTCGGTGGCGGCGCCCATGAGGATTTGCTTGCTGATTGCAAGATCCTTCCAGACCTTTAATTGGACATCAACATCTTGTGACACTTGTTACCTCGTAGTCAGTAGTCAGGAAATTTGGCGGCATATTCTAGCCCATGAAGCAACGGAAAAATAGAGCAAAGCGGGTGATATTATTGACTTAGATCGGGTAAAATGCGCGTTTTTTCCAGGGTGGGCCACGACGGTGGAGACAAATCAGATTTCACAGCGAATTGATGACCTGAAAAGCCGGGTTGATTTGCTCCGGGGGTATCTTTGACTACGAGCAAAAGCGCGAACAGCTGGAAGAAGTCCTGCTCGAACTGGAAAACCCCGAGGTCTGGAGCGACCCGCCGCGGGCGCAACAGCTGGGCAAGCAAAAAGCAGGCCTCGAGTCGGTAGTCACGGGGCTTGAAAATGCCCAACAGGCCCTCGTGGATGCCTCCGAGTTGCTGGAACTCGCGGCCGCCGAAGAGGATGAAGCGACCGTGGCCGAAGTGACGGCGGATCTCGACGGCGTCGAGGAGTCGGTCGCCGCACTCGAATTCCGGCGCATGTTTTCCGGGGAAATGGACGGAAATAACGCCTTTCTCGATATTCAATCCGGCGCCGGCGGCACCGAGGCGCAGGACTGGGCTGAAATGCTGTTGCGCATGTACCTGCGCTGGGGCGAGGCCAGGGGATTCAAAACCGAGCTGATCGAGGTTTCCGATGGCGACGTGGCGGGCATCAAGAGCGCAACCGTGCGTTTCGAAGGGCCTTATGCCTTCGGCTGGTTACGCACCGAAACCGGGGTGCACCGGCTGGTTCGAAAATCACCCTTCGATTCGGGTAACCGGCGTCACACGTCGTTCGCCTCTGCATTCGTGTCGCCGGAGATCGATGACGATATCGATATCGAAATCGACCCCTCCGATCTGCGTATCGACGTATACCGGGCCAGCGGCGCCGGCGGCCAGCACGTCAATCGAACCGAGTCGGCGGTGCGCATCACGCATATACCGACCAACGTCGTGGTGCAGTGCCAGAATGATCGCTCGCAGCACAAGAACAAGGCGACCGCGATGAAACAGCTCAAGGCCAAGCTGTACGAACTCGAGATCCAGGTGCGTAACGCCAGGGCGCAAAGCATAGAGGATTTGAAGTCCGACATCGGCTGGGGCAGCCAGATTCGCTCCTACGTGCTCGATCAGTCGCGTATCAAGGATTTGCGCACCGGGGTGGAAACCGGTAATACCCAGGCGGTGCTGGACGGCGATCTGGATCCTTTTATCGAGGCCAGCCTGAAAAGTGGCGCGTGAGAAAACTATTTATACCCAGGAATTGAAAGATGGACGATGAAAATCGCTATATCGAACAGCGTCGCGAAAAGCTGGCCCTGTTGAGGCAGCAGGGGCAGGCGTACCCGAACCAGTTTGAGCGCCAGGATCTGGCCGGGAAGCTGCATACGCGTTACGACGCATCCAGTAAGGAGGAGCTGGAAACGCTGGCGCTGCAGGTTCGACTCGCGGGGCGCATGATGTTGCAACGCGACAAGGGAAAGGTCATTTTTGCCGACCTGCAGGACATGTCGGGGAAAATCCAGATCTTCGTGCGCCGCGATGCGATAGGCGAGGGCGCCTTCGATGCTTTCAAGCACGGCGATATCGGTGATATTTTCGGTGTCAGCGGGCAGCTTTTCAAGACCAATACCGGCGAGCTCAGTATCAAGGTCGCCAGTATAGAATTGATTACCAAGTCGTTGCGGCCGCTGCCGGAGAAGTTCCATGGACTTTCCGACCAGGAACTTAAGTTCAGGCAGCGCTACGTCGACCTGATCATGAACGAGGAAGCGCGCCGCGTGTTCGCAATTCGCAGCCAGGCGGTACAATTTATCCGTAGTTACATGATCGAGGCGGGCTTCGTCGAGGTGGAAACCCCGATGATGCAGGTTATTCCCGGCGGCGCGGTCGCGCGCCCCTTTATCACGCATCACAATGCGCTCGACATGGATTTGTACCTGCGTATAGCACCCGAGCTATACCTCAAGCGCCTGGTGGTTGGTGGTATCGAGCAAGTGTTCGAGATCAATCGCAACTTCCGTAACGAAGGCCTGTCGACCCGGCACAACCCGGAATTCACCATGCTCGAGTTTTACCAGGCCTATGCCGATTACGAAGACTTCATGGACCTGACCGAGGACATGATGCGCCAGTTGCTGCAGGCGGTACACGGGTCGACGCTGTTGGCGTATCAGGGTGAAGACTATGATTTCGGGCAGCCGTTCCAGCGACTGAGCGTGGCCGATGCCATCCTTCGATACAATCCGGATCTCGATGGCGAGCGCCTGCAGGATGTCGAGTACTGCCGCAGCGCGGCCGCCGATCTCGGCATTCATACCGAGTCAAGCTGGGGCGCTGGCAAGCTGCAAATCGAAATCTTTGAGGAAACCGTCGAGGAAAAGCTCCAGCAGCCGACCTTTATTACCGCCTATCCCACCGAGGTGTCACCGCTTTCCCGGTGCAACGATGACGATTCTTTTATCACCGATCGTTTCGAGTTTTTCGTCCGCGGGCGCGAACTCGCCAATGGTTTTTCCGAACTCAACGATCCTGAGGAACAGGCTGCCCGGTTCCGGCGCCAGGTCGAGGACAAGGAGGCCGGGGACCAGGAGGCGATGCACTACGATGCGGATTACGTGCGCGCGCTCGAGTACGGCATGCCGCCGGCGGCGGGCGAGGGCATCGGCATCGATCGGGTGATCATGCTATTGACCGACTCGGCCAGCATTCGCGACGTCATCCTGTTCCCGCACATGCGCCCCGAATAACATCCGGGGCCGTCATCCCGGCGCAGGCAGGGATCCAGAGTCGGCTGAAAATCACGACATGACTGGATTCCCATCCCTGTATTTCAAAGATTAAAGGGTACCGCCTCCTTCAATCGGGGTGATAAACTTCGCCGTCATGGACGCCATCGTGACTGAACCGAGCTTTCACGCCTATGTAGTTATGGCGCTGGTGCTACTGGCGTTGCTGCTATTCGCCAGCGAGCGCGTTCCGCTGGCGACGTCGAGCCTGCTGGTGCTGGTCGTGCTGTCGTTGCTGTTCGAGGTTTTTCCGTACCGGGGCAGCGGCGAACAGGTACGGGCGAGCGATCTTTTTCTCGGTTTTGGTCATCAGGCGCTGGTGGCGGTGTGTTGCCTGATGATTGCCGGCCAGGCGCTGGTGCGCACCGGTGCGCTGGAACCGGTTGGTCGACAGCTGGCGCGAAGGTGGTCGCAAAACCCGAAACTGACTTTCCTGTTTACGCTGGTGCTCGGCGCGATTCTGAGCGCATTCGTCAATAATACCCCGGTCGTCATATTACTGTTGCCGATTCTGATCAGCGTGTCCCTGAAGACCGGCACGCCGGCTTCCGACCTGTTGATGCCGATTGGCCTGGCAACCTCGATTGGCGGCATGGCGACCAGCATCGGCACTTCGACCAACCTGCTGGTCGTCGCCGTGGCGGCCGATCTCGGTATGCGCCGCCTGGGCATGTTTGATTTTGCCGTTCCAGCGTTGATCGCCGGTAGCGCAGGGATTTTATACCTTTGGCTGATCGCGCCGAAACTACTGCCACCCCGGGAAGCGCGCCTGCCGACAACCTCCCCACGGTTATTTACCGCGCAGCTGCGCATCGACGAGGACAGTATCTCCCACGAGAAGCATCTATCCGAATTGATCGAGCGCTGTGAGGGCAATCTCGAGGTGGTTCATATCGTCCGCGGTCAGAACAAGAACAAGCTGGTCGCGATTCCGGACATGGTGTTGCGCGACGGGGATCGCATTATCGTAAGAAGCACGCCGGACCGCCTCAAGGAACTGGAAACGCTACTCGGCGCGAGCCTGTTTTCCGGCGACGAACCGGTCGATGACGAACATCCGCTGCAGGATGCGACACAACAGATCGCCGAAGTGGTGGTCGTGCCCGGATCGACCCTGGATGGCCGCACGCTGGCCAATATCCGCTTCCGTGAACGTTACCATCTAATGGTACTGGCCATGTTTCGTTCCAACAAAGGGACCATCAAACAGGGCACCGAACATACCGAGGAGACGCGTCTGCATTCGGGGGATGTGCTGCTGGTGCAGGGCTCGATCAAGAATATCAACCGCCTCAAGTCGAGCCGCAACCTGCTGGTGCTGGACGCCAAGTCGGCGCTGCCGATCTCTTCGCGCGCACCGCTGGCGATCTTGATCATGCTGGCGATTATCCTCACGGCCGCCTTCGGCCTGTTACCGATCGCGGTGAGCTCCCTGTGCGGCGTGCTGTTACTGCTGTTGAGCGGTTGTCTCAAGTGGTACGACACGACCCGCGCGCTCAACGCGTCGGTTATCCTCATCATCGCCACCAGCCTGGCGATGGGCACCGCGATGGTCGAAACCGGCGGCGCGCATATGATCGCCAGCGCCTACGTCGACCTGACCACGGGTGCGTCGCCAACCCTGATCCTGAGCGGATTGCTGGCGCTGATGGCGCTGCTCACCAACGTCGTCTCCAACAATGCCGCAGCGGTTATCGGCACCCCGATCGCGATCATTATCGCGCAGCAACTCGGCCAACCACCGGAACCCTTCGTGCTGGCGGTTCTGTTCGGCGCCAACATGAGTTTCGCGACACCCATGGCGTACCAGACCAACCTGCTGGTGATGACGGCCGGCAATTATCGCTTTAACGACTTCGTGCGCGCTGGCCTGCCGTTGATCCTGTTGCTGTGGCTGTTACTGACCTTCCTGTTGCCGTGGCTTTACGGCATGTAGCAGGGGAATTACTTTTCTCTTTCGAACCGAATCACTATGAAAACACAACTACTGGTAATGCTTGAAATGCAGGACGCGATGAATGCCCGCGTCAACCCTGACTGGCGCCGCGCCGGTAACGCCTGGTACCGGGCGATCTGGACCGAATGCGCGGAAATGCTCGACCACTATGGCTGGAAATGGTGGAAGCACCAGGCGGCGGATCTCGAGCAGGTGCGGCTCGAACTGGTCGATATCATGCATTTCGCGATGAGCGATTACCTTTTGCACGA
>JAAEPH010000283.1 GCA_024232855.1 Gammaproteobacteria bacterium
CACAAATTATGCACGATCTCGCTTGTCTATTGATTCCACAAGAAATATTCCCTCAGTCGCTCGTAATCACTGATACGAGACTTCTTCGGGAATTTCCTTGTGAAAACAATACCCTGCGCGAGATGCGCGCAAATTTATGAAATTTCCGGGCTAAAAAAAGGGCGTCATACAGAGGATCTCATATCCGCCCTGTTCGTCGCTCACAGCGTGGAGCAAATGGGTGACGCATTACTGAACATTAGTGAGGCGATTATCTCAGTCAACCTGGGGCAGCCCATCAACATCGATCGTTACTACCATTTGATGGAGTCCGTGGGACGACTCGAGGCAAGTGAGAACACCAAGGGGCTATCTATCGAGCACGTGGCCGAAACCCGGTCCGGTAGCGCCATTTCGGCCATTAGCAAACCGGAAAAGGGCAAGGACAGTTACGTCGCCATTTTCAAGGATGGTCAAAAACGTAAACTCAAGGAAGAGCGTGCGGGTGTGGAAAACTGGCATGAAATCTATCCGGGGCTGGCGCCCCAAATTCTCTCGTATCACAAGCGAGGGCAATCCGCTTCGTTACTCATCGAACACCTGGCGGGATTGACGTTCGAACAAATCCTCTTGCACGAACCACAGAGACGGTTGAATGAGACGCTGCAGGCGCTAAACAAGACACTGGAATCCGTATGGCGTGAAACCCGGGGGAAAAAAGATCGCCGCGGGGTATATGGATCAGCTATCGAAACGCCTGCCTGAGGTCTACGAGATCCACCCGGAGTTTCAACAGGGCAACAGCCGGGTCTGCGGCATGGAGATTCCGGGTTTCGATACCTTGTTAAAGCAGGCCAAGCACTATAAAACCCGTCTCAAGGCACCGTTTTCGGTCTATATCCATGGGGACTTCAATGTCGACAATATCATTTACGACCCGATAGCGAAGCGCATCAATTTTATCGATCTGCACCGTTCCCGGTACATGGATTATGTGCAGGATGTATCGGTATTCATGGTGTCCAACTACCGCCTGCAGATTCTTCACAAACCCCTGCGCCGAAGAATTCTCGGTGTTGCCGGGGACTTTTACAGGTTTGCATCCGGATATGCGGAGAAAAATGGCGACGCCACGTTTGAACTGCGTCTCGCGCTCGGCCTCGCCCGTTCGTTTTTGACCTCGACGCGGTTCATCCTGGACAAGTCACTGGCGCGTGCCATGATGCTACGCGCTCGCTACCTGCTGGAGTGTGTTCTGCGCACGGATCCGAAAGTTGCGTCGTCATTTCGAATCCCCATACAGGAGATATTTGTTGGCTGACCCAAGGATCGGTGTTATCGGCATCCCCGGAAAGTGGTCCACCGAGACCCTGGCGGATGCGGTTGAGTCACGCACGGGCTATCGCCGCATCATAGATATGAGTAATGTCGAACTGAATCTCACCACCAGGCAATTGTTGCATCAGGGAGAGGATCTGTGTGCGTTGGACGCTTTGTTGGTCAAAAAAATCAGCGCCATCTACAACCCCAACACGCTGGATCGACTGGAGCTTCTGAGAGTCGCGGAATCCGCCGGCGTACGGGTTTTCAGCCCCGTGCTCAATATTCTGCGACTCATTGATCGCCTGAGCTGCACCGTCACCCTGCGTAACGCAGGTATCCCGATGCCCGATACCCGTGTCACGGAAAGCGTGAATGACGCGATTGCGGCCGTTCACGATTTCGGTAGCGCTGTATTCAAGCCCCTGTATTCGACCAAGGCCCGCGGCATGTGCGTGCTCGACTCGGATGGTCCGGCAAAGGAACTGGGAAGGGATATTCGGGCATTCAAAAAAGACAATCCGATGATGTATCTGCAAAAGAAGGTAGCCCTGCCCTGCCCGGACGTGACCTCGGCATGGTCTTCCTGGCGGGCGAGTATCTCGGAAGTTACGCGCGCGTGCCGCAGACAGACACCTGGAATACCACCATCAACGGTGGTGGGCGTTATGCCGGGCATACGCCGCCGGACGACATTATCGAACTGGCGCAACACGCACAGGACCTGTTCAATATGGATTTCACCACGGTCGACGTGGCCGAAACCGAAGACGGCCCCGTGGTCTTCGAAGTGTCCGCTTTCGGTGGATTCAGCGGCGCCAGGGAAGGTATCGGTATCGATGCCGCCGCACTGTATGCCGACTATGTCGTCAAGGAGGAGGCACAACCATGACCGAAACAATCCACGACATCCAATCCGCGGCGAGCGCGCTTACCGGCAATGCCGATCCCGCTGCGCTACCGCTCACCCTGGGACTTGGGGAATGCACGCTTCGCCTGCGCTCCAACTCGGCTAAACTGATCGAAACTCTGAGGCGCTACTTCAGCCATGTCGTGGTGCAGGCAGTGGCATCTCCCGACCTGGAGGTCATCGCTATAGAGCGAGACAATCCCGAGCCTGGCATAGCGTTTGTCGACTGGCAGCGGGAACCGGGAAAAACGGGACGCAAAGACGCCTTCTACGATCTGCCCGATGCACGTCTGGTGAAAAAGCTGCGTACAGGTATGGCATTTCTGCAGAGCGACAGACTGGGTATCGCCGCCGGCCCCTGTGAGCGCTACGACAACCAGGTCATCAATTTCGTCAATGCCCAGTACATGAACAGGCTGCAGCAACGCGGCTGGCTGATTTGTCATGCCTCCGGTTTGGTATGCGAGGGACGAACACTCGCTATCGCCGGGTTCTCCGGCGGCGGAAAATCCACGCTGATGTTGCATATGCTCGATGACGAGCGGGTCTCTTATCTCACCAACGATCGGCTGTTCATCCGTCGTCGGGACGGTGGTATCGATGCGGCGGGTATTCCAAAGCTTCCCCGTATCAACCCGGGCACAATCGTGCACAACCCGAAACTCCACTCACTGATCCCGGAGGCGGAACGCGCGCAACTGTTGAGCCTCCCCAGGGAAGAGTTATGGCAGCTGGAGGATAAATACGATGTGCACGTGGACCGGATCTATGGAGACGGGCGCATCATCCCTGAGGCCCCGCTGAATGCTTTTCTGGTCCTTAACTGGAAACGAGACAGTGACGAGCCGTTAACGGTTGAGCGCGTAGACCTCGCCGAGCGCAGCGATCTCCTCGGGGCTATCATGAAGTCTCCCGGGCCTTTTTATCAATATGCCGACGGCAGCTTTTTTCAGGACACCACCGAACTCGATGCACGGCCGTACCTGGACGTGTTGAAGGACGTGCCGGTGTATGAAGCCAACGGCGGCGTCGATTTCGATTCGCTGACCCGGCGTTGTCTTCAAATTCTGATGGTACTGTCGAGTAAGAAAAAGCATTTCGTCGTTCCTAAAGGAATTCAGGAACCCGGCCTTTCACCCCAGGCTTCGGCGGCCAGGGAGGCTTTCGAGGAGGCAGGTGTCGAAGGTCGGGTCGGAAACGATCCGGTGGGCGCCTACGAATGCCGGAAGTGGGGCGCCACCTGCACCGTCGTCGTCTATCCGATGGAGGTGACCCGGGTCATTCCCGAACAGGAATGGGAAGAACGCCATCGGGGCCGGCAGTGGGTCACCCCGGAAGAGGCCGCGGCGCGCCTGAAACAACCGGAACTTGCCCAACTGGTTAGCAACTTCATCAAACAGCCGATTTCGTAAATTATGACTCTGGTAGCGGCACTCATCCGCCACGGCGACTACCATCAACTTCCCGGGGTGCCCAGCGCGCAGCAGCCGTTCCCCCTGAATGAAGCGGGTGAGCGGCACGCGCGAAAATCGGCAGAGGACATCCGGGAAATGCTCACGCGCCGGAATCTGACGTTGTGTCCGGTCATTGACAGCTCGCAGATGCTGCGCGGGTGGCAAACGGCACGATTGATTGCAGATCACCTGAACCTGCCGGAACTCGAAACCCTGCCATATGACGCCCTTGCCGAACGTAGCGTCGGCTGTGCCGCAAACCTGACTATTGAAAGCATTGAATCCGTCATAAGCGCGGATCCCCGATTTCCGGACCCGCCACCGGGCTGGAAATCGGACAGCCATTACCGGCTTCCCTTACAGGGAGCCGAGTCTTTGCTGGATGCCGGCAAACGGGTCGCCAGCCACATCACGGGAAAAATGCGGGAGCTGGAGCCTGGAGCAAAACGGGACACCCTGAAGTTATTCGTTGGCCACGGTGCAGCCTTTCGACATGCGGCCTGTCAACTCGGTGTCCTCGAACTCGAACAGATCGCCAAACTGAGCATGTATCACGATCGGCCGGTTTATCTGGAGTACAACCCGGGAAGATCGTGGCGTCACGTCGGCGGTGAGTGGAAAGTCCGTAAACCCAGGGAAACGTTCGCCGACTGACCTCACGCCAACCGATCGATCGCCCATGGCCAATTTACCAGAATCTACCCCGTTCCCCAGCTACCGGGGTCTCCCGTGGATTCAGCCAAAGTTGCCGGATAAAGGGGAGCTCTGGTTACCCGGGAAACATCTCCCCAACGGTAAGGCAACACCCGGTCAAGCCGCACGACTGGATGTGATGAGCCGAATCATCGAACAGGCGGCATGGAAATGGCCACGGCACCCGGTACACTTCATCTGCGACCCTCACGCAGATACGGATGCCTTCTTGTCCTCGCTGGTCGCGGCAGGCCTGATCAATAAAAACGAGCCTGAAGACGATGACTTCAAACTCACCAGGCCGGCAAAAAAATCCCGTATCCTGATTGGCGGTGACTGCTTCGACAAGGGCCCGAGTGTGCTTCGCCTACTGCGTAGCATTCACCAACTGTCTGACCGGGGCGCCCGCGTATCGCTGCTCGCCGGGAATCACGATGTGCGCACTCTGGTCGGCATTCGATCCACCGGCCCCGCGCAAACGCCACACAACGAACACTTTTTCGCGCGACTGGGGGCGAAGTCGGTGCCCTTGCTGGCTGAAATCAGCAACGCATACCTGAAGGGCAGTAACGCTCTACGCAACGTGCCCGGCAATCGTGAATGCCGGCGCAGACTGTTTCCATCCAAACGCTGGTTTGACGAATTCCCCTCTATCGCCGAGTGGATGATGCCGGAAAAAAATATCGACAAGGAGCTGAAACGCCTCAAGGAAAAAATCGAAGAACTTCAGGAGGCCTGTGACAGTTCAGGCCTGTCCTTCAGACAGACCTACGCCGCTGCACGCAAATGCGAAGAAATTTTTCTTCATAAGCAGGGAGCGTACAGTTGGCTCCCCCGAAACCTGCACCTGGCGCACCGCTGCGGTAGTTTTCTGTTTATTCATGCGGGCCTCAATGATCGCATGGTCCGGATGATTGCCGATCACGGGATAAAGTATCTCAATCGTGAGTTCAGAAATCGGTTCAACGAAGACCCGTTCGAGTTCTATTACGGTCCGCTGGCCAACACGATACGAACCAAGTACCGGCCGACGGATATGCCGCTGACGAAGTTCGGTGTTCGGCTCATCGATAACCTGGGCATTCACGCCGTAGTCCATGGACACCGTAACCTGACTCACGGACAACGCATCATGCGGCGCAAGGGAATGATCAATTTCGAATGCGATACCTCACTTGATCGCAACACGCGCAGGAAAGAAGGATTGAAAGGACATGGTGCATCCGTCACCAAATTCCATCCCGAGGGGATGGTTCTGGGCATCTCTAACGACTACCCGAAAATTAAGGTATTTGAACCGGCTGCCTTGATCAGGAAAATGAATCGTTCCAGGAAACCATAAACCATGACACCAGGATCACAATCTTTATGAGAACCCGTGAAAAAAGCTTTCGGCACGAGTCCCTGCAAGATGGAAAGTCGATCAGGGACCTGCTTGAGTCCATCACCGAAGGTCTGGCCGACGGTCGCCTCGTTTTCAGTGATGAAGATGGAGAAATCGTCATGGAGCCCAAAGGGTTGCTGCACACCAAGCTGACGGTATCGAAGGAGGAAAGCCGTCACCGCATCAATCTTCGCGTCACCTGGCAGGTTGAAGACAACTCGGTCAAAAAGGATAAGTCACTGTCGGCGCAATCAGGAAAGACAAAATAGGTGTTCCAGGAGTCTGCACCAGGGTATCGAGGAGGGTGACTCGGTGCAAGCGGGTTACTCCCAACTCGTGAGATGGGCCGACACTTCCGGGATCGGGTGCGGTGGAATGTCGATGGTCGGGGTGCCGAGGTAGATAAAACCGATGATGCGCTCGTTTTGCGCGAGGCCCAGTTCCCCGCGGACGTAATCGTCGTAGGCATTGGCGCCGGTGAGCCAGATCGAGCCGAAGCCGAGTGCGTTGGCGGCCAGCAGTACGTTGTGCGCGGCGGCGCCGGCCGTCAGCATCTGCTCGATTTCGGGAATCTTGAGGCTCTCGATCAGGCTTGCGACCACGACCACGATCAGCGGTGGGTGTAACGGCTTTTCCTTCTGTTTTTCGAGGTAGATCGGGTCGACGTCGGGTTCGCGCTGCTGCGTCGCCTTTGCGAACACCTCGGACAGCTTGCGGCGTGCGTCACCGCGAATGCTGATGAAACAGTAGGGGTGCAGGCGGCCGTGGTCGGGGGCGCCGAGGGCGGTTTTCAGGATCAGCCGCAATTGCCTGTCGCCGGGGGCGGGTTCGACCAATGCCCTGGTCGGCGTGGAGTGGCGCTCGAGCAGTTTCAGCGAATCGTTCATGAATCGATTTATTCCGATTTGGCGTCAAAGCGGCCAATGATACACTTCGCCTTCGCTTGGTGAGTAGTTTTTGTAAATGATCAGATACCAGATTGGCAGTCGACTTCCGGCCAGCCATTACTTCGATGTTTGCATCCACGTTGAGACGCCCGACCCGGACGGGCAGTGCCTGCGCCTGCCCAACTGGATTCCGGGCAGCTACATGATTCGTGATTTCGCGCGCAACCTGCTCGACCTGTGCGCCGAAGGGGCCGATGGCGAGCTGGCGATCGAGCAGATCGACAAGTCCAACTGGCGCGTAGCCGCCTGTGAGGGCGCCGTGACAATTAATTACAAGGTATACGCCAGGGACCTGTCGGTGCGCGCCGCGCACCTGGATCACAGCCACGGCTATTACAATGGCAGCAGTGTCTTCCTGGAGGTCATGGGCCAGGCCGATCAACCCTGCGAGGTGCTGATCGAACGGCCACGGGCGGATCATTGCGCGCAGTGGCGGGTCGCGACTTCGCTTCAGCGCGAGCAGGCCGAGCCGTTCGGTTTCGGTCTTTACCGCGCGCTCGACTACGATGACCTGATCGACCATCCCGTAGAAATGGGAACCTTCGGATGCGTCAGTTTTGAAGCCTGCGGCGTACCGCATGACATCATTCTGAGCGGGCGCTTCGAGTGCGATGAAGCGCGGCTGGCGGCCGATCTCAGGGCGATCTGCGAACACCACATCCGCTTCTTCGGCGAACCGGCGCCGATGGACTACTACCAGTTCCAGGTCATGGTGATCGGTAGTGGCTACGGCGGACTCGAGCACCGCGCCAGCACCAGCCTGGTGACGAAGCGCGACAGCCTGCCGAAACCGGGGCAGGTCGGTGTCGACGACGATTACCGCGATTTTCTAGGCCTTTGCAGCCACGAGTATTTTCACACATGGAATGTCAAGCGCATCAGGCCCGAGGCCTACCGGCCCTACCAATTGCAGCAGGAAGTCTATACCGATCTACTGTGGGCCTTCGAAGGCATTACATCTTACTACGATGACCTGGGCTTGCTGCGCAGCGGCCTGATCGATACGCAAAGCTACCTGGAACTGTTTGCGCAAGTCATGACGCGCGTGCAACGCGGCCGCGGGCGCCTGCGCCAGTCGGTCGCCGAGTCGAGCTTCAACGCCTGGACAAAATTCTATAAGCAGGACGAAAATGCGGCCAATGCCATCGTCAGCTATTACGCCAGGGGCTGCCTGGTCGCCGCCTGTATCGATTTGAAGCTGCGCGCATTGAGCGATGGGGCGCGGGGACTCGACGATGTCATGCGTCGCCTCTGGCAGGATTACCTCGAGGACGGCGAGGGTGTCGAGCCCGAAGGCATCCAGCGCCTGGTCAGTGAAATTGCCGGCGCCGATCTCGGATCATTCCTGCGGCAGTTGATTTACTCGACCGACGAACTGCCGCTGGTCGAACTGCTCGAAGGAGCGGGTATCGAGGTGATTCGGCGCGTCGCCAAAAATGGCCAGGACAGGGGCGGCAAGGATGCGAGCGGCGAGTTACCCGCGGTCGACCCGGGCGCTGCCTTGAAAGAAGACGACGGCGGGCTCGTGGTGTTGCGCGTCAGCGAGCAGGGTGCGCTGCAACTCGCTGGTCTGTCCGCCGACGACGTCATCGTTGCGATCGACGGCTTGAAGTTGAGCCTCGCGCAACTGGAAAACAGGTTGCTGCGGGCGCAAGCGGGTGACGTCTGGCGCGTGCATGCCTTCCGCCGCGACGAGCTGAACGAATTCGACGTGACCCTGCAGGCCGCCGCGGCGACCACCTTCGTGCTCAAGGTCGCCGATCCGGAACGGGCCGAACAGGCCTGGCTTGATGCTTGATGTCAGCCGAGCCGATAGACGAGTCCCGAATCCGGCAAGCGGTCGAAGCACGCGGCCTGGCCTGGTGTTATCGAACTGAAACCGAATCCACCAACGCTGATGTGCTGCAGCATCATGCTCGCCACGGACGCGAGGTAGTCGCCGTCTGCGAGACGCAAAGTGCCGGCCGCGGCCGGCGCGGGCGCCAGTGGCTGTCGCCGTTTGCGCGCAATATCTACTGCACCGTCGGCATAAGCAGAAACCTGCCGCCGGCGCGCCAGGGTTTGCTCAGCATTGTCGCCGGGCTCGCCCTGTGCCGGAGCTTGCGCGCGCAAACCGGGCTCGCGGTCAGCCTGAAGTGGCCCAACGATCTGTTGCTGGGCGGCGGTAAACTGGGCGGTATCCTCATCGAATCGCGCGCGCATCCGGGCGGAGGCGATTTTTTTGCCATCGGCTTCGGTTTGAATGTTTTCATGAGCGCGGATGAGCTCGCCGAGATCGAGGCTCCCGCCACCAGCCTGGCGCAGCATCTGGAAGCGGGTCTCGACCGCAGCGAGATACTGCTCGCGACCTTCGCCGCGGTTGTCGACGCGATCCGCGCCTTCGAGCTCGATGGAATTGAACAACTGATCGACGATTTTTCCCGTTTCGACGCCTTCCACGAAGCGGTCGTCGAAGTGGTTAGCGCCGAGCGCAGGATTGCGGGCGTGAACCGTGGCATTAGCGCGGATGGCCAGCTACGCCTTGAAACCGAGCAGGGAATCGAGTTGCATTCGTCCGCTGAAATCTCGCTACGGGCTGTTATCACATGATTCTGCTCGATTGCGGCAATAGCCAGGTCAAGGCGCAGTTTCACGATTCGGGGCGCTTGCGGGCCAGTTTTTCCTGTTCGTATAAAGGCAATTGGTGTGCAGTTTTACGCCGCTGGATGCAAGGACTGGGGGCGCGGCACTGTTATTTCAGTTCGGTGCTCGATCGTGCGCGGCAGGCGCAACTGGATGCCTGCCTGGCACGGCAGTTCGATACCGCGGTTACGCGCTTTACCTCGCAGGCGCAGGCGCTTGGGGTAACCAGCGGTTACCTGGAGCCGGCGCGGCTCGGTGCCGATCGCTGGATGGCGCTGCTGGCCGCGGCCGAGATCATTGACGGCGACTGCCTCGTCATCGACGCCGGCAGCGCGGTTACGCTCGACCTGTTGCGCGCCGATGGGCGCCACCTCGGCGGCGCCATCCTGCCCGGTTTCAACACCTCGATCGAAGATTTCAAACGGATCTTCAGCCACATCGACTTCGACGATGCGGCGATCGAACAGAAAGCCGCACCCGGTTGTTCAACCGAGGCGGCGATTCATATAGACTACGACCACCATTCAACCGAGACATTACCCGCACTGGTGAATCGCTGGACCGAATTTTTCTCAGGTGAAGCTGACGTATTACTTGCCGGTGGTGACGCTTTCAGGGTGCAGCGCATGCTTGAGCGTGGCGCAGGCATCGTGCCGGACCTGGTGTTTCGCGGCATCCTCAGGCTGGCCAGGGGATGAAGATTTTTTTCGCGTTACTTTTGATCGCCAACATCGCCTTCGCGGTGTTCCAGTGGTTGCTGCCCTATGAGCAATTGTTCGTCGAAAACAGGAAGGTACCGGCGGCGGAGGAGTTGCAGTTACTGAGTGAAGCGAACACCGAGATCGTCAGCGCCGTGGCCGCGGTCGCCGAGGTAGAGTCGAAGGCGGAATCCGGCACCGAAACCGAGGACGTACCCGCAGCGGAGCCCGTCGAACCCGCCCCGGCCGAGCCTGAAACCCTGGTCACCGAAGACGATAGCGACAAGCGCGTGTGCTACACCATCGGGCCGATCAAGGACAAGGCGCGCGCCATCGAAATCAGCGGCCGTTACAGTGGCAAGCAGGTTACGACCACGCTCAAGTCGAACCTGGAAAAGCAGTACATGGGCTTGATGGTCTATATCGGCGGACACAAGACCCGCACCGATGCGTTGAAGACCGCCGATGCCTTGTCCGCGCAGGGGGTGCTCGATCACATTATTGTCAACCGACCGGATCAAAAGAACCTGTTGTCGCTGGGGGTCTTCGGTCTGAAAAAGAATGCGGATGGACTCAAGGCCCAGGTACGGAAACTGGGATTTCCCGCGAACACCGAGGCGCGTTACCGTGAGCGCACCATCTTCTGGGTTTACGCCGAACAATCCAGCGAAGATGAATTACTGCGCCTGTTGGAGGAGGCCGAATTCGCCGACGGCATCAGCCAGATACCGACCCAGTGCTTGCCGTCCCATCATTAATCCGCATATCTCACCGTTTTATGTAGCGAGGGCGAGACTAATAAACGTCACCATAATTCCAGGCTCAATCGTCGCTCGGTGGGGCGAGTCTTACGCACGCGACGATGAGCTTCGATACATAGTCGGAGGGGTCGCGCGGCTCCAGCTTATCCCCCACTTTTATGACGGCCTCGATTCTGGCCCGCAAGTTCGCCAGGTGGGAATCTACCGGGTACGTCTCCAGACCCGTTAGCTCGCGAATGTCGGGAGAGACATTCCCGTCAGGAGTGAAGTCCAGTTTGCTTTCATCCACCTGATTCAAGAGATCAAAGGCTCTTTCCAGATCGGCCAATAGTGGGGTATGTGTCACGTTCCTCTCCTGTTAAATTTGAATTATCCTAACCCGGAAAATTCATAAATATGCACAATCTCGCTTGTCTATTGATTCCACAAGAAATATATCCTCAGTCGCTCGTAATCACCGATACGAGACTTCTTGCCACCTCGTAGAACCGTTCCATTCGTAAAATTGTCATAGGCCGAGTCGCAGTTTGACTATAGAGTTAAGGTAACTGTCACCTTAATTGCCCGTCACCAGACCTTCCTCGTCGTTTAGTACGGCAAGCGGTGTCAACGCTCCAGGTACAATCTTCAATACTTCGCACATCTGCTCGGCGGAGGCGAATCTGAGGCTACGTGACGCGCCGATGCGCGAATACAGGGACTTGAGATCCAACTCTCGGTCTTCGTGCGCAACGACCAGAAAGAGCCGGCCTTTCTTGTCCTTCAGCAGGAGATTCTTGGTAAACGTCCCGCTCATCTCGCCGCGCCTTGCCTTCCTCGACGGTCTGGTGGGGCGGGTAGGATACCGTCGACGTTTCGAGACCCAACTCGTCAAATCGGTGAAATAACCGCTCGCGCTCGTTGTTCAAGATTCTCCTCCTGTCATCGAGTGGGGCTGGCAAATGAAAAGGCATCGTGCCTGACATCGCAGCCACACCCCGTTGTTTTAGTGACGTAAGCCTTCGCCGACGTCACCCGGACTGATAGCGTAGCAGAAGTCGGCAAGGGTCTGAAGGATCTGTAGCAGGCTAGGGTCA
>JAAEPH010000284.1 GCA_024232855.1 Gammaproteobacteria bacterium
GGTTCTTTCTATTACATGCGCCGGGTTTTTGATGAGGTTGCTGCACAATATACCGAAGTGGATGCAAACCACATTTACGTCGATGCGGCGGCACTGCAGCTGGTGCGTCAACCCTGGATATTCGACGTGCTGGTGACCGATAATATGTTCGGCGACATTCTCTCCGACCTGGGAGCCGGCCTGATGGGTGGAATGGGGATGGCGCCATCAGCCGATATCGGTCAGACCAATGCCGTGTTCCAGCCTTGTCACGGAAGCGCGCCCGACATTGCAGGAGATGGCAAGGCTAACCCCACCGCTATCTTTTTGTCAGCCGCGATGATGCCGGAATGGCTCGGTCACCAGCACGCGAACGCGTCACTGATCGAGGCGGCAAGTGCTGTCAACCGTGCCGTTGAAAACGCGTTCGCGGCGGGTGATTTGCTTCCCTGGGAATTAGGCGGAACCGACGGCACCGATACGATTACAAGGAAAGTGTTCGATCAGATGACACAGCGGTGAGTAAAACCTGAAACGGGTATACACCGGCACCGGCACCGGCATTTTCAGCCAGTACCACTACGAGACCGGGAACCGGATAAAAGAAGTCAGCCTCGTTGGCATTTGCGGCCTGGGCAAGCAAAGCGCCAAACAGGTCGCCAGTACTCACGCCACAGTACTATCACCGGGGACTTCGAGGAATTACACGACAGCCGCGAACCCGATTTTATGGATTGCAACGCCGGGGACCAGACCCCGCGGAAGATACATGGGCGATGGATTTACGGTTAAGGATCACCGCTCCGGCCACCGTGAGACACGGCACAGCTAAAATAAGCTCTGGATTTCCTGAAATTGCCTTAAATTCAACTATAAATAGTTACAACTTAATGTATTACATTAAATATTGAACAGCCCTGCTGAGCCCCGTTTACGCGGGAAAACCAGTCTTTTCAAGGATTTGTAGTGAGTTACCTGTTCTCGAGTCGCATCAACCGCCTGCTGCCCCCTGTCGCGCTACTCGCCGCCAGCCTGTGGGCGATGTTCGCTATCAGCCGCTTATCACCCGCCTGGCAACCGTTACTGATCGAAGTGCTGCCGCTGGCCACGCTTTCGGTCGCGATGCTGCTCAGCATTCGCTTCAATCGTAGTCGCTACAGTTTCCTGCTGCTGTTCCTGGCGCTGGCCTGGGTGGCGCAGACGCAGCTGCGCGGGCAAATCCTGCCCGCCACCGAAAGCCTGTTGTTCGCGGCGCTGATCGTAAACGGCTTTGTCTTCAGCCTGCTAAAGGATCGCAGCCTGTTTTCCATCCATGGCCTGTTGCGTATCGGCGTACTGCTGCTGCAGGCGGGCGCGATCTGGTACCTGGTCACGCGGGCGCCAGCCCTGCCGATGGCGCTACAGCAGCACGAGTGGTTCACGCTGCCCGAGGCCCTCGCCATCTTCGTGCAGCTACCGGACGGCGTGGTCGCCGCCGCGCTGTTCATCAATCTTGCCCACGTGATGTTGTCGCTGATCCGCAACAGCTCGATACAGGCGACCTTCTTCGGCTGTCAGCTTGGCCTGCTCGGTATTGCCAGCGGCTATCCCCAAGACGCCTTCGTTCCTTTCCTGGTCACCAGCTGCGGCCTGATGGTGGCGCTTGCCATCATTCTCGATTCGCACGACATGGCCTATCGCGATGAATTGACCGCCCTGCCCTCGCGGCGCGCACTCAACCAGACGCTGTTGAGCCTGGGGCGGCGCTATACCATCGCCATGCTCGATATCGATCACTTCAAGAAGTTCAATGATACCCACGGCCACGATATCGGTGACGAGGTACTGCAAATGGTCGCGGCCAAAATCGCGCGTATCGGCGGTGGCGGCAAGCCGTTTCGCTACGGCGGCGAGGAATTCACCATCGTGTTTCCCGGCAAGACCCCCGAACAGGCGCAGGCGCAGCTCGAAGCACTGCGCGCGACGATCGAGAATTACCGCATGGTGCTACGCCAGAATCGTCAAAAGCCGGCCACACGCGCCGGCAAGCAGGCGCGTGTGCGCCGCGGCAAGAACGACCCGCGCTACCGGACGCTCTCGGTCACCATCAGCATCGGCTACGCCGCGCGCAACCCGGATACGAAACTCCCCGGGGCGGTAATCAAGGCTGCCGACCAGGCGCTCTACCGCGCCAAGCAAAAAGGCCGCAATTGTCTCAGTAGCTGACCATCGCCCCTTCCGTGCCTGGAATCTGCGCTTTCAGTAAAATCGTAAAGTAAAGCTGCAAAGTGTCTGTCCCTTGCCTTGGTCCCTTGCCTTGCGGCCGAATGTTTCGCCATGCAAGCCAGGAGATCAATCGCCGGCGCCGCGAGAAAATTCCGGAGCCTGATTGATTTAACCCGGAAATTTCATAAATTTGCGCGAATATCGCGCAGGGTATTGTTTTCACAAGGAAATTCCCGAAGAAGTCTCGTATCAGTGATTACGAGCGACTGAGGGAATATTTCTTGTGGAATCAATAGACAAGCGAGATCGTGCA
>JAAEPH010000285.1 GCA_024232855.1 Gammaproteobacteria bacterium
CCGGGAATTTTGGTGCAACCAATAAATATTATCTTAATGATGGCGATGACGATGAAGATGACGACCCGTTTACAGGCTTAACAACAGGCACAAACATTGGCTCTGATACCGATACTACCTATTCTATCACCTTAGGCGATATAGATGGTGATGGTGATCTAGACGTGATTGCCGGGAATGATGGTGCAACCAATAAATATTATCTTAATGATGGCAGTGGCGGGTTTTCAGCCGCAACAGGCCCAAACATTGGCACTGATGCCGATGCTACCCAGTCTATCACCTTAGGCGATATAGATGGTGATGGTGATCTTGACGTGATTGCCGGGAATAATGGTATTAATAAACTTTATCTTAATGATGGCGATGACGATGAAGATGGCGACCCGTTTACAGCCGTACTTACAGGCACAAACATTGGCTCTGATACCGATACTACCTATTCTATCACCTTAGGCGATATAGATGGTGATGGTGTTCTTGACGTGATTGCCGGGAATTATGGTGCCAATGAACTTAACCTTAACACTGCCGGTGGCAGGCTTACTGCAGGCACAGTTATTGGCACAGACATTGGCTCTAATACCTATGACACCAGATCTATCGCCTTAGGCGATATAGATAATGATGGTGATCTTGACGTGGTTGTCGGGAATGCTTCTGATACCAATAAACTTTATCTTAATGATGGCAGTGGCGGGTTTGATACAGGCACAGGCACAGACATTGGCATAAATGATGTCAATGACACCAGATCTATCGCCTTAGGCGATGTAGATGGTGATGGTTATCTTGATGTGATTGCCGGGAATTTTAATCAATATCGTGGTGGTGAAATCA
>JAAEPH010000286.1 GCA_024232855.1 Gammaproteobacteria bacterium
CAGCAAGTCTTACGGCAGCGAAGCCGTGGTGTCCAATGTCAGTTTGAACATTCAGGCGGGCGAGTGCGTGGTGCTGGTCGGGCACAATGGCGCAGGCAAAACTACCTTGATGAAACTGATGCTGGGTCTTACCCGTCCGACTACCGGTAGCGTAAAAGTATTCGGCGAAAACCCGGCCTTCAGCAGCGCGGTTACCCAGCACAAAAGCCTCGGCTACCTCCCGGAAAGCGTGGCCTTCTACGAGGCTATGAGCGGTCGCGAGATCCTGGCATTTTTTGCCCGGCTCAAAGGCGTTGCCGTTAGCGACTGTGAGCGGCTGCTGGATGTCGTCGGCCTCGCCGAAGCAGCCAATAGACGCGTCAGCACCTATTCGAAGGGCATGCGTCAACGCCTCGGTTTGGCGCAGGCCATGCTGGGGAACCCGCGACTGCTGTTCCTCGATGAGCCCACCACCGGCCTCGATCCCGGTTTACGCCATCAATTTTACGAATTGGTCGAAGGCTTGCATAAAGCCGGCGCTACTTCGCTGATCTCATCGCATGCCCTCAGTGAAGTAGAGGCCAAGGGCAATCGATTTATTATCATGAAATCCGGTGTCATGATTGCCAGCGGCACGCTCGACGAACTCTATCTGCAGGCAGCGTTGCCGGTGCGCCTGTATATCGCGGTCGCATCCGGCTCTGCTTCCAGCGTCGCCGAGCGCCTCGGATCTGAAATCAATATCAGTGACATCAGCGAAACAAGACTGAGCCTGTCCTGTTTTAACGGCGACAAGATGTCGATAATTCGTCGCATCGGTGATCTCGGTGACCTGGTCGAGGATTTACAGATCAAACCTCCCAAACTGGATGAGGTTTACAGCCATTTTATGGGCCGGGAAATGTCATGAAGATGTTGTGGACACTGGCGTTAAAAGAACTGCGTGACGGCTTTCGCAACCGTTGGGTTGCCGCGGCCATCGTCGTGCTCGGCATACTGG
>JAAEPH010000287.1 GCA_024232855.1 Gammaproteobacteria bacterium
GCGACGATCGACAACACCACGATCAGACCCCCGGCGGCACCAATCAGGGTAGCGACCAGCGCCGAAGGCGTGGACGGTTCAGCAGTGATGGCAACGAGACCGGCAAGGGCGCCATTTAGCGCCATGGTCAAATCAGCCTTTCCGAACATGATACGCGCCAACAACAAGGCCGCCACAACCCCACCCGCAGCCGCGGTATTAGTGTTCAGAAAAACAATCGCCACCCCATTGGAACTGGCGATATCCTTGGATATTTGACACAGCCCTTCCGGAAAATACTCTCAGCGCCTGCTCACTCCTCCCGGGCGAACTTCAATCTACGGCTTCCATGGCGCCCATTTGCTCTACCCGAATGTCATTCTGTCGCTGCAGGTGATAACCCTGGTTGGCGACATTTTCGAGGACTTCGGCGCTATCTTCCTCGGCGAGCATACGTCCCCGCGTCAACTCGAAACAGAAACTGAACTCCGGGGGGCCGCAGACACGTAGCAACTCCACCGGGACAACTGAAAAACCCTCTTCACCGACAAGACAAAGATAGGTACCAAGTTTACGACTGCC
>JAAEPH010000288.1 GCA_024232855.1 Gammaproteobacteria bacterium
GGCTCCTGCCTCCACCGCATTCGTGCTTCCTTGCACATCATCGCGCAGGGCTTTGGATTCACAAGGGATTTTCTGAAGGAGCGGAATAACAGTGCGTAACCCGCCTGAAGAAAATTCCTTGTGAATTCAAAGAACAAGCGAAGGCCCGTCATCCTGGTGAGATATGCGGGCTAGAATCCAGCCCCGACTATTCGCAAAATCTATAGCACTGGTTGATGAAAACAATTTCCTGATCGACTGCAGTTGTCATAAGCTATTGGATTGATTAAAGAAATCACAGAGAAAGTTGATAACTCTGCTATTATCCTTTTATTAACAAATTGGATAGCGAATTAGCTTAACAGTTAATTTTTTGGAGTCACGGAATTAGCGGCAGCATCATACTGGTCAACCTGATAGGGGGCGTGGCCCTACTGTTATGGGGTTTACGCATGGTGCGCATCGGCATATCCGAGGGCTGGGGTAGCGAGATACGCGGCGCCCTCGGCGCCAGTCTGAGCAACCCTTTCAAGGCATTCTTGTCCGGACTGGGCATCACCATGCTGTTGCAAAGCAGCAGTGCGACGGCCCTGCTGACTTCTTCATTCAGCGGCCAGGGAATCCTGACGACGGCAACAGCGCTGGCTATCCTGCTGGGGGCCGATGTCGGCACCACCCTGGTCGCGCAGATACTGACTTTCGATTTTTCCGCGCTGTCGCCGTTGCTGATCGCAGTCGGCGTTGCGCTGTTCACCTATTCACCGGGTGGGCGCACTCGCGATGTCGGCCGCCTCCTGCTGGGGCTCGGCATGATGCTGCTGGCGCTGAAGCTGATCGTAGGGGCGTCCTTGCCCATGCGCGAATCCATAATCATCCAGCAGATATTCGTCGCCCTCGGCGAGGATCTGCTGCTGGCGGTCATCTTCGGCGCCATTATCGCCTGGGCATCGCATTCCAGTCTGGCAACCGTTTTACTGATCATCACCCTCACCAGCACCAATGTGCTCGATACAACGGTCGCATTCACCTTTGTCCTCGGCGCCAATATAGGCGGGGCAATCCCACCATTCATCGCGACCCTCGGCGCCAATCGCGCAGCGCGCCAGCCGCCGCTTGGCAACCTGCTGTTTCGAATATGCGGCGTCGTCGTTACGCTGCCGTTTATCGGCGCGATCGCCAGCTATCTGTCGCCGCTAGAAGTCGACAGTGCGCGCCAGATCGCGAACTTCCACATGTTTTTCAACCTGGCCCTGGCGATAGTTTTCTTCCCCCTGATAGGCCGCATGGTGGCCCTCACCGAAACCCTGATTGCGGAAGACGATACTTCGAGCGACGACCAGATGGTTGCCCGCGATCTCGACCGCGGCGCATTTGAAACTCCCCTGGTGGCCCTGCTGAACGCCGAGCGCGAAGTCTTACGCATGGGTGAAGTGGTCGAACGCATGCTGCGCAATACCTTCATTGCACTCAAGAAAAATGACACGGAGCTGGCCTGGCAAACCCGTGAGATGGATGACACCGTCAACGATTTCTATGACAATGTGAAACGCTACCTGACGTCGCTGGCGCGCGAACCACTCGGTGAAAAAGACAGCCGCCGCTGCAGTGAAATTCTGAGTTTCGCCACGAACCTGGAACACATCGGCGACATCATTTCGGTCGACCTGATTCACAATATCGTGCAAAAGAAACTGGCCACGCGCAGTAAAATGTCGCTGCAGGACCGCGAAGACATCAACAATCTTTACGAGCCGGTGTTATCCGCCTTTCAATTGTCGTTGAGCGTATTTACATCGAATGATGTCTCCATGGCGCGCACCTTGCTGGCGAGGAAGTACAAGTTCGTCAAGCGCGAAAAGAAAGCGGTGCTGAACCATCTCGAAAAGATCCGTGACGACGCGAATTACGATTCCGGGCTCAGCGCCATGCAGCTCGACGTGCTGCGCGACCTCAAACGTATCAATTCACACCTTGCCTCGGTCGCCTATCCCATCCTTGAAGCTGCCGGGCAGTTACGCAGCCCGCTGCGCCGCAACAAGTCCGAAACCAGCAAAGGTGAAAGGCCTCAACCACAGTTCGACAGCAACGCCAGGCCCTCGACCACCTGAAACAGACCGGTCAAGCAACGATAATCGAATTGCGCGCATCACGGGTTGAAGAATTACAGATTTTCTGCAGCATGGAGCAGGACGCGGATACACGCGCCTGTATCCTGCCTTATACGCTGCAACAACACCGGCACCAGTTTGAACGCGCAGAAATCGTCTACCTGTCGATCTACGTGTTTGATGAACTCGCCGGATTTTTCATTTTGAAGCTCGACTCCGATCACAGTAGCGTCGAATTCCGGCGCGTGGTAATCGCGAGCAAGGGGCTTGGAATCGGCCAGCCTGCGATCCTGGCGATGGAGGATTACTGCCGCGATCAATTGCGGCGCAATCGCATCTGGCTCGACGTATTCGAATTCAATCGACGCGGCAAGCACATCTACGAGAAACTTGGATACCGCTTATTCGATAGCCGCGATCACGACGGTAAAAAGCTGCTGTATTACCAGAAGAACATAACCGTACAGTCAACCACAGACACCAGCCGGTGATGGGCCCGCATGTCACACCAGCCAGTCACGGCCCTGACTTCTAACCAGTAGGCCCGGGGTCTTCCCCTCCTGCCGGCACCATTTCCCAATCTCGAAGTGGACCAGAAATCATGTTCCTGAATTTGGTCACAACCTGAGCTGAAATTTACTTGAACCCACCGGAAACACAAAAAACGTATAAAGCAGACCTTCGCATATCGGTGGATCAACTTCCGGTTTCGGCACTTTGCCCACATTCCTATTACTTCAAGACTGCTGTATTGTTATCGGGTCAAATACCTGTTAACAAGACAAAAACCAAACGGTCGAGGAATTTCAGCATGGAAATCAGTAACTTTTTGACCCTCTATTCATCCCCATCCAATTATCAGGTCAACCCGACAATATGTATTATTAGGTCGCAGACCTAATAAATAGGCTGTTATGAGTTACGCAAATCTTCGATTTATAAATTCATATGAATGCCAATAAATATATTCTAGTCCGGAAACTAATGAGACCCAAACTCATAACAACAATCGCATGCAGTCGGACAAAATTGCCGCGCTACGCTTGCAGTTTTGCCGCTGATGCGGGGCGTTAGGGGGCCTTGATGCTTCGCGAAATAAAAGAGACAAATCAAAAACGAGGCGAACCAATGAAACGATGGTTCACGAGTTTAAGCATGGATGTTTTCATTTGGTTTAACGATGCTGATGAAATAATCAGCTATCAGTTTACCTACAACAAGCCGCACGACGAGAAGGCTTTGGTTTGGAGTAAAGAGAAAGGGTTTTCGCATTTAGACGTCGATGATGGGGCAAATCCAGGCAAGCACCCTGGAAGTCCGCTCTTTGTAGCAGATGGCATTGTCAGTCCTACTAAGTTAATTTTCATGCTAAAGGAAGACGAAGGGGATCTGGAACCACGTATAAAGAACTTTATTGTTTCTGGAATCGAGGAGCATTTTAAATAGGATGTACAAATCCTCGAAAACCAGGCAAGCGGCCCCTAATAACACGCATGCAGACCGACAAACCACTCGCTACGCGATTGGTTTGCGGCTGATGCGAAGCGTTAGGCGGCATGCCTATCTTGTAACCTGTAACGTAATGCGTTACACTGCGCATTATGATTCGGAGCTTCAAACACAAAGGACTGGAGAAATATTTTGCGAAAGGAACAGGCTCCGGTATTCAATCGGCTCATAGCAAACGCTTACGGCTCATCCTCGGTCGACTCAACGCATCAATGTCACCGCAGGACATGGATTTACCGGGACTTTATTTACACCAGCTTCGTGGGAAATTTCGTGGACGATGGTCAATTCGTGTCAGTGGTAACTGGCGCGTAACCTTTAAGTTTGTCGGTCCAGACGCAGTAGATGTTGATTACGAGGATTATCACTGATTATGAATATGCATAACCCACCCCATCCAGGAGAGATTGTCAGAGATCTTTGTCTAGAGCCTTTGGAGTTAAGCGTAACTGATGCTGCGAAAGCTTTGGGTGTCAGCCGTAAAACCCTTTCTTCTATTTTAAATGGGCGCTCAGGCATTAGTCCTGAAATGGCTTTGCGCTTGTCCAAGGCATTTAATACTTCGCCTGAAAGCTGGTTAAACCAGCAGGTTCAATATGATCTGTGGCACGCAAGGAAAGAAAACAAAGACATTAAAGTTAAGAAACTATATGCCGCCAAACGCATGCAGACCGACAAACCACCGGCTACGCCGGCGGTTTGCGACTGATGCGAAGCTACATGGGCTCCCCCTATTGTCAAGCGAAGCCGGTTTCTGACTTTCAGGTGTAAGACTGCAACTCTACATTCGGTCTACTGTGTGGGCTTTTCGTTGCCCGGACCAGGATGAGTATTCGCTGGAAACGGCCTCATTCGTTAGACGATCTTTTCGATCCCTCGCATCAGCAGGCTGTGGTTTCCTCGGTCTGATCGGATTGTCATTTACCGTCTTCGCAGACTCGGTGGGTACCTCTCTTGTCTAAACTGTTTTTAA
>JAAEPH010000289.1 GCA_024232855.1 Gammaproteobacteria bacterium
CTTTCCAGTATCCCCGGCGTGGAACTGAATCAGGCCGATATCGAGGCATTGACACCCCGTATTCAGGAAGCGGGTACCGAGGTAGTTGAGGCGAAGGCGGGTGCCGGTTCTGCAACCCTGTCGATGGCACAGGCCGCGGCTCGTTTCACCCTGTCGCTGGTGGCTGCACTGAACGGTGAGGCGGTGACCGAGTGCTGTTACGTGCAAGTTGGCGACGATACCAGTAGCTTCCATGCGCAGCCGGTTAAACTGGGCAAGGACGGGGTAGAATCGATTCCGCAAGTACCGCCACTCAGCGATTACGAACAGAAACTGCTCGATGAAATGCGTTCGGTCCTCGATGACAATATCGGCAAGGGCATCGAGTTCGCCAACGCCTAGTAGTGAGGGCTTGCCAGCCTTCGACGCGTTGTCCGGTTTTTCCCTTCCATGGTATTTGGCGTGATGTGCGGGGAAAAGCCTCCTGCCATCAAGCCATTGCTGATGCACTGCACCTCGACGGTGAACCGCAAAACGCCAGGCAGCTCTATGATGGCTCGGCGAAAAGCGACAATGTCGATACCCACCACCTGGAATATTCCTGCCGTCAATTGATGGCCTGATCGATTCCCGTCAGATTGAACTGCGTCAGGTTATCAGAAACGGACCTTAATAGTGATGGTGATGGGCGCTACCGGGTACTGCAAAAAGCAGGGTAGTCCGGTTAAAGCGAACGGGGTTGGCACCGCCATCGTGCAATATACGGGCTGGTGGGTTTGCGTTGGTAAAATTTCATGCGCCCGAAAACGTGCGGCAC
>JAAEPH010000290.1 GCA_024232855.1 Gammaproteobacteria bacterium
TAAATTTGCGCGAATATCGCGCAGAATATTGATTTCACAAGGAAATTCCCGAAGAAGTCTCGTATCAGTGATTACGAGCGACTGAGGGAATATTTCTTGTGGAATCAATAGACAAGCGAGATCGTGCATTAGTGTGAATTTTCCGGGTTAATAAAGACCTCGGGTAAATTCGGTATTTTTCAATGGGGTCAGACCGTATAATCCCGTCATGCCAGAATACCTGTTACTTTTGATCGGCACCGTGTTCGTCAACAACATCGTGTTGGTGAAGTTCCTCGGGCTATGTCCGTTTATGGGCGTTTCGCGCAAGATCGAAACGGCCATCGGAATGAGTGCCGCAACCACCTTCGTACTCACCCTGTCGGCGGTGCTGAGCTACCTGATCAATAGCTGGATCCTGACGCCGCTGGATCTCGAGTACCTGCGCACCATTGCCTTCATCATCGCCATTGCCGCGGTCGTCAATTTTACCGAAATGGTGGTGCATAAAACCAGCCCGTTGCTGTACAACGTACTCGGCATCTTCCTGCCGTTGATCACCACCAACTGCGCGGTCCTGGGCGTGGCGCTGATAAATGTCCAGCAGCAGAACAGTTTTTTCGAGTCGGTGATATACGGTTTTGGCGCGGCGCTCGGTTTTTCGCTGGTGCTGATTTTGTTCGCCGCAATGCGCGAACGCATCAACGTGGCTGACGTACCGGCCCCGCTCAAGGGTTCGGCCATCGGACTGATTACCGCGGGGCTGATGTCGCTGGCCTTCATGGGCCTCGGTGGGCTGGTCAAGGTCTGATACGTGATTCTCGCAATCGTCACCATCAGTCTGATGGCTGGATTATTTGGCCTGGTACTTGGTTACACCGCGATACGGTTTAAGGTCGAAGGCAACCCGGTCGTCGATCAGATCGATGCCCTGCTGCCGCAGACTCAGTGCGGGCAATGTACCTACCCCGGTTGCCGGCCCTACGCCGAGGCCATCGCCCATGGCGAGGCACCGATCAATCAATGCCCGCCCGGCGGTCAGGCCACCATCGTCGCGCTTGCCGACCTGCTCGACACCGAGGTGCTGGAACTCAATGCCGAGCACGGCGAACACCTTGACGTACCGCTGGTCGCCGTAATTGACGAGCAAACCTGCATCGGCTGCACGCTTTGTATCCAGGCCTGTCCGGTCGACGCCATACTGGGCTCCGCCAAACACATGCACACGGTCATTACCGACGAATGCACCGGCTGTAAACTCTGCCTGCCGCCGTGCCCGGTCGATTGCATCGACATGGTGCCGACACAACAGACCATAGACGACTGGAAATGGACAGTGCCGCCGCGGCAACCAGGGCTGACTGGCGATGCGTAAGCTGCACCAGTTTCATGGCGGTCTGCACCTGGAAGGTCACAAGAGCGAGTCGCTGACCCGGAATTTGCGGCAGGCGAGCCTGCCGCCGCGACTTTACCTGCCGCTGAGGCAACACATCGGCGAGCACAACAAGCCGCTGGTCGACGTCGGTAACCGGGTTTTAAAAGGTCACGTCATTTCCGCCAGTTCATCGTTGATCCGCGCGGCCGTGCACGCCCCGACGTCAGGCACGGTAACGGCGATCAGCGACTACCCGGTAGCTCACCCATCAGGCCTGAAGGATACATGTATCGTCATCGACGTCGATGGCGAGGACGAGGCCGCCGCCCCGGTTATACCTGATCTGCAACAACTGGAGGCGGGTGAAATAATCGACTTGATATGCCGCTCGGGTGTCGTCGGGCTCGGCGGAGCGGCCTTCCCGTCCTCACCAAAATTGTCGCGCGGCAAGATGCAGGGTATCGAGACGCTGATCATCAACGGCGTCGAATGCGAGCCTTACATCACCTGCGACGACATGTTGATGCGACACTATGCGGCCGAAATCCTGCGCGGTGTCGGTTACCTGCAGCGTATCCTGAATCCGCAATTCACTTTGATCGGAATCGAAGACAACAAGCCCGAGGCAATCGCGGCAATGACCAGCGGGCTCGCGCATGCGGGGCTTGCAGCGACCGAGATCGTATCGATCCCGACGATCTACCCCTCGGGCGGTGAAAAGCAGTTGATACAGATCCTGACCGGCAGGGAAGTCCCGCACGGCCAGCTGGCCTTTGACATCGGCCTGTTCTGCCAGAACGTGGGCACCTGTGTCGCGATCACACGAGCACTGGAACAGGACCAGCCGCTGATATCGCGCGTGGTAACGATCACCGGCGACAATATCCGTGAGCCGGGCAACTGGGAGGTGCGCCTCGGCTCTCCGGTGCGCCACCTGGTCGAGCTCGCCGGCGGTTACCTGCATGGCGACAGCAGCCCCCTGGTGATGGGCGGGCCGATGATGGGTTTCTCACTGTCAGGAGACCAGGTACCGATCGTCAAGGCCAGCAACTGCATCATGGTGATGCGCGAGCAAGCCATGACGCGCAGACCGGGTTATCACGACGAATGTATTCGCTGCGGCAAATGCACCGAAGTCTGTCCCGCACAGTTGCTGCCCCAGCAACTCTACTGGCACGCGCGCGCCGGGGCCTTTGAGCGCGCCCAGGAATTTCACCTGTTAGACTGTATCGAATGCGGTTGCTGCTCGGCGGTATGCCCGAGCGGCATCCCGCTGGTGCAGTATTACCGTGCCGCCAAGAGTGAAATTCGCGCAGCGCATAAAGTGCAGATCAAATCGGACCGCGCCAGGTTCCGTTTCGAGTTTCGCGAACGCCGACTGCTACTGAAGAAACAACAGGATGAAGAACGCCGCCGGCTGAAACGCGAGGCGCTACAGAAGAAGAAAATCCAGGCCGGTGGCGAAGTTCCCATCGCGGATCCGGTACAGGCCGCACTCGAACGCGTCAAGGCGCGCAAGCTGGCCGAGCAGGAAGATTCACAATGACCAGCCCGCATATCGCACCGGGAAATTCGCTAAAACGCCTGATGACCCATGTCATTATCGCGCTGATACCGGGCACACTCGCCTATGCCTGGCATTTCGGTCCCGGCGTTCTCATCAACATCACGCTCGCGATCCTGTTTGCACTGATGTTCGAGGCTCTCGCCCTGAAAATGCGTTCCAGGGCGGTCATGCCGCACCTGACCGACTTCAGCGCGGTGGTGGCGGCCTGGCTGTTTGCGCTGTGCCTGCCGATGCACTCGCCCTGGTGGCTGGTGCTGGTCGGCATCGGCTTCACCATGATCGCCGGCAAACACGTCTATGGCGGCCTTGGATTCAACCCGTTCAACCCGGCGATGGTGGGCTACGTGGTGTTGTTGATTTCGTTTCCCCGCGAAATGACGACCTGGTACCTGCCCGGTTCGGTCAGCGGCGAAGCCCTGACGCTCGCCGACGCGCTCGCCTACAGCTTCGGTGGAGCGGATATTCATCAATGGGATGCGCTCAGTTCGGCAACACCGCTGGACCAGCTCAAAACCGCTGTCGGTCAGCACATGGCCATCAGTGAAATTCGCCTGTCCCCGGTGTTCGGCAACTATGGCGGCAAGGGCTGGGAATGGGTAAGCCTGGGCTGGTTCGTCGGCGGCCTGTGGTTGCTGGCAACTCGCACTATACGCTGGCACATCCCCGTTGCCCTGCTTGGCGGGGTACTCGCGATGGCGCTGGTCTTTTACCTCGCCGACGCCGAGAGATACGCCTCGCCGCTGTTTCACCTGCTCTCCGGCGCGGTCATCATCGGTGCGTTTTTTATTGCCACCGACCCGGTTACCGCGGCAACCACCGAGCGCGGGCGAATCGTTTACGGTTTACTGATCGGTTTTCTCATTTACGTCATTCGAGTCTGGGGCGGATATCCGGACGGTATCGCATTCGCGGTATTGCTGGCGAACATGTGCGTCCCTTTCATCGACTATTACACGCAACCACGCATCTACGGCGAAAAATGATTGCGAACCTGCATATTGCACCAGTCGGTCTCGGGCCTTGTTATAACTTGTTGAATTGTACCGGGAAACGAATATTTTTACGGGTACAGCCTAAAGAGGCGGTTGCCGACCCGAGCCCTATCCCGGCCCCGGCTTGTCCAGATACGCCTGAACTTGGTCTTCCCTCAACCCATAGCTTAAGCTATGAGTTTACTCCGGGCATCCTGCCCTCCGCCCCTACGGGGCCATGGACGCAAAGCGTCCATGTTCAAAATCGCTCCCGGCGATTTTGTCAGTCCAGACCGGCGTTCAGACGCATCTGTCCGGCGCCGGCATCCGGGATACTGGTGCAATATGCAGGTTAACCGGCGTCAGATTCTCCTTTCCGGGACCTTCCTGTGGTTGTTTGCTGTCGGCGGTACGACCCTGGTTGCGCTCACCGAGTACAGCACCAGCGCGGCCATTACCGAGAATGAACGCCAGCTGCTGTTACGTAATCTCTATGCGTTGTTACCGCGTAACAGTCTCGACAACGACATTGCCGCCGACAGCGTAGAGCTGCCGGCGGCGGCGCTGCTGGGTACCGATGATGCTTCCACCGCCTATCGCGCGAGACTAGCCGGCGAACCGGTGGCGGTCGTATTCAACAGCATTGCTCGCAACGGTTACAGCGGCAGGATTCACCTGCTGGTCGGCGTCTATGTCGATGGTAGCCTGGCCGGAGTGCGTGTTGTCAAGCATGCTGAAACCCCGGGTCTCGGTGACGCGATCGAAATCCGCAAATCCCCGTGGATCAAGAGCTTCGATGGCAAGTCGCTCGACAATCCCGACACCGCTGGCTGGCGTGTAAAACGCGACGGCGGCGAGTTCGACCAGTTCACCGGCGCCACCATCACCCCGCGCGCGGTGGTTGGCGCAGTACACGCTACCCTGCTTTACTATCAGCAAAACGCTGATATGATTTTTGACTGAAAGGCTAGCCTGCATATTGTACCGGTCGGGCTCTGGCCTGGATGGAACTATCTTAAAGATAAGGAGTAAACGGTTAATTTTACAGATGGAAATAAAAGCTCAATTTATCACCGGCCCAAGCCCTATCCCGGCTCTGACTTGTCCAGATGCGCCTGAACTGTCCGGGGCGCGCAGCCTTCCCTCAACCCATAGCTTAAGCTATGGGTTTACTCCGGGCATCCTGCCCTCCGCCCCTACGGGGCCATGGACGCAAAGCGTCCATGTTCAAAATCGCTCCCGGCGATTTTGTCAGTCCAGACCGGCGTTCAGCCGCATCTGTCCTGCGTCAGAATCCGGGATACTGGTGCAATATGCAGGCTAAGACATGACGACGCGGCGCGAAATTACTCACAATGGACTCTGGAACAGCAATGTTGCGCTGGTGCAACTGCTGGGCCTGTGTCCCCTGCTTGCCGTCACCAGCACCGTCATCAACGGGCTTGGGCTGGGTATCGCCACACTGATCACGCTGGTGTTATCCAACTCGATGGTCTCGCTGATCAGGGGATTCGTGCGCAACGAAGTGCGTTTGCCGGTGTTCGTACTCATCATCGCTTCGGTTGTAACTATCGTCGAACTGACCATAAAAGCACTGTTTTACGACCTTTACCTCGTTCTTGGCATTTTCATTCCGCTCATCGTCACCAACTGCGCCATCATCGGCCGTGCCGAGGGATTCGCGTCCCGCAACGCGGTCGGGCCAGCCGCGCTCGATGGACTGATGATGGGTCTCGGATTCCTGATAGCGCTGCTGATACTCGGCGGGTTGCGCGAAATCATTGGTTTCGGCACCCTCTTCGCCCATGCCGAGTTGATGTTCGGCGACGACGCCAAATCGCTGATGATCGAAATCCATCCGGACTATCCCGGTTTCCTGCTCGCGGTTTTACCGCCGGGCGCCTTTTTCGGACTGGCGCTGCTGATCATCGTCAAGAACTGGCTCGACCTGCGACGACCGGCGCCACAGCCGCAACCCCTGGAAGCGGCGGCGGACAGTGCATGAACCGGGAAAAGCGTCAGCAAATATTTTCTCGCCTGCGCGAAAACATCGCCGACCCGCGTTCCGATCTCGAATTCCAGTCCAATTTCGAACTACTGATTTCCGTGCTGTTGTCGGCACAGGCAACCGACATCAGCGTCAACAAGGCGACGGCCAGACTCTACCCGGTGGCCAACACTCCGGAAAAGATGCTGGCGTTCGGTGAAGATAGCGTCAGGGAGTACATCAAGACGATCGGTCTGTTTAACTCCAAGGCTAAAAACGTCATTGCGACCTGCGAAATTCTGATCGAGCAGCACGGCTCGCAGGTACCCGATGATCGCGCCGCCCTGGAAGCCCTGCCGGGTGTCGGTCGTAAAACCGCCAACGTGATTTTGAACATCGCATTTGGCCACCCGACAATCGCGGTCGACACGCACATTTTCAGGGTATCGAATCGCACCGGTATCGCGCCCGGGAAGGACGTGCTCTCGGTAGAAAAGCGTTTACTCAAATTCGTTCCCGAAGAATTCAAACTCCACGCCCATCATTGGCTAATCCTGCACGGTCGCTATACCTGCATCGCGCGCAAACCGCGTTGCGGCAGCTGCATCATCGAAGACCTGTGTGAATTCAAACACAAGAACATCGACTAAATGTTTCAATCACGCGACGAAATACGCCAGGTATACCAGCAGGTCTGGCGCAAGATGCAGGCACAACAACTGCTCGAACCGATGGAAGCAGTGATCGCTGAAGTCATCGAAATTCACCCCGAGTATCATGCCCTGTTCGAGGACGGCGAGGCTATCGAGTTACGCGAATTTACTCCGGAGCAAGGCCAGACCAACCCGTTTCTGCACATGGGCATGCATATCGCATTGCGCGAACAGGCGACTTCCGACCGGCCCGCGGGCGTGCAGCGACTCTATCAAAAGCTGTGTGCGAACAAGGGCCGGCACGAAGCCGAACACGCGATGATGGAATGCCTGGGCGAGGCCCTGTGGAACGCGCAGCGTAACGGGCAGGAGCCGGATATGGGCGCTTACCTCGCCTGCCTGAAAAAGTTGTAGCGCGCGGATTTACCTGACGCCGATTCGCCTATAAGCTAGCCGTCTTGTAGATCCGTGAGCAAGTTACTCCAGCATTCGATTAATGGATGGTCATGCATACCGAAGCACATCTCAATGTAGGCGAAGCGACCATAAAGTTGCTTGAGCAGTATGGCGTCGATACCGTCTTCGGTATCCCCGGCGTGCACACGCTGGAATTCTGCCGGGGCCTGAACAAAAGCTCGATACACCACGTCCAGGCGCGCAACGAACAGGGCGCCGGATTCATGGCCGACGGCTACGCGCGCGCCTCGGGCAAACCTGGCGTTGCGCTGGTCATCTCGGGGCCCGGCGTCACCAACGCGCTCACCGCGGTCGGCCAGGCTTATGCCGATAGTATTCCAATGTTACTGCTGTCTGCCGATGCCGCGAGTTACACGCTGGGCAAGGGCTTGGGCTGCCTGCACGAAGTCCCGAGCCTGACCGACACGACCGCGCCGCTGACGGCTTTCTCCGCGATAGCGATGAACGCGGAAGAGGTTCCGCTGCTGTTGGCTCGTGCGTTTTCAGTGTTTAGCAGCGAGCGCCCGCGGCCGGTCCACATTGCGATTCCAACCGACGTCCTGGAGATGCCGGTAGAAACTGACTGGGAAGTACCCGAATTGCCGATGCGCCCGGCGCCAACCGCGAAAAAAATCGAACGCGCCTGCGAGTTGTTACGCAATGCACGCCAACCGATGATCTGTGTCGGCGGCGGCGCCTGCCTCGCGGGCGACGCCATTACCAAAGTCGCGGAAAGACTCGGCGCCGCCGTGATCGGCAGCATCAACGGCAAGGGCATCGTCCCGGATACCCACCCGTTATCGCTGAGCGCGGGCACGGTACGCAGGGAGGTTCAGCAGTACCTGCAACAGGCCGACGTCGTACTCGCTGTCGGCACCGAGTTATCCGAGGTCGACAGCTTCGAGGAAACGCTGGAAATTCCCGGCAAGATCATTCGCATCGATATCGACACTCGTAAAATGAACGATATCTACCCGTCCGAAGTCGCCATCATCGGTGGCGCCAGGGCCAGTTGCGAGGCCATCGCAAACCGGCTCGGCGAGGTCAAGGCGCGTGCCGAAACGGTCACTGAAGTAGCGCGGATACGACGCGAATTTCGCACTCGGCTGGACGCCGGCCAGCTGCGCCATTGCAAGGTGCTCGATGTTTTACGCGAGGCGCTGCCGGATGAAACCATCATCATGGCGGATGTCTGTCAACTGGTGTACACCGGCACTTTTGCCTTCGATGTCGGCAAACCCCGACTGTGGAATTATCCGGGTGGATATTGCACGCTCGGCAGCGGCTTGCCCGACGCTATCGGCGCCAGGCTGGCGCGCCCCGAGACACCGGTAGTCACATTCGCCGGTGACGGCGGTTTCATGTTTACCGTACAGGAACTGGTAACGGGCGCCGAACTCGGCCTGGCGCTGCCCATCATCCTGTGGAACAACGAGGGTTTGAAGCAAATCCAGGACGACATGATACTGCGTGAAATCGAACTGGTCGGCGTTACCGGCATCAATCCCGACTTTATCGCGCTGGCGCAGGCCTGCGGTTGTCACGCCCTCAGAATTGACAGCGCCGAGGGGCTTGTCGAGGCCATAAACACCGCATTTAACGCCGATCGCCCCACCGTGATCGAGGTCAGAGAACGGGATCCGTGGCTGAACTGAGCATTCGATAGTGACTGTTCCCACCGCCAACGTCAGCGATGTCCGGGCGCGCAACTGCCTGGCCCTGACATGAAACCCGAGGCGCGCAAAACTGTCCATCGCCTGACGGCGACGTCGCTCGCGGGCCTGATCGTGGGATTGATCGCAGCCTTTGCGACGGAGGGCTTCGTCGAAATGGTTCAGTTTCTGAACCACCTTCTCTTTATCTCGGCGTCCAGCCGTGCATCTTTGTCAGGCGCCCAGCTCTGGTTGATAACAATCGCCACGCTGACCATCGGTGGGCTGATCGTCGGCCTGATCATGCAGTTCGGCGTTTCACAAAAGCCCTCCTTCGGTCCGCCGGACACCATATTTGCACTACAGCTGCACGAGCGCCTGCCTTCCCCGATGGCGGGCCTGTCATCGACGCTGGCCTCCATTCTGTCACTGGGCTGCGGTGCCTCGGTCGGGCAATATGGCCCACTGGTCTACCTCGGCACGCTGGTTGGCCAGCTCGGCAACCGCTTACCGCTGGGTTTGCCCTATATGCGCAGCATGACCATTGCCTGCGGGGTCGCCGCGGCAATTTCGACCGCCTTCAATGCCCCCATCGCAGCGTTGATCTTTACCCACGAAGTGATTTTACGCCATTACTCGCTACCCATGTTTACCGCGGTCACCGTGGCCAGCGCTTGCGGCTACTTCGTCGCCAACGTGGTGTTCGGGCATTCCCCGGTGTTCCTGATCGAAACCGACGCCAGTTTTCGCGGCATCGAATTTCTGTTGTTTGCGATCGAGGGTGTCGCCTGCGGAACCCTAGCGGTGCTGCTGATGAAATCGCTGCAATACACCGCAAAGCTATCGCAGCGCATCACCATTCCCTTCGCACTGAAACCGATGATCGCCGGATTCGTGGTCTCACTGGTTGCATTGCAGGTTCCCGAAGTGCTGGGCGCCGGTCAGGATGTGTTTCGCGAAGTCATTCTTGGCAACAGCTACAGCGCCGAGGCGCTACTGCTGATCCTGATCTCAAAGCTGCTGGTGACAATAATTTGTATCGGTTTTGGATTTGCCGGCGGCGTTATCTTTCCTTCGATGCTGATTGGCGTTTTATTCGGTGCGCTGTTTGCGTTACTGGTACCCGAACTGTTGCTCGACAATTATTCCGGTGTTTTCGATTACGCGATCTGTGGCATGGTCGCGATGATGAGCCCGGTTATCGGCGCGCCGATGACGGCACTGCTACTGGTATTCGAATTGACGCGCAACTATGAAATAACGATTGCCGCGATGGTGACCATCGTTTTTGCCAACCTCGTCGCCTCCAACTGGTATGGACGCTCACTCTACGATCAGCAACTCACGGAACGCGGCATCGATCTTTCGCTGGGACGTGGGCACGCCTACCTGATGCACCACAAGGTGTCTGAGCATTTGACAGAGGCATTGCCAATGGTGCGACAGGGCGCCAGCTTGACCGAGTTACGCCAACAGATGTCGGCAAAGCAAACGTCGTCGGCGGTCATCGTCGACGACGAGCAGCGCTATCTCGGTACCCTGCTGCAACAGCAGCTGCTCGACCTGGACGAAGACACCCGCATCGCGGCAATTGAATTCCAGGCGCTGCCGAGTTTCAACGAACACACCAGTATCTGGGAAGCGATGGGGACCATGCGCGGTTACATGGGTGAAGCGATCGCGGTAGTCGATTCCGCCAGCGGTCGTTACCTGGGTTCGATACCGGAAGCGGTCGTTATCAACGCCTACCTCGACGCAACCGCCGAATTACGCCGTGAAGAGCATGAGATATAGCAGGTTAAACTATGGAGCTCTATCAACTGATCATCAACCAGGCCGCCAATGCACTCGACGAAGACGTCGGCAGTGGCGATATCAGCGCAGCGCTGATCGATTCCGGCCGCTGGCTCGACACCGAGTTACTGGTGCGCGAAGATGCCGTGCTATGCGGTTGCCAGTGGTTCGAGGAAGTGTTTCGCCAATGCGACGAAAGGATCACCATCCAGTGGCGCGCGAGTGATGGCGAGAATATCGAGGCCAACACGGTCGTGTGCGAAGTTGCAGGTCCCGCGCGCGGCCTGCTGAGCGCGGAACGCAGCGCCCTCAATTTTCTGCAAACGCTATCGGGCACTGCAACGCTGACGCGCAGCTACGCCGATCAAATCAGGCACTCCGGCTGTCGCATTCTGGATACCCGTAAGACCATCCCGCAACTGCGCGTTGCCCAGAAGTACGCCGTGTTGTGCGGCGGTGGCAGCAATCATCGAATCGGTCTGTTCGACGCCTACCTGATCAAGGAAAACCACCTCGCCGCCACCGGCGGAATCGGCGATACGGTCGCACGGGCGCGGGAACTGCATGCCGACAAGCTTATCGAGGTCGAAGTGGAAACCCTGCAACAACTGCAGCAGGCTATCGTTGCCGGAGTGGATCGCGCCCTGCTCGATAATTTTTCCATCGCCGACATGAAGCGTGCCGTCGAGCTCAATCAGCGACGCATCGAGCTCGAGGCATCGGGCAATATCGAACAGGACAGGCTGGTCGAAATCGCCGCCACCGGCGTCGATTTCATTTCGATCGGAGCCCTGACCAAGAACCTGCGCGCAATCGATTTTTCGCTCCGTTATCGCTGAACCCGCCTTGTTTTTGCCGCGAGCCACCTGCGCTAGCCCGCATATCTCACCAGGGGGCGGGATGGCGGTTCTCGGCTCCTGCCTCCACCGCATTCGTGCTTCCTTGCACATCATCGCGCAGGGCTTTGGATTCACAAGGGATTTTCTGAAGGAGCGGAATAACAGTGCGTAA
>JAAEPH010000291.1 GCA_024232855.1 Gammaproteobacteria bacterium
GTAACGGTGTCCGCAGTAACGGGACCGTCCTCTGTTCACAATTGGCTTCAAACTCGATAGAGTCACCCGTATGCAGCGATTCCAGACCATATGAATTTGTCGGGCCACCGGCCTGCCGATTGTCACAAGGCGATTTAAAAAAATATTGAAAATAAAATTAATAACGCTTGACATGGGCCTCCAAAAATTCGTTTTTTGCTTGTAAAATAACGATTCAATGGCCCAAAATGAAACATAGATTAACACCCCTGATACACACCCTGACACAAAATACAGTCCTCGAAGAATGGTTCAAACCCATGCAAGCCGCATTAGATCGAGTTCGCTATCCTGAAAAAGTATTTGCTACGCTCACAATACCCGCCTTTCTCTTGCTGGGCAGCTTACGACAGCTTCAAGCGCACCGCTCACTGCGCGAACAAGTTCAGTCATTAATGCATTTTGATAATAGGGACAAACCGCCACTAGCCCGCTCAACCTGGTCAGATGCGCTCGCATCAAAAAAGCGCGCGGCTATTACTCGTGAAGCCTTTTCACAACTGGTAAATCATGCCAGAACCGCTTTACCCGATAGATTCACTGACATGCCGAATCTGGGTGAGAGAAAACTGATTGCGATCGATGCTTCTTATCAAACCGAATCGGCACACTATCAGCCGGTTTACCCCAAGGCCGGTGGTACAGACAATCAAAAAGGTCATATGCTCATGACTTTCTATGATTTGCGAAAAGGGATACCACTGGATGTTAAAACGGAGACTACATCACGAGGCGAAATGAGAGTCATCAAAGAGGCGCTTGATCATAGTCATTGGATGGCGATCAAAAATGCCCTGTATAGCGTGGATCGCGCCTTTATTGATGTTCGTTACTGGGATGAGCGAAAGCGGCTCTATCGGGCAACAATGGTGACTCGATTTAAAAGCATCTTGGTCTACCAGGAAACACGATCACGCCCGATAGCCAAGCGAGCATGTAATGATGGTGTGATATCGGATTTAGAAATCACATTAAGGTCGTCGAAACAAAGATGGCGACGAATAGAGTTCATGACCGAAGCAGGAGACAGCTATGCCTATCTGACCAATGACTTTAGCTTAGAACCTGGTGAACTGGCGTTTATCTATCACAGGCGATGGGATGAAGAGAAGTTTTTCGACAATTTCAAGAATGATCTGACGAACGCGAAGGCCTGGGGGAAAAGCCCAACAGCGATCGATCAACAAACAGTCATAGGCATCATCACCTATATCTTGACGCGTTTGTTTTTAGACCAACAGTTTAAGAAGCTCGCATTACAAGATGGAAATACCACACAGACAAACAAGCATAAAAAGAAAGTAGAATGCTACCAAAAAGAAGGGGGTATCTCCCTCAGAGCTTATTGGTTCCAGATGTCGAAAATACCGGTTCAAGTATGGCGGTTCTTTAAAAACTGTTTTTTGAAAGAACCCTCCATACAGCTGTATGAGCGGCAGCTCAAGCCAATACTAATGCGTTACCTATAAGGTGGGTACGGACACCGTTACTCTACGGGTGAGCTTAAAATAATGAAAAAATGCATGAGATTCAGTGCAGTAGACGACCGCAGTAGGTTCAACTGAGGATTTTAGGATTATGATCCAGACCTCGGCAAGGTCATGCGCATGCAGCTGGCGCTATCCGGGCACAATGACGAAAATTGGCGCGTACGCATAATCGCGGCAGGCACCGCGTCGCGCGCGACCTTCTCGAAACCCTGTTTGGCGAAGTAGTCTTCAGCCGTTTCGGTCAACAGGTAAATCGCCACCCTGCCCTCGGCTTCGGCCTGGCGTCTGAGCCACTCGCTAATCGACCGTGCCAGACCTCTTGCGCGGTAGCGCTCCTGCACGACGATGGAGCGCAATAACGCGTACTCGGCAGCCGGCTCCAGTCCACCCGCGGCGATCAACTCACCGCCATCGAATACACCACAGAAGATCTGCACCTGTTCGGCACAATCCTCGTACGGCAGGTGATGGGCGCCCAGCAGCGATTCCAGTTGAGCGAGATCAGCAGGCCGCAGCCCGACTATCGGGCCGACCGGCATAGCGCGGCGACTCCCGTGCTAATCGCCATCCAGTGTCTCGACGCGAATTCGATGGACTTCACCGTGCACCACATCGAGTCCCGTGATGGCTTCGATGGCATCGACCATTTGTTGCTCGCGTATTTTTTGCGTGAGCATGATGATCGTCGCTCGTGTGACCCCGGATTCGGGCTCCTTTTGCAGAATCGCCTCGATCGAAATATCGTTATCGCCCATGATGCGGGTGATCTCGGCCATGACACCGGGGCGATCCTCGACGCGCATGCGCAGGTAATAGGCGGTCTGTACTTCGGTGATCGGCAGTATCGGTATCTCGACGATCTGGTCGGGCTGAAAGGCCAGGTGCGGCACCCGGTTCTGGGCATCGGTGGTGATGGTGCGTGCGACATCGATGATATCCGCAATCACCGCGGATGCGGTCGGATCGGCGCCGGCGCCGGCGCCGTAATACAGCGAAGGTCCGAGTTTGTCGGCCTGCACCAGTACCGCGTTCATGACACCATCGACGTTGGCGATCAGTCGCTTGTGCGGTATCAGGGTCGGATGAACACGCATTTCGATACCCTCCCCGGTGCGGCGCGCGATACCCAGATGCTTGATACGGTAGCCGAGTTGGCCGGCGTAAACCACGTCTTCGGTGAAAACCCTGCTGATGCCCTCGGTATACACGGCATCGAATTGCAACGGTATGCCAAACGCGATCGATGAAAGAATGCACAGTTTATGGGCGGCGTCTATGCCTTCGACATCAAAGGTCGGGTCCGCTTCGGCATAGCCCAGATCCTGAGCCTCGCGTAATACGTCGCCAAAATCGCGACCCTTGTCGCGCATTTCGGTAAGGATGAAGTTGCCGGTGCCGTTGATGATACCCGCGACCGACTCGATATGGTTGGCGCTCAGACCCTCGCGGATCGACTTGATGATCGGGATACCACCGGCGACCGCCGCTTCGAAGACAACATTGACGCCTTTACGCTGAGCCTGGGCGAAGATTTCGTTTCCGTGCAGGGCGATCAGCGCCTTGTTTGCGGTGACCACATGCTTGCCATTGGCAATCGCCTGCATCACCAGTTTGAGCGCCGGCTCGTAGCCGCCGATGAGTTCGATGACAATGTCGACTTCGGGATTGTTGACGACTTCGAAAGGATCGCTAACCAGGCTGATATTGTCACAGCCCTGTGGCATCCCGGCCGCGACGGAACGTCTCGAAGCCTGAATGATTTCGATACTGCGCCCCGCGCGCCGCGCGATTTCGGCAGCGTTGTTCTTCAACACCATAGCGGTGCTGGCACCCACGGTACCAACTCCGAGCAAACCCAGTTTTACCGGTTTCAATCCTTATCTCCAGACGCCTTCAGAGGAAAAATTCGAACGCGCAACCTTAAGAAATGTATACACGGCTGTCAACATATCCGCGCGTTGATCGAGTACTCATTTTCCATTATTCTGCGCGGCATGCCGCTCGCCGAAGACATCGTCACCAGCCGACATCGAATCACTTCCTACAGTGACGATTCGATTTCGATCAATGAAACGGTTTATCGCCAGAGCCTGGTGATGACCGCGGATTCACTGCTATGCCCGTGGCCGGTTAACACACTCGAACATCTCTGCGCAGAACTGCTGGCGCCGGTCTTTGATTCAAAGCCGACCGTGGTACTGCTCGGCACCGGACCCAGGCAGCAATTTCCCGAGGCCAGAATTTTCGGCCTGTTCGGTGAACAGGGCATCGGCCTCGAAGTCATGGACAATGGCGCACTGTGCCGTACCTTCAACATCCTCGTCGCCGAAGACCGCGCCGTCACCGCCGCCATCATCCTCCCCGGCTGATCGCCCGGCTATCCGGACTCAGGCCACCAGCCTCGAAAAGCTCCCATCGAACGCCCGCGAGCGGAATTACCCGTCGCGCTTTGGAACCTTATTCAATGTGCGGCATATCGATTTAAGAGTTTCTTAAGCAAGAGGCCGTATAACTTCAACAGATATCTAATATTTTGAGGTTATAACCATGCTTGATGATAATGATTTCCATGTTGGAGAAGTCGCTGCGCAGGAACGGTGGCAAACGACACAGATCTGGGACAGCGCGCGACGAACACGCCTGCTAATGGACCATATTCCCGAACCGTTCCATGAGCGTATTAGTAATGCGCCTTTCTTTTTCATAGCCACCAGCGATAACACCGGAACCTGCGACTGCTCTTTCAAGGGGGGCGGTCCCGGCATTATCAATATCATCGATAGCAAGCGGCTTGCTTTCCCGGACTTCGATGGCAATGGGGCATTCATGAGCCTGGGCAATATCCTCAAAAATCACCACCTGGGAATGCTGTTCATTGATTTTTCCGATGGCGCCCGACTGAGGGTAAATGGCCGGGCGTCGATCCATGACGATGGTCCGATCAAGGAATTGTTTCCCGATCAACCCCGCGTAGTTCTGGTCGAGATTGACCAGGTTGTTCCCAATTGCCCCGCCTATATTCCAAGGCTGGTTGCGGTGGAGGAACAACAATGAAAACCTACAAGGTTGCCGTCAATCTCGAGTTGACCAGCAAGTGCAATGCGCGCTGCATCATGTGCCCGCAGGAATTGATTGAGCGCCCGCAATTAATGACAGCCGAGACTTTCTACAAGGCACTGGAGCGCATTAACACGAATGATGTGTTTCGCGCGGTTATTGCGGGATATGGGGAACCGACAACACACCCCCGATTCATGGAGTTTATCTCCGCGGTCGGAGATCATCCCGGTCGTTTCGATATGGTGAGCAATGGTCATCTGCTGGACGAGAAAAAACTCAGGCATCTGGACGGAAAAATCGATCTGCTGGTTGTTTCCTTCTCGAGCATCGATGCCGATGTCTATCGAGGCGTCCATGTAAAACTGGATCACGAAAGGGTCAAGACCAATATTGCCCAGGCCGGCAAGCTTTTGAAAAAGACATCGCTGGCGATTAGCCTGACTCCGTTGGTAGAGTGTATCGAAACGCTGCCCGAGACAATCGAGTGGCTCCGCAAGCAGGGCGTGGGAGAGTTAACCATGTCCCCCACGCTGTACAACCGGGCCGGGACCATGGAGAAACACGAACAGGCTACGCAAACGCTGCGCCGGATTATCCAGGAATACCGGCTGCATTCGCAGGAACTGGATTTCATCCCATCGGTAAAAGATATTGCTTTACAGTTCTGGCACAACCGTTTCAGGTGTATCCCGAGAAACAGCGATCTGTTTATCACCGCCAGCGGCGATTACCTCTATTGTTACAATGACATCTCGCACAAACATACCTTCGGTCACATAGATCAGCTAAGCGTAAGACAGGCGCTGAATAAAAGGGAAAAGATGAACGAAATTCCCGAGATATGTACAAACTGCAATATGCGAAACCGTTACCGGGTGGGCGAAGTAACAAGTGTTGCCGCGCACTATCTTTACGGGAAAGTCACGAAAATAGCGATGGCTTGAGAATGTTCTGCAGGTTGAACCAGTTTAAACCTAGAAAACGCAGTAGGGCGCGAAAAAGATGTGCACCAAAAGTAGGCGCCATGAGGCGAGCGATTGATTTAGCCCGGAGAATTCATAAATATGCGCAAAAATCGCGCAGTATATTGATTTCACAAGGAAATATCCGAA
>JAAEPH010000292.1 GCA_024232855.1 Gammaproteobacteria bacterium
CCATGGCAGCCATTCTTGTCAACGAAGTGAGAACTACCGATATTGTGTGCCGCTACGCCGGCGAAGAGTTCGCTCCCATTTTCCCGCAAACTCCTCTCAATCTTGCCGTCCCCGGCCCGCATCGACTCCGTAAACATATTTCAAATGAAGCAATAACCGTTGACGGCGGTGAAATCAGGTTAACCGTTAGTATGGGCGCTAGCGTTTACATGAAATTCAGCGTGCTTGATTTCAACGACTTTGTAGCTTCGGCGGACAAACACCTTTATGAGGCCAAGCAGTCGGGGCGCAACTGCATCTGTCATATCGATTACTCTGACCTGCGTTCGGCTACCGAGGTCGGCGGCGCCGAGCGCGCCATGCTCTTCAATGGCGAGCAACCTCCTCTGCATCAGTGGCCATCCTTGAACTCGGCGTTACTACTCGCGACATCAACCCCGCGCTAGCCTGCATAGTGTCATCCACGGGTTAGCCCGAACTCCCGGTAAAGCCGATCGCGGCTTAGGGCGGCTCGAGCATGCTGGTTCCCGCGGTCAGGACGCTGGATGGCAGGGAATATCGGGCG
>JAAEPH010000293.1 GCA_024232855.1 Gammaproteobacteria bacterium
CCGGGAAACCGCTGAGCAAGGCCGCTTCAGGTTCGTTTTGACGCGGGATGATAGCCGACTGCCCCGCCTTTTTGGCGGCGATCAATGCGGGTAACAAGCCATTCACTTTTCGACATGCCCCGCTCAATGCCAGCTCGCCAAAACAGACCAGATCCGTCAGGCCGGCGGGTTTAAGCGGTGAGGAAGCGGCAAGTATGCCAAGCGCGATCGGGAAATCGTAGCGTCCACCCTCTTTGGGCAGGTCGGCCGGTGCCAGATTCACGGTGATTCGGCGCATGGGACACTCTATCCCGGGATCGATGATTGCCGAGCGCACCCTGTCGCGGGCGTCGCGGACCGCAGGCTCAGGCCATCCCACCACGGTAAAGGCCGGCAAACCATTGGAAATATGGACTTCGACGCGAACTTCGGGCGCATCGATGCCCAGTTGGGCGCGGGTTTGGAGTTGGGTCAGTGGCATGGCAGAATCCTTTCTGTTTATTGTTAACCGGCAGGTTTGAGGTTCAACTTGACGCTTCCTGCGTCCTACAGGGCCGAGTCTAACACGAAACAACCGGGATTTTGCGAATGCTTCGCCGTATTTCGGTGGGGCCAGTTTATTCGCGGCCTGTGCAGGCGAGGTTCAGCCTGATGGACAGGGGGGGGGCGGTATTTCGCACCGGTGCCGGCGGAGAATGACGCGATTGCGGCACCGCCAAGCTCGCCAATCAAGGGGTGGATACGGTATCATGTGCCGCAACTGTTACAAACTTAAGCCGGGAGAACAATGATGAAACCGAATATGGGAACCACCGATAGAGTCATTCGCGGGATTGTCGGGGCTGTGGCGGTCGGCGTCTGGTCACTGGGTCTGGTCGAAGGGGTGCTGGGCGTAATCATTTTGGTAGTAGGCGCGGTATTGATCGGTACCGCGATGTTACGTTGGTGCCCGCCATACGATTTGCTCGGCA
>JAAEPH010000294.1 GCA_024232855.1 Gammaproteobacteria bacterium
AAAATCGCGCAGTATATTGATTTCACAAGGAAATATCCGAAGAAGTCTCGTATCGGTGATTACGAGCGACTGAGGATATATTTCTTGTGGAATCAATAGACAAGCGAGATTGTGCATATTTATGAATTTTCCGGGCTAAATCAGAGAGATAGAATAAAGTATGAAGCTGTAGACAGGTCAACAGGCCTCAAGCTAAATCAAGCGGGTCAATGAGAAAGTGTGTGTCCCCCTGTTCCCTGGAAGGGGGAAGTGTGCGGCCTCTGTCCTTTATCGCCGGTTACCCAGTACCTCTACGCCATAGGTTGTGTTGCGCTGCACGGGCGCACGGCCGATGGAACGAATCAGGGATTCCATTTGCTCCGGACGCATTTCCTGTCCATGCAGTGCACCCGCGGAGCGGCTGATATTTTCATCCATCAGCGTTCCACCGAGATCGTTGGCGCCCGCCTGCAGGCAGGCTATCGCGCCCTGCGTGCCCATTTTCGTCCAGGAAGTCTGGATATTGGTAATAAACGGGTGCAGCACCAGGCGTGCGACTGAATGCATCAGCACCGCTTCACGAAAAGTGGGTCCCTTGCGTACTCTGCCTTTGCCAAAAATTGGCGCCTCCATGTGAACAAAGGGCAAGGGTACAAATTCGTTAAAGCCCCCGGTTTGTTTTTGTAAATTGCGTAAATGCAGCAGATGGCGAGCCCAGTGCCAGGGGCGGTCAAGGTGTCCATACATGATCGTTGACGTGGTTGGCAAATCCGTCTCATGAGCCGCCTTCATGATATCCATCCACTGCTTCGTGGAAATCTTGTCCGGGCATATTTTCGCCCGCACCTCGTCGTCGAGAATTTCGGCCGCTGTGCCCGGTAACGTATGCAAGCCCGCGTCACGTAACTGGCGCAGAAATTGCGCGACACTGATTTTGAGTGTCTCGGCGCCATGAAACACTTCGAGCGCCGAAAAGGCATGAATGTGGATATCGGGATATGCAGCCTTTATTGCGCGGCAAATCTCCAGGTAGGTGTTGCCCGTATACGAGGGATGTATTCCTCCCTGCAGGCAGACCTCCGTAGCACCTCGATCTTTCGCCTCCCGCGTGCGACGGACGATCTCTTCTATTTCCAGGTTGTAGGGGCGGCCGCGAAGCTTCCGGGCCGCCTTCCCCTTGGAAAAAGCACAGAAGCCGCAGCGAAAACAGCACATGTTGGTGTAATTGATATTACGGTTAATCACGTACGAAACCGTATCCCCGTTGACTTCGCGTCGCAGTCGATCCGCGGCGCTTCGAATTAATTCAAAGCGCTGCCCACGGGCATTAAACAACCGGACAATTTGCTCTTCATCGAGATCGTTGCCATCCGTGGCCTTCGAAATCAGGTCAGCAAACGGGGCGTTCTGCCGGCGTGGCGATCCATTGATACTGGCCGGCAACGACGGGGGCGGATCTGACTTGCCGGGCGACCACGAATCGGTGCGGACATAACCCTGGGCATCGACCATGGCGAGCGTCCGGGCTCGTAATTCGGGAACTGGCCAATGATCTTCGGAAAAAATAAACCCGGGATAAACCGCCGTGCGCTCGACCAGGGTCTTGCCGGCCGAAGCGGTTGCGACCGCCAGGCTGTCCAGTTGCGGCCAGGGAGCCTCCGGATTGACGAAGTCCGGGGTCACCGGCGAGACACCGCCCCAATCGTTGATTCCGGCAACGATAAAGCGATCCAGGTTACCCTCGTGCAGATTGGGTGGCGCCTGGATGCTCATTTTCCCGCCAAACAACAGGCGTGCTATTGCGATCGTCCACAGGTGCTCATCGACGGACGGCTCCGGCGCTTTAGACATTTTCGTGCCTGCCTTGGCGCGAAAATTCTGGATAATAATCTCCTGGATATGGCCATAACGATCATGCAGCTCGCGTAAACGCAGCAGTGACTCGATGCGTTCCGCACGGGTTTCGCCGATTCCGATCAGAATACCGGTGGTATAGGGCACGGCCTGCTCGCCGGCGAGCCGAATGGTTTGTAAACGAGATTGCGGATTCTTATCCGGTGAGCCGTAATGCGGGCCGCCCTTCTGGCAAAGCCGTTCGGCCGTGCTCTCCAGCATCAACCCCTGTGATACTGAAACCCGCCGCATTGCCTGCAAATCCTCGGCCGTCACAACGCCGGGATTGAGATGAGGCAGTAGCCCGGTTTCACGCATAACCCGTTCCGCAATCTCGACCAGATAAGATACGGTCGAGCGATGGTTGTAACGCTCCAATTCCTCGCGCGCGCTCTGATAGCGCAACTCGGGCTTGTCGCCGAGGGTAATCAATATTTCGCTACAACCGGCCCTGGCGCCGGCCTCGGCAACCGCCATTACCTCGTCCGGATTCATGTACGCGGCCTGCCCCGAACGCGGTGTCGTGGCGAAGGTGCAGTAGTGGCAAACATTGCGGCACAGGTGCGTCAATGGCACGAAAACATTACGTGAATAAGTAATCACATCGTCATGCTCACGGTCGCGCAGTTCGCTGGCCGCCGCGAGTAAAGCGTCCGATGCGTCACTGGATACCAGCGACATAACCTCTTCTTCCGAGGCCCGCCCGCGGTCGATCACCTGTGACAAGTTGATTTCCACTGCCCCCGAACCTATCCGCTCTGCAGGCGGCTGGCATCAAAATCCAGTTCTGAACTCGGTGTCAAACAGCGTTCTTCAATCCCCTGTTTGCGCAGGTAACGAGCGCTGTGTGAGTTCATGCCGCGTTTTATGAAATCCAGCAAATCCCGGGGTTGATCCAGGTCGAGTCCAAGCCCGGGAAGGTTAACGATATTGGGCTGGATACCCTGGCGTTTTGCGCTCTGCAGATGGCTGCTGAGGCTGCCCGCACCAAAGCTCAGGCCAATAATATCCGGGGGTGAGCAAACCACTGCATTGGTGCCCGTTCCATCCCGTGACAGCGCCAGTGTAACCGCGGGAGGATCACCGTGACTGGTCAGCAGCGTATCGATTTCGGATATGGTAACCGCAGGCAGGTCCGACATGATTCCGACAATCCCCCGGCAGTCTTTGTCAGCCAGCCATTGTGCAGCTGCCGTAACCGCCTTCGCCGGCCCTTGATTCGTCGCTTCGCGAAATACCCGGGCGCCCGCGGCCAGCGCGGTGTCGGCGACTTCCTCGTCAGGTGTAACGACCAGCGTTCCGGTGAACCGGTTTGATGCCTGCAGAACGCTCAATACGTCCGCCATCATCGCACGCGACAATTGATACCGCTCCGCCGGTTGCAAAATACCCGCAAGCCGGCCCTTGGCCGAGTTGAAACCCTTCACCGGCATCACCGCCCAGATTCCTGCCGCGGATGTCATTTTCCTGCTATCCGGGCTTTCGCTGCGCTAACCGCCGCGCGACGTTCGTCGGAGGATAAATGGAGTCTTCGCTGCTGTTCCCAGAAAGCCGTGTCACAGGTACCGGTATCCAGGGCGTTGAGCAGGTTCTTGGTGTCAGCGACCGCGGATCGGGAATTGGAAGCGGCTTGCCGGCCATATGCCAGTGCCGCTACCAGGCTTTCCGATTCCTCGGCGATGCACGATACGATACCGATTCGGAGTGCTGTCTCGGCATCGAAGCGCTCGCCGGTAACCAGCAGGCGAAACACCGTATCCCGTCCCAGCAAGCGATGCATTCGCTGGATAGCGCGCGGGTTGTACAACAGGCCGAGGCGGGTAGCCGGCAACTGGAAGAAAGCGTCAGCCGAGGCAATGCGAACATCGCAGCTGATCGCCAGATCGAATGCACCCCCCAGGCAGGGGCCGTCGATGGCGGCAATCACCGGCGCCGGAAACTCGCGGATTTTGCCGACTACCGCTTCGATGGCGTCATCGACCTCAAGATCGTCGATGGTTCCGGTCAATTCGTTCAGGTCGGCCCCGGCGCTGAAACAGCCGCCCACCCCTGTCAGGATCAAGGCAGCGGTATCGGCTTGTTTTGCATTTGTTAAAGCCTCGCTCAAGACCTGCAACAGGTTCAAGGAAAGGGCATTCTTTCGTTCCGGTCGATTTAACAGGATCGTAACCACATCGTCTTGATGCTCCACGCTTAACGGTTTCATCATAGTCTCAACCAGTTAGTTGCCTTTGGGTCCGGACCTGGCATCATCGTCATTTATCGCTCTCCAGAGTCTCTCCGAAGTCATCGGTAATTGATACACGCGGACTCCGACCGCATCTCGAATGGCATTGGCGATACAGGCCGGCACCGGAATAATCGGTGGTTCGCCAATTGTCTTGGCGCCCGCCGGGCCCTTTTTTTCATAAGTATCGGTGAACAGTACTTCCACCGGGGGCGCGTCGGGGAAAGTCGGCACCCGGTCATCGAGATAACCGGGATTGAGCAACTGTCCGCTTTCCGCCACCGATGCGCATTCGGTCAGGGCAAAGCCAAGACCCTGTATTACACCGCCAATAACCTGCCCCTGTGTTTCATTGAGGTTAACAATCGTACCAGCATCATGCGCGGCCCAATACTGCGTGACGGTGACTTTACCGGTATAGGTGTCCACTTGAACGCAGCATCCGTGGGCGCCGAAAGTATAGGCCGCCGAAATATTACCGTAACCAGTCTCGTCAGGCACCACAACCCCGGACGGCTGGTAATCGCCGGTCACCTCGAGATCCCCCAGCCGTTGTTGTTGCCGGGCGCGCGCTACCAGCTCGCCGATTTCTGCCGGCTTCGTCATGCCGAACTCCACTCTCATCTGTTCTGCCGCTCGCTTGAAACGCCGGCAGGCATCCAGTGCCGCCATGGCAACAAAAAAGGACGTGCGGCTGGCATAACTTCCCATGCCATGCGGCCCTGTGGCGGTGTCACCGAGAACAACTTCCAGCTGGTCCCGGTTTGTGGCCAGTTCCCGCGCAACCGTTTTAATTAATACTTCCACCGTACCACAGCCCAGTTCGACTTCACCGGAGCTGATACGAATCCCGCCTTCGGGTAAAGTCCTGAGCGTGACGAATGCCCTGTCGAAGCGTTTGTCGTAGCCGCGGTTGCCAATACAGTGTATGAAAGCGGCCAGGCCATAACCGGTGCGATAACGTTCGCTGCGCGGCAAGGCGTTATCTCGACGGTGCCGATCGATCCGGTTCGAAATACCATCGAGACAATCGGCAATACCGCAACTGCCGATTTTCCATCCGTGCACCGCAGTATCGCCTTCACGCACGGTATTCGAAAGTCTTAATTTTGCGGGATCGAGTTTCAGGCGGCGTGCCAGCTCGTCGATCAATTGTTCCAGCGCGAAAGTCGATTGCGTAATACCGAATCCGCGAAAGCATTCCGAAGGCATATTGTTGGTATATACCAGTTGGGCATCCGCCTTTATTGCCGAAAAACGGTAAAGATTATCTCCACGAATGGCGGCCGCTTTCATAACTGCCGGTCCGTGAAGCGAATAAGCGCCATTGTCGCACCAGAGAGTGGTTTCCTTGGCAACCAGTTCACCTTCGGCAGTGGCGCCAATCCTCATCCTGATTCGCATTGCCGCCCGTGTTCGGCCCGCTATCATGTCGTCTCTGCGAGAAAGCACCATGGCCACGTCACGCTGCAATCGTTGCGCAAACAACAGGCACACCAGCTGCGAGGGATGCTCCCATTTCGCACCAAATGAACCGCCTATGGCGGGTGTCACGACTTCCAGTTGCGACCCCCAACCGGCGACAATGGGCCGGTAAAAGTCCGCCATCATGGAGGGAGCGTGGGAACCGCAAACCAGCTCCAGCCGCTTGCCGTCCACCCGCACCAGGCAGGCGCGCGGTTCCAGGTATGCATGTGGAATCGCCGCCGTCTCAAAAGTGTTTTCCACCCACAGTGCAACCCGGGAATTTATCGCCTGCCAATCTCCGCGAACGGCCTGAAATTTCTCGGCGATGTTATCAGCGCAGAAATCGTGAATCGCCACCGGCGATGCCAAAGCATCGTCAATCGTGATTGCGTGGGGAAGCAATTCGTAATCGATCCTGAGCGCCTCGATACCACGCATCAGCGATTGCCGGTCTTTTGCCGCTACCGCGGCAATGCCATCACCAAAATAACGAGCCACCGAAGACAGAATCGGTTCGTCCGCACAAAGGTGACCCAGGCGGATCCCTTCGAAATCCTCGGCCGTGAGTACCGCCAGTACACCGGGAACCGCCAGCGTGGCGCGGCTGTCGATTCGTTTAACGCGCGCATGGGTATGGGGACTGCGGACTATCTCGGCAAGTACCGTATCAGGGGGGATGATATCGGCCGCATATCGAGCCCCGGCCAGGGCCCGCTCCCTGAACGAGGCGGTGCTGAGCGGCGGCCTGGAATTCATGTCAGTTCCGCTACCACCTTTTTCAACTGCTGATAAACGCTGCAACGACAGATATTGCCCGCCAACAGTTTATCGAGCGGATCCTTGCCGGTCTCCGTGCCGCCCCCGCTCAGCCAGGCGCTCATCATGGTAAAACCGGGGGTACAATAACCACATTGCAAGCCTCCGTGTTTCTCGCACAATTGCGCAAAACGCTGCCGAAAATCTTGTGGAAGCCCCTCGACGGTTATGATATTGCGCCCGGCAACGACGCCACACAATAGCAGGCAGGCGCACATGGGTTCAGCGTCGACAAACACCGTGCAGGCACCGCAATCTCCCTCGCCGCAGCCTTCCTTTACGCTCACCAGTCGCAGTTCATGGCGAAGATAGTCCAGCAGGCGACGGCCGAGCCATTGGCCTGGTATCTGGTACTCGGTGCCGTTGACCCGCAGGTATTTTCCAGTGCTCACCGGCCTTCCCCGTTCGGTTTAAAAATCCGGGCCCGCTGCTCGATCTCGCCGATAACGTCTTCTACCAGCACTTTGACGAGTTGTCGCCGGTAATCGGCACTGGCTCTGAAGTCCGAGATGGGTTTGCAGGTCTCAGCGGCGATTGCCGCACAGATCGACTTCGTTTCCCCTGTTAACGGGTGCCCAACTAATGATTTTGCGGCCTCAATAGCGACAAGCGCGGTCGGACCGACAGCCCCAAGCGCCACTCGCGCACCGGCAACGGTATATCCATCGGCCTCGAATACCAATCGCGCGGCAACACTGGCAACAGCCAGGTCGAGCGCCCGGCGCTCGGTATGCCGCCGGTAGGCGCTCATTTCATTTGCCCGCAACCCGCAAAACGAAACCCCCGATGCCAATTCGCCCGGCGCCAGCATCGTTTTACCCGGAGCGAGCAAAAAGTCATCCAAAGACACCTGGCGTTCCTGGCCGGGCGCCCCTGTAATTTCAACCTGCGCTTCGTGCACCAGCAAAGCGGGCAATGTATCCCCTGCCGGGGATGCGGAACAGACGTTGCCGAGCAGTGTTGCCTGATTGCGTAACTGTACCGAACCGACGAATTGCACGCTATCCGCAACCGCCGGCGCGGCGCGGCGGAAATCAGCGCACCGAATGAGTTCACCCTGGGTTACACAGGCGCCGATCTGCAAGCGCTCATCATCGACGCTAAAACCGTGTAGCGGTTCGACGTTACCAATCCAGACCATCTTTCGGGGCTGGCCATGCTGGCTGGCCCACGGCAGCAGGTCGGTACCGCCAGCCAGCACTCGCGCCCCGTCTTTAATGCACTCGAAAACACCATCGATACTCGAAGGCCGAAACAACTCGATCTCGGGTAAATAAGAGGGTCTGATTATCGAAACCTGGGAGCCCATTATAACCCCGTCAAGCCCAATGCTCGCGACACGGGTAGCAGGCCATCGGCGGCAACCGCTTCATTTTCCAGCACAAAAAGTGGATCGACATCGAGTTCGCAAATATCCGCAAAATATTGTTCGTCAAATACTCCCAGTTTCATTATCTTCTCGGCTTCGGTTATGATATTTTCGACGTCATTAGCGGATATTCGACGCGACTCCTTAATCACAACTGCCCGGCTACGAAGACCGGGAAATTCCCGAAGCCTGTCCCAGGGTGGGCGGTCTACCGCGGAAAGGCCATATTGGTCCATTTGTTACGCTCATTTTCGTTCGTGTGTAGGATATACGGTATGCCGGTTTTGGAGGAGCAAAAATTACGGTAAACAGCAAGTGACTTTGGCTTTAATCAACCGAAAATCTGGACTCAAAATGACTTTCCTTCGCTGCCATCTCTATTCTCGGATAGAACCCCCAGGCGTTGACGCACCGCGTGCCACGTGGTGCCGGACAGGACTTAGTTAAGGTGCAATACCAAACCTCCACCCACACCACTGGTTTTGTACTCATTCCGAAATTCAACATGATGGCTTTGACCGCGGCCATTGAACCGTTGCGAGTGGCTAACTATCTCGCAGGTAGGACTCTTTACGACTGGTACTTCATCTCGGGTTCAGGTGGAACGGTTAAGGCAAGTAACGGGATGTCGATTGAAACGGATTCGGTAACCGGGGATAAACGGAAATGGAACTCCATTATTGTCTGCGGCAGCTGGAACGTGGAGCATTGTGAAGATGGGCAACTGTTTAACTGGTTGCGATTGCAGGATAATTATGGCGTTACGCTAGGCGGCATGTGCATGGGCGCTTATGTACTTGCCAGGGCAAAGCTGCTGTCCGGTTACAATGCTACCGTGCACTGGAGCTGGATTCCGGGATTTAAGGAACAATACCCGAACGTTACGCTGAAAGAACAGCTATTTGTAATCGACCGCAATCGGGTAACCAGCGCCGGCGGCACGGCGGGTATAGACATGATGCTGCATTTGATCGAGAAACATCATGGTGTTCAGCTGGCCCAGGAGGTGGCTGAACAAATACTGCATGACCCGATACGGGAACAGGAATCATCCCAACGAAAAGTCCGATTGGGAAATCGAAAATCGCTGCACCCCACCATAAGGGAGTGCATTATCCTGATGGAAAACAACCTGGAAGAGGTGCTTCCCATTCCGTACATCGCCAACGTCATGGGCGTATCGCAACGCAAACTGGAACGCCTGTTCCGGCAATACCTCGGTACTTCCGCGATTGGTTTCTATCGCATCCTGCGGTTACAGTTTTCGCGGGCATTATTAACCCAGACATCGATGAGCATCCGCGAGATTTCATTAGCCAGCGGTTTTCCGAGTTTTTCACATTTTGCCAAGTCCTTTACCGAGGAATTTGGTAAAAACCCGAGTCAGTACCGCGAGGCCTGGCCGGTTTCGGAATCCGTACCTCGCTGGCCCGGTATGAGCAGTTCATTGATCAAGTTCAAGAACGTAGCCAAGGCTTTTAACAGCCCGCCTCAGGAATAACCCCCGCCGAAACCGACTCGAGGAATACACAGACCCTGGGGGCGAAGGTGCACGCACAACGTCGAAAAAACTATAATTAGGACGAAAATTATGTAACCTACACCGCACTAATACGGAAAACTCTTCGAAGCCGCATCTGGCCATCATGCAATCGTCATGTTTTGAATTGACATGCCAGTGCAATAACAGGGATGAATTCACCAGAAGGACTTCCAATCTGAGGAATATATCAATATGAAAGTCGGAGTATCGCTAGGAATTAGTCATCGGGAACCCATCTCGCACACGGTTGAAGTGGTCAAAAGTGCCGAGGCACTGGGATTCGATAGTGCCTGGATAGCTGACGTTCAACTATCGATGAAAGATTGTTACGTGGCGCTGGCGCTGTGCGCGGCAAATACCAGCACCATCAGGCTCGGTACCGGCGTCACCAATCCGGTGACGCGCCACTTCACCACGATTGCCAATGGTTTTACCGCCCTTAACGAGGTCAGTAACGGTCGCGCTATCATCGGCCTCGGTTCCGGCTGGACCGGGGTATATTCCATCGGTTTGAAGCCGGCGACGATCAATTACCTCGAAACCTCGATCAATAATATGAATACACTTTGCAGCGGTGGTGAAGTCGTCGGGGAAGATGGGAAACCGTATCATCTCGTTACCGCCAGTGGAAAAGTGCCGATTTTTGTCGCCGCTAATCAGCCCAAAATTCTGGGCATGTGTGGCCGGGTCGCCGATGGGGTTATTTTAATGGGTGGCGCCAACGAGGAGTTTACCCAGTGGCAAATCGATCATGTACGTCGCGGCGCCGAAGAAGTCGGTCGCGATTTCAATGAAATTGAACTGCATCTGTGGGCCGCGATCGGCATGTCAGACGATCGCGAACAGGCTCGAGAAGACGTCAGTCACTGGGTCGCATCCCAGGCCGAGACCTTCAACAAGTGGAAATACCTGCCCGAATTTCTTCATCCCTTTAAAGAGGATTTCCACCGCGCCGGCGATAGTTATGACCGTCACGAACACATGTCTTCACATGCGGACCACAAAAAAGTGGTTTCGGACGAGTTCACCGATTATGTCGCCATTGTCGGTTCGGCGGACGAGTGCCTGGAACGGATCCAGCGACTGGAGAAACTCGGCCTGCACGGCGTAACCCTGGCCTTTCGCGCCGGCGCCGGTGGCCGGCAAGCCCGTATGGAAGCCCTGCATGATGGCATCATCAGGCACCTGAAACAGGTCTGAACCAGGCGGCGCACGGTATTATGAACGAAACGGTATCCAGCAGCCCGAAAACCGCCGTACTGATCCATGGCCTTTCCGAAGCTCGCGTTGTCTGGTCGAGACAGGAAGCCTTCCTGGCGCAATCGATGCGGGTAATTACCTACGACGTGCGCGGATTCGGCGCCAGTCCCGCCGGTAGGGGCAACGGCACGGTCGCACAGATGGCGGATGACCTCGCGCAAATCCTCAGCGCCCGGAACACGGGTCCCGCATGGTTGATCGGTTTTTCGATGGGCGGTGTTATCGCGCAACGATTTGCGCTGGATTTCCCGGAACTGGTATCGGGTCTTATCCTGATCGCCAGTTCCTGTACGGTGGGCCGGGCCGGCCAGGAGTTTTTCCGTGACCGCATGGCCCAGGTGAGTTCAGGCGGCCGTGAGACGCTTGCCGAAATCAATACGCAGGATGCGCGCGGCTGTTTCTCTCTGGGAGATGAAAAACTGATTGCCGAGTATCAGGAATTGCGCGTTGCCGCGGTCAGGGATGTCGAGGGCTATCTGAATGCCGGCCGCGCCATGGCCAGGCTCGCCGAGGAACCGATGGTACAGGATTTAGGCGGGATCGATTGTCCAACGCTTGTCATAGCCGGTGAAACCGATCCCTATTGCCCACCCCGGGCATCCGAAATTATCGCCCGGGGCATTCCCGGCGCTGAACTGGAAATCGTTCCCGAGGCGGGCCATTGTTTGCACTGGGAGGCATGTGATGCCACCAATAAATTAATTCACGAGTTCTTGATCAAACACCCTTGATCAAACACTCCTGAACAGAATACGGGCTTTAGCGATGAACGAGGATACAAACAGCGAAACACAGGAACCGCCATTAATCTGGGAAACCCGGGGTCCGGTGGCCATTATCCGGCTCAATCGCCCACAAGCGATGAATTCCTTCGATATGGACCTGATGCGGGAACACCGCGAGCGGCTTGAGGCATTCGAGGCCGATGACGAGCTTCGCGTGCTGATCTATACCGGCACCGGACGCGCCTTTTCAACGGGTATCGATATCAAGAAGGCGCCGAATTTTTTGTACCTGGAACCCAGGGTCAGAACCAGCCACTGGGTTACACCGAACTCCCTCAAAATCAGTAAACCCACCATTGCTGCGATAAACGGCTACGCCTTCGGCGGCGGCTTCGAACTGGCGCTGGGCTGCGATATCCGCATTGCCGCGGCAAACGCCAAAATGGGCTTGCCCGAGGTTAAACTGGGCGCCTTGCCCGGCGGCGGCGGAACCCAGTGGTTACCGCGTTTGATTGGCCTTGGCGATGCCATGCTGATGATGCTGACCGGAGATCCGGTTTCAGCCGATGAGGCACTGCGTTTGCGCCTGGTGCAAAAAGTGGTTGCAGACGAGGACTTGCTTGACGAGGCGCTGAAGATCGCTGACGCAATCTGCGCCAACGGCAAGTCGGCGGTACGCCTGGTAAAAGAAGTCGCCATGCTGGGTTATGACATGCCCGCGGCGGATGCGTTATGGCTGGAAGAAATCTATTTTGCACGTAACCGGGAAGATGCGGCAGATGAAATCAAGCAACGACTAGAGCAGTTTCAAAAAAAGAAGTGAGCAGCGCGACTGGTGCTGCTTCCTTGAAATATCTTAGGATTTACAAGCGAGGTTAATCAACGATGGACTTGGGATTGCAAGGCAAGACGGCCATTGTCACGGGTGGGGCATCAAACATCGGTAAAGCCATCACCGAGGGCTTTGTTGCCGAGGGCGCCAATGTTGTGATTGCTGATGTTGACGAAAAGCAGGGACAGCGGGTGGCCCGGGAGCTGTGTGATTCCCGCCCTGACGCGGCCCTGTTTATCAAAACAGACGTTGGAGACCGGGATGCCGTGGAAAACATGACCCAGAGTGCGCTTGCGCACTTCGGCCAAATCGACATTCTGGTAAATAACGCCGGCTGGACCGCCAATGCCCTGTTTGTCGACAAACCCTATTCGGATTTTGAACGCGAAATTGCCATCAACCTGTGGGGGCCGATCAATTGCATTCGGTCGGCGGCGCCATCGATGATTTCAAGAAACTATGGCAAGATTATTACTATCGGCTCCGATGCCGGGCGTGTCGGTGAATACAACGAAGCGGTTTACGGCGCCTGCAAAGGGGGAATAATCACCCTGAGCAAAGCCCTGGCACGCGAGTTCGGGCGCTACAAGTTAAACGTCAACGTTGTCTGCCCGGGCCTTACCCTGCCGGAAGATCCGCAGGATGCGGGTGATAACAGCCTGTGGCATGCAGATAGCCCACAGGCGAAAATATTCTGTAATGAAGAGGTACTGGAAAAAGTCGTCCGACGCTACCCTTTGCGACGCTACGGCGTGCCCAACGATATTGTGCCGATGGTGATGTTTCTTTCCTCGGATGCGACATCTTATGTAACCGGCCAATGCATCAGCATCAGTGGCGGTTATGCCATGTAATGGCTGCGAAAACAGCTAATCATGTACGATCACTCAGAACATTATCGGAAATCGGGTTATTGGAGTGACCGCTTACTGACGGACTATCTACAGCAGGCGGTGGAGCACTCACCGCATAAACTCGCTGTGAAAGACGGTCGTTTTGGCAGCCTGACTTATCAGGACCTGGCGACGCAATCCTGGCGCTTAGCCGCCGCACTTCAAAGCTTCGGTATCACAAAAGGCGACAAGTTTGTTGTTGCCTTGCCCAATTGGCAGCAGGTACCGGTATTTGTTCTGGCCCTCGGTTACCTGGGCGCTGTCGGGGTACATTTGCCGATTACCGGTGGCGAGCATGAATTCACCGGGGTGCTTACCGTCAGTGGCGCGAAGGGCATTGTAGTACCGGATACGCTGCGCGATAAAAACTTTGTCGCGCTGATCGATCGTGCGGCAAAGAACTGCCCGCAGCTCGACTTGCGCGTGGTCGTGGGATCAGAACAATGGCATCCAGGCTGGCTGACTTTTGATGAGCTTCTCGCCCATGGCCCGGTGGAGCCGACTCGCCCGAAAGCGCAGCTAAATGCCGATGACCTCAACTGCCTGTTGTTTACTTCCGGGTCTTCCGGAATACCAAAAGGCGTGATGCACAGTTCAAACTCTATCGGCGCTTTGAATACCACAACGGCGCCAATATATGACCTCGGTGCGGAAGATATTATCTTTATGGGCGCACCCCTGGGATTTTCCGCCGGATACGCGCATGGTCTTCGTCTCGCCATTTACCTCGGGGCCAGCCTGATTTTGCAGGATGCCTGGGATGCCGACCAGGCTCTGGAAACCATGGTGCGGGAAAAAGCCACCTTCACCATGGCCACCCCAACTCTGCTCGATGACCTGCTCAACTGCAAACGGTTTAGCGACCTCGGCGCACGGTTGTCACTGCGGGTAATACTCTGCGGCGGGGCCTACGTGCCCTCGTCGCTGCTACGGCAGGCACATGAAAAACTGCCGCAAACCCTTACCTCGGTAATCTGGGGTATGACCGAGGGTATAGGTACCGGCTGCCGGCCCGGTACGCCCTTGAATCAGGTAGCCAGCACGGATGGTCAACCTTTTCTCGGCACTGAATTGAAAGTCCTCGGGCAAGACGACGAGGAACTCGCGGCCGGGCAGGAAGGTGACCTGGTCATGCGCGGGCCGCAGCAATGCCTGGGTTATTTCAAGAATCCGCAACTCAATCAGGAATCGTTTTTGCAAGACAAGTGGTTCCGCACCGGTGATCTGGCCGTGATCGACAGCCAGGGCTACGTCAAGATCACGGGGCGGCGTAAAGAGCTGATTATCCGCGGCGGCGCCAATATCTCACCGCTGGAAATTGAGCAAGCGCTGATCGGCGAACCTGGAATTGGCCAACTGGCAGTTATCGGCATACCCGATGAGCGCCTGGGTGAGCGGATCTGTGCCTGCCTGGTGGCGAACCCGGATGGAAAGACCCCCGATCTGTCAGAACTGACCGCTATTACCCGCGATAAGGGGCTGGCGAAAAACAAGTGGCCGGAGCGATTGCAGATAATTGATGCCCTACCCGTGACTGCAGCCGGAAAACTCAGGCGACCAGTCCTGCGTCAGCAGATCATTGATAAACTGGACACCGAGGAACCGGGTTGATGGACTTTTCTTACAACAGCGAACAGCAGCAGATCAGTGATTCAGTAGAGAAAATTTGTGCTGAATTCGATGACAATTACTGGTTGGAGCACGACCGGAACGGTGAATTCCCTTTTGAATTTCACCAGCAAATAGCGGCGGGCGGCTGGTTGGGCATTACCCTGCCGGAGGCCTATGGCGGCGCCGGCCTGGGCGTTACCGAGGCTGCGATAATGATGCAGGCGGTGGCTAATTCAGCCGGCGCCATGAGTGCCGCTTCGTCAATTCACATCAATATCTTCGGCCCGCATCCGATTGTCGTATTCGGCAACGACGAACAAAAGCAACGCTGGCTACCCGATTTGATCGAGGGAAGAGTCCGATCCTGTTTTGGCGTAACCGAACCCGACGCCGGCCTGAATACCACCTCGATCACCACACGCGCACAACGCTGCGATGATGGTTACCTGGTGCACGGTAAAAAAATATGGACTTCAACCGCCATGGAGGCGGATAAAATCATGCTACTGACACGAACGTCGGCTAAATCGGAAGGTAAACGACCGACCGATGGCATGACCCTGTTTTATACCGACCTGGACCGAAAATACTGCGATGTGCGCAGTATCCCGAAAATGGGTCGCGCCGCCGTTGATTCCTGCGAGGTATTCATCGATGGACTGCCGGTACCGGAGTCAGACCGGATCGGTGAAGAGGGGAAGGGTTTTAATTATTTGCTGCACAGCCTCAACCCGGAACGCATCCTGGTTGCGGTGGAAGCAATCGGCATTGGCCGTAACGCCCTGGCGCGCGCGACTCAATATGCGAAGGAGCGCGTGGTATTCGATCGACCCATCGGTCAGAACCAGTCTATTCAACACCCCCTCGCCGAATCCTGGATGGAGCTGGAAGCCGCCTGGCTAATGGCGATGCACGCATCCAGTCTCTACGATCGGGGCGAGCCCTGCGGTATCCAGGCGAACGCCGCCAAGTATCTTGCCGGCGAAGCCGGATTCAAATCCTGCACCCAGGCCGTAATGACGCACGGCGGCATGGGGTATGCAAAAGAATTTCATGTCGAGCGGCTATTGCGCGAAGTGATGATCACCCGGCTTGCGCCCGTCAGCCCGCAGCTTATTCTATGCAATATTGCCGAGAAAGCGCTCGGGCTGCCCAAATCTTACTGATATCCGTTCGGCACCGCTTAGCAATCCAGAGCCCGCAACACTCGTTCCGGGGTCATAGGTAGCCGGTATACTTGATTCCGACAAATTTCCCACTTCGGTGGGTCACACCACATCCGTGCCAGACATAAGAAACTCGCGAGGACACACACCCTTCGACTCAATTCGCGAAAGTGTGTGTCCTCTTCTGGGCGCTAAATATCATCCTAGAAAACGCAGTATCGTGTCGAGTTAAATCCAGAACCTTGGGATCGGAAAGGAAGCCGTGAAACTGGTTATTGTTACCCAGTGGGTGCGTTCAGCATGCTGAGCAATTCCCACCAGAAGAGGTTAGCCGCCAAATC
>JAAEPH010000295.1 GCA_024232855.1 Gammaproteobacteria bacterium
ACCACCTACATCCATGTAGGCGTACTGCGGACGCCGCAAAGCGCACTGTGACGAGCTGTACTCCCGACGGCCCGCTTAACGTAGTGACGACTATGCCTGCGCGGGCCTCTGGTCCGTGCAACTCGCCACAGCGTCTTTGCGGGCCCTCGCAACGTAAAACGGTGAGAGATGCGGGCTAATGGGTCCGATTGGTACTCTAAGGTTAGCAGAAATTCACCGATGTTGGAGCCTTCGATGGCTGTCGAGCGAGTCGATATAACTGCCTATACAGTCAGTTTTCGGTGTCCTGAAAAAAATCAAATAGCGACTTGATGAACCTGATAAACGTCCCTATACTGCCCGCCTTTTATTGTTAGTGGTCATCACTGGAGCGCCAATCAATGACAATAGGATTACCCGAAGGCTATAAGCCGAACCAGAAAGAAGATTACATGTCGCCGGAGCATCTGGAGTATTTTCGTCAGAAACTACTGACCTGGCGTGCGGAACTGTTGCAGGAATCGGAAAACACGATTTCGCATCTCAAGGAAGAAAACTGGCAGGAGCCGGATATCAACGATCGGGCCTCGCTCGAAACCGATGCCGCGCTGGAATTGCGTACCCGCGACCGCTACCGCAAGCTGGTCAACAAGATCGATTCGGCGCTGTCGCGCGTCGCCGATGGCAGTTACGGATATTGCGATGATACCGGCGAGGAAATCGGACTGTTTCGACTCGAGGCGCGCCCCATCGCGACACTGACCGTGGAAGCCCAGGAAAAACACGAGCGCCTGGAGAAGCAGCGCCGCGACGATTAGTTTCAACCCCAGTCAAGCAATACGGAAAACGGCCTGAATCTCAGGTCGTTTTTGTTACCTGGTCCGCATTTCTCACCACCGTTCTCGGCACACCCCGATACGTCGGACCGCTGCATCCATGCAGTCGTACTGAGAGCGTCTCCCTGGAGAGGTTCCCGCAGAGGCGCAGAGAGCGCTGAGAGCACAGAGGAATTAAGAGGTTATCGAATTTGAATTTGGAGATACCCAGGCACCCACCCTGTAATACAACCTCCGCGTTCCTTGCGCGCCTCTGGTGTGTCAGGTTAAGCCTGGCCTTTCCTGCAATCTGAAAGGAGGTTGCCATGTAAATTGCTGATTAAACATGTAGCTGCGGCCTGTCGTGTGGAGGTAACAAAGCACGGGGAGCGAGGCCGGTCAGGGCGGGAAG
>JAAEPH010000296.1 GCA_024232855.1 Gammaproteobacteria bacterium
AAAAATCGCGCAGTATATTGATTTCACAAGGAAATATCCGAAGAAGTCTCGTATCGGTGATTACGAGCGACTGAGGATATATTTCTTGTGGAATCAATAGACAAGCGAGATTGTGCATATTTATGAATTTTCCGGGCTAGGTTTAAGGGGTTTCGACGTAGTCATTGAGGCTGATCGGCATATCCGCTTTCATGATGAGTGCATAGCTCATTTTCTCGAAGGAACGTATTACCATCGCCATGCCTATCTTTTCGTCCGGGAGTCTGACCCTGAAATTGGGATCGATTTCGTTCTTGTCGGTGATGACGCTGCCATTGCGGCGAATGCGCAGAATGTTACCGCTCTCGATGCCGTCGCGATTGCCGAGATTTATCGCGATGGTCTGAAAAGCACCGGACTTCGAAATGGCGTCCAGCAGCGCCACGATTTTACCGGACACGTCGCTGCTCGGTGGCTTGGGGAAGAAATCGCGTTCGAAATGGGTGTTATCCATCGGCATCACGCGGTCATTGCGCAGAATCTCGCGTTCCGAATTGGTTACCCTCACCGATGCCGGGTCACCGCGTAATAACAGTTTTGACTCGCCGACGTAGAGGGCTTCGTAGCCCAGCAATTCGTTGGTGACGGGGTCGAACAATGGGCGGTTCGGACGGTAAATGTGATAACGACCGGTGCCCGACGAGGTGTTCAGCTTACGCACGTAAAGCTTATCGTTGATACTGTTGATCAGGTGGTTGTCGAGACTGGAGAGCACGTAAGCCGAATTGTTGAGCGTGTCTTCGTCGACGATAATCGGGCGTTCCAGCAGGTGGCGAAGTGACTCGATCGGAATCGATGGAATGGTCGCGTCGATAGATTGCGAGCGAACCCGGGGGTTGACCTTGACGATCTTGAGGCCATCCGTGGTCTGTGACTGTACCGGGCCATCTTCGCCGCGCGAAAGGACTTGAACCCTGGCTTCACCGCCGACGTAGACGATGGCGAGGGTATCGCCCGGATAAATCAGGTGTGGATTTTCAACCTGGGGATTCTTGAACCAGATCTCAGGCCAGTACCAGGGATCGCGCAGAAACACGGAGGAGATGTCCCATAGCGTGTCGCCTTCTTGTACAATATAGGTTTGCGGATGCTCGGGTTCATATACGACGGTTTCCGCCGGCTTCTCGGCCTCCACGGGGATGGCCGGCTTCTCGGCCTCCACGGGGATGGCCGCCTTGACGGTGTCGGAGTCGGATACGGGGTCGGGTTCGTGAATCACCGCGTAGGGTGGAGGTGGTTCGGCGCAGGCGACAAGCAACATACCTGAAAGCAGAATTAATCCCTTTATTAGCTGTCGATGGTTGGTTGTAGGCATAAGAACCCCTGAAAATGCGGTATCACGATTGATTGTAGACGAAAATAGATCGACTACAAGTTTTTAACTGGAAAGATTCTAATATAATCATTAACTTGGAACAACTACTTATAATTTTTCTTGAAGTTTTTAACCATGGCTTTGTTGAATATTTTACATTTTCCCGATCCTCGTCTCAGAACCATAGCCAAACCGGTCGAGGACTTTGACGATAACCTCCGGCAATTGGTCAGCGATATGTTCGAAACCATGTACGAGGCGCCGGGTATCGGGCTCGCCGCAACCCAGGTCAATCAGCATATTCGACTACTGGTAATGGATGTTTCTGAAGCGCGCAATCAGCCGAGGTGCCTGATAAATCCGCGAATTCTGACAGCCGAGGGCGATGAAGAAATGGATGAAGGTTGCCTGTCGGTACCGGGATACTATGAAAAAGTGCGGCGCGCGGAGCTTATCCGGGTTCGTTCCCAGGATGAAAACGGTGAGACCAGCGAATTCGACGCGCATGGACTCGAAGCGGTCTGCATCCAACACGAAGCGGATCATCTCGAGGGCAAGCTGTTCGTCGACTACCTGTCGGCGCTGAAGCGAAACCGCATTCGCAGCAAACTGCTCAAGACGCAGAAGCAGCAGGTCGACTAACGTCCAGAAAATCATGCTTAACCTTATCTATGCAGGCACACCGGAATTTGCCGTTCCGGCGCTGGAATCGCTACCGCGCAGCGATCATCAGGTCGTTGCCGTATACACGCAGCCGGACCGGCCCGCCGGGCGGGGTCGTAAGCTGCAGCAGAGCCCGGTCAAGATCCACGCCCTCGAGCAGGGTTTGCCGGTCCTGCAACCTTCCGATTTCAGTTCGGCGGAAGACCTGCAAGGTTTACAGCAATTAAACGCCGACCTGATGGTCGTCGCCGCCTATGGCTTGCTGCTGCCGGCGGCGGTTCTTGAAGCGCCCAGGCTCGGCTGCATCAATATACACGCCTCGCTGCTGCCCCGCTGGCGCGGTGCATCGCCGATCCAGCAGGCAATCCTGGCGGGTGATGAATGCAGCGGCGTGACCCTGATGAAAATGGATCGTGGCCTCGATACCGGGGATATGATCCTGCGGCGCAGCCTGCCTATCGATCCGTGCTGGAACGCGGCGCAATTGCACGATGCGCTGGCGCCGCTCGGCGCCGAGCTACTGCTTAAGTCTCTCGAGGACATCGAACAGGCGTTGCAGCAGGCCGAGGCGCAGGATGAGGCCGGCGCCACCTATGCGCCGCGTCTCAGCAAGCAACAGGCCGAGGTGGACTGGACCAGGCCGCTCGAGGTGCTGCTGCGAGAAATTCGCGCCTACAATCCCTGGCCGGTGAGTTATACCTTTCTGCAACAGAACAGTATTCGCCTCTGGTGTGCGCGCGAGAGTCGATATAGCGACCCTGCATCACCCGGAAAGGTTGTGGCGCACGACAACGAGGGCGTGCATGTCAGCTGCGCGGACGGTGTGCTGCAGGTGACCGAACTGCAGTTTGCCGGACGCAAACGGTGTAGCGCAGCGCAGGCGCTGAACGCAACCGACCTGAGTGGATCCGTACTGGGTAGCCCCGAGTGAACGCCGACAACCCCAGGTGGATCGCGCTGCAGGTGATGCTCAAGCTCTTCGAACAGGGCCGTTCGCTGGACGATATATTCAATAGCGACTGGTTCCGCTCGCTGACGGTGAGTCGGCGCGACCTCGGATTGAGCAGGGAACTCGCCTATGGGCTTTGCCGGTGGCATCACGTGCTGTCGCCCATGCTGAAGCATCGCTTGCAAAAGCCGGTACGAGCGCGTGATCGCGACATCGAAATCATTCTGATGATGGGGCTGTACCAGTTGCTGATAATGAAAACCGAAGCCCATGCCGCGGTCAATGAAACCGTCAAACTCGCGCAGGCACAGAAAAAGAAATGGGCCTCGGGCCTGGTGAACGCGGTTTTGCGAAACGTCATTCGCGAAGAAGTCGTTTGCGATGACAAGCTGCAGGCGCGGGCTTACCCGGACTGGATGATTGCCAGAATCGAGGCGGATTGGGGTGACCAGGCTGGCGAGGTGCTATTGTGGGGGAATCAACGCCCACCCATGACGCTGCGCGTCGACAGCGAACACTGTGATGTCGAAGAGATGATAGCGAAGCTTGCCGATCAGGGAATCGGGGCAAGCCAGCATGCGCAGGTGGAGACGGCCATCGTGCTGGAATCGCCCTGCGACGTCACTCGATTACCGGGATTCGAAGCAGGCCTCCTCAGCGTCCAGGATGCGGCAGCGCAAATCGCCGCAAGCTTGCTGGTTTGCGATTCGGGTGCGCGCGTTCTCGATGCCTGTGCGGCGCCCGGCGGCAAGACCGCCCATCTACTGCAGCGTTATCCGAATATCGACGTCGATGCGCTCGATAGCAGTGAAACCAGGCTTGAGAGGCTGCGCCAGAACCTGCGACGCGTCGGTCACAGCGCGCGAATTCTGGTTGCCGATGCCGCCGATTTGGACAGCTGGTTTGGCGGCAGTCGTTATGATTGCATTCTCGCTGACCTGCCCTGTTCGGCCAGCGGGGTGATGCGCCGGCACCCCGACATTAAACTTTTACGGCGCGAAAGCGATATAATGCCGCTGCTCGCGCAACAGCGTAAAATTGTCGATGCGCTGTGGTCCGTGCTTAAACCTGGAGGGAAAATGCTGTACAGCACCTGTTCCGTATTCAAGGATGAAAACGAAGTCCAGATCGCCGGATTTCTGGAGCGCCATGCCGATGCCGCCGAGATTACCCTGCCTCGGGCGGACTGGGGCGAGCCGCGGCCGCACGGGCGCCAGGTATTGACCGGTAGTCATAACATGGACGGCTTCTATTACGCCCTGCTGTCCAGGATCGATTCGAGATGATAGCCGTGCGCTCATGCAAGCGTCATTGGGCCGGCCTGGCGGCACTACTGCTTCTTTTTGCCGTTAGCGCATCCAGTGCCGGGGATGGCGATCCGTTCGTCGTGCGCAGCGCCGAATTCACCCTCGATCAGTCGCTGATGATGCTCGACCTGGCAATCGACAGCGATATACCGGACTATATCTCGATCGCGATCGGGCAAGGGTTTTCGGTTCCGATCATGTTCGAGGTAGAAATTCGCGCGCACAAGCGCTTCTGGATCGATGACCGGGTGGTTTCATTGAAACAGCAGTACCTGCTGCACCATCAACCGATGCTCGATTCCTATGTTGTGATCGATGTCAATAACTCGGAACGGCGTTATTTCGGTGATCGCGATGCTGCCCTGCGATTTATCGAAGTGGTTTACAATTACCCATTGCTGAACATCGATAACCTGGCGCACGATAGAGAATTTTATGCGCGTGTGCGATTCGGCATAGACACGGATGAGTTGCCTCTGCCGCTGAAGTCGAGTTCGCTGTGGGATAATGACTGGGACTTGAAGAGCGACTGGTATGAATGGGAGATCGAGCGCCCTGGATCATGAATAGTACGTTTCGAAACATCGCCTCAATAATCGCCCTGGTGTTGCTGCTGTTGGTATCGTTGTATGCCATCAGCGACGCGACCTCGCATTCCGCGACCTTCGGAAAGTATTACAACTGGCTGTTGTTTTTCAATGTGATCGGCCTGGTCGCGTTGTTGCTGTTGATCGCAGTCAATGTTTACAAGTTGGTCGTGCAGTATCGTCTCAAGGCGATTGGTTCACGCCTGACCGCGCGCATGATCGGAGTATTCGTGTTGCTGACCATTATCCCGGTAAGCGTGGTTTACTACTTCTCGCTTTCCTTTCTGCATCGCGGCATCGATAGCTGGTTCGATGTGGGTATCGAAACGGCGCTCGAGGACTCGCTGCATCTCGGTCGCAGCGCCATCGACCTGCGCAAGCGCGACGCCCTCAACAAGACGCGCAACATGGCGGCCGAAATCGCCGAAATCCAAAACGATATCCTCATCGCTTATCTTGACGGCGTGCGTGAACAGTACGACGCCAACGAAGTCACCGTTTACGACCATGTCAACTCCATCATTGCCTCCAGCAGTATCGATTCAACAGAATTGCCCGAGGCCTTGTCGCTGACCGATATCGGCGATCTCGATATCGACCGGCCCTATCTGAAACTGGTTGATGACCCGGTCTACGGACTGGCAATGCAGATTGTCATGCTGGTGCAAAGCCTGGACGCAACCGAACCGGCGAAGACGCTGCAGGCGCAGTACCCTTTTACCGATCGTATCAACGAACTGACGGTCGGCGTGCAGGAAGCTTATGATCGCTACAAGGAACTCGCGGTGCTGCGTGACCCGTTGAAAACCAGTTTTACCATGGCCTTGTCGATCATCTGGTTGTTGAGCGTGTTGTCCGCGATCTGGCTGGCATTTGTCGCCGCGCGTAACCTCGTGGCGCCGATCAATGAACTGGTCGAAGGAACCAAGGCGGTTGCCGCTGGAGACTACGAAAAACAACTGGCGCTGTCGGGCAATGATGAGCTTGGATTCCTGTTGCGCTCATTCAATACCATGACTCGCAAGATATCGCGCAGCCGCGCCGTTGCCGAAAAGAGCCAGCGCATGGAGGCCTTGCAGAAAAACTATCTCGAGTCGGTTCTGGAGCAGTTGACCTCGGGTGTATTGACGGTTGACGCGAGTGGCTATATCAGGAGCAGCAACCCAGCGGCCTGTTCCATTTTTGATATCGAAAGCAGCGCCTTTACCGAACTTAACCTTACCGATGTGGTGCGCAATTACCCGATGATGGCGCCGTTTTTCGATGTGGTGCAATCACATTTGCGCTATTCCGGAGAATGGCACGAAGAGATCGTATTGCTGGTGCAGGGGGGTAAGAAAATATTGCGCGTACGCGGTACTACCTTGCCGTCACAGGCCGATGAGCAGCAGGAACAGGTTATAGTCGTCGACGATTTGACCGAATTGATACAGGCGCAAAAAGAGTCTGCCTGGAGCGAGATGGCGCGCCGCCTGGCGCACGAGATCAAGAATCCATTGACGCCCATACAGCTCTCGGCGGAACACCTGCAACGCAAACTGTCGGGCGAGGTCAGTACCGAAAAACAGGCCATGCTCGACCGCTATACTCATACCATTGTGCAGCAGGTCGAGGCGATGAAGAGTATGGTCAACGCGTTTACCGAGTACGCTCGCTCGCCGAGACCCGTGGCGGAGCCGATTGATATCAACGCCATGCTCGAGGAAATTGCGGTTTTGTACCACCAGGATAATACTGAAATCGCGATCGACCTCGATCTCGAGCGGACGATTCCCGCCATCGAAGTCGATAATGTGCGCCTGCGCCAGCTGGCGCATAACCTGATCAAGAATAGTCTTGAAACCCTGGATGGAACGGGATGGATCAGGCTGAAAACCGCCTGTGTCGAAATATCTGGCCGGCGTTGGGTCGAGTTTAGCGTTGAAGACAGCGGCAAGGGTATCGCCGATGAAGTGGCGCAGAACCTGTTCGAGCCCTACGTGACCACGAAGACATCCGGCAGCGGCCTGGGGCTTGCCATCGTACAAAAGATCGTGGATGAGCATGGCGGTTCGGTCAGGGTTGGCCGTGCCCAGGAAGGAGGGGCCAAATTTACGGTGCTTCTGCCGATCGACAGTAGCGCCAAAGAGGCTACGGCTAGTGCCGAAGTCGAACCTGTAAACTCGAGGGTAATGTCATGAATGCGCGAATCCTTGTGGTTGACGATGAGCCTGATATCCGTTTGTTGCTGAAGGATATTCTCGAGGATGAGGGCTACATCGTCGATGTCGCGGAACACGCCAGGGCGGCAAACGATATCCGCCAGGTTTCAAATCCGGACCTGGTACTACTCGATATCTGGATGCCCAGGGTCGATGGGGTTACCTTGTTGAAACAATGGAAAGCCTCGGGCGACGATCGCTGCCCGGTGGTCATGATGTCCGGACACGGTACCGTCGAAACCGCGGTCGAGGCGACTCGATACGGCGCCATCGACTTCGTCGAAAAACCCCTTTCCATGGCCAAGCTTTTAAGCACGGTAAAATCGGCGCTTTCCGGCAGTGACTACGGTCAGCGCCAGGAAAATCTGAGGTGCCGCGAAGAGCCGATCGGTAACAGCCGTATCGTACAGGACCTGAAGCAGCGTATGCTGGAATTACGCGGCTCCAGCCAGCCGGTTTTTCTGACTGGCCCCAACGGCAGCGGTAAGCGGGTCTGGGCCGATTTTCTCTGTGAAACCACGGACGATCTTATAATTTTTGACAGGAGTCTCGATATCGCGCAACAATTGCCGCTGACCGCCAATATCTATATCGAGGAAATCTCCGATCTCGGTCCCGATCACCAACGGCAATTGCTGGAAGCGATGCGGACATACCGGCGGGAGTCGAAATTTCGTTTCATCGTCGCCAGTCGTTTCAATCATAAGGAGTTGGAAAAGAATTCCCAGATCGATCAGGATCTGGTGCAAATGTGGTCGAGTGCGATTTCAATTCCGTCGCTGCAAGAACACATCGAGGATATTCCCGAACTACTGGGATACTATGTAAACTGGTACAGCGACCACGAGCAGTTACCCTATCGACACTTTAACGTAGCCGCACAAAACCTGTTGCGCAATCATCACTGGAGTGGTGATATCGCGCAGCTCAAGCGGTTCGTCAAGTCGATACTCACCAATAGCGAGTCGGAACAGATCGAGTTGCACGAAATTGAACAGACCCTGCGCCAGGTTATCGCGACTACCGAAGCGGAATCCGGAAACAGGATGCATATCACGGTCGATATGGACCTCGATCTGAGAGAGGCGCGGGAAGCTTTCGAGCGCGAGTATTTATCTCAGCACCTCGCCCTCAGTGGCAATAACATAGCCGAACTGGCGCGTCGCGTAGGGCAGGAAAGGACCCATCTTTACCGGAAATTGAAATCACTCGGATTGCAAACCAAAAAACAATAACAAACCATGAACATCATTATATTAGGCGCGGGCCAGGTCGGCTCGACAGTGGCTACCCAACTGTCCAGGGAAGAAAGTAACGAACTCACTGTCATCGACATCGATCAGCAGATTCTATCCGACCTGCAGGATCGTCTCGATCTGCGCACCATTTGCGGCAATGGCTCCTATCCCGGTCTGCTCGATGATGCCGGCGCCGACGACGCCGACATGATCATCGCGCTGACCAACAGCGATGAAATCAACATGATCGCCTGCCAGGTGGCCTCATCTCTCTTCCACACTCCCACCAAGATCGCGCGTATTCGATCTCCCGAGTATCTGCATCGACCGGGATTATTCGCCGAAGACTCCATCTCGGTGGATTACATCATCAGCCCCGAGTCGCTGGTAACCGAGTACATTTACCACCTGATCGAGCATCCGAGTGCGTTGCAGGTGCTCGATTTTGCGGGCGGCAGGGCGCAGCTGGTGGCGGTCAAGGCCTATCATGACGGCCTCATGGTCGGGCGTGCCCTGCGCACCATGAATGAAGTTGTCCCGGGCGTCGATATGCGCGTGGCGGCGATATTCCGTGAAGGCGAATCGATTCAGCCTACGGCCGATTGCGTCATCGAGGTCGATGATGAAGTCTTTCTGTTTGCCGCGCGTGAACATATCCCGACCGTCATTTCGGAGATGCGCAAGCTGGAGAAACCGAACAAGCGCATCATGCTGGCCGGGGGCGGCAATATCGGCGGCCAGCTCGCCGCGATGATGGAAAAAGATTTTCAGGTCAAGGTCATCGAAGCCCGCCCGGCGCGTGCGCGCGAGCTATCGGCGACACTGGATTCCTCCATCGTATTGCTCGGCGATGCCGCCAACCCCGATTTGCTGCTGGAGGAAAATATCGAGAGCATGGATGTATTTTGCGCGCTCACCAATGACGACGAAGCCAATATTCTGTCGTCTATGCTGGCCAAGCGCATGGGCGCCAAGAAGGTGATGTCATTGATAAACCGCGCCGCCTATGTCGACCTGGTCGAGAGCGGTCTCATCGATATAGCGATTTCACCGCACCAGGTTACCATTGGCGCCTTGCTCGCGCACATCCGGCGTGGCGATGTGGTCGCGGTGCATGCGCTACGGCGCGGTTCGGCCGAGGCGATCGAGGCCATCGCCCACGGTGACCGCAGCTCTTCGCGCGTGGTCGGTCGCGCGATCGAGGACATCAAGTTACCCGAGGGCGCCCGTATCAGTGCGATCGTGCGCGGTAAGGAAGTGATTATTGCGCATCACGATACCGTGATCGAATCCGAGGATCACGTCATCCTGTTTCTGACCAACAAGAAGAAAATTGCGGCAGTCGAAAAGCTGTTTCAGGTAGGTATTACCTATTTTTAGTATCGCTCCAGAATTTAAATGCAGCTACTCGTAATCCAACGCATTCTCGGTTTGCTGATGATGGTTTTCAGCAGCACCCTGCTGCCGCCGGTTATTACCGGCCTGATCTACCAGGATGGCGCCGTGATGCCGTTTGTCGAGGCATTTTTCCTGACCCTGATAACCGGCTTTCTGCTCTATCTACCGGTGTACCAGCATAAAAAGGAATTACGCCTGCGCGATGGCTTCCTCGTCGTGGTGCTGTTCTGGACGGTGTTGGGTGTGGCTGGCGGGTTGCCGATCTACCTCTCTAACATATATGAAATATCGGTAACTGACGCGATCTTCGAATCGATTTCGGGGATAACCACGACCGGGGCCACGGTTATCGTCGGTATCGATCAAATGCCGCATTCACTGTTGTTGTATCGCCAGGAACTACAGTGGCTGGGCGGCATGGGCATCATCGTACTGGCTGTGGCGGTGTTGCCGATGCTCGGCGTCGGCGGAATGCAGCTGTTCCGCGCCGAAACCCCGGGCCCGGTCAAGGACACCAAGTTGACGCCGCGCATCACCGAGACCGCCAAGGCGTTGTGGTACATTTATCTCGGCCTGACCATCGCCTGCTGCCTCGCCTACTGGGCCGCGGGCATGTCCCTGTTCGACGCCATATCGCATTCTTTCTCGACGGTCGCGATCGGTGGTTTCTCGACGCACGACGCCAGTATCGGTTATTTCGACAGCACCGCGATCCAGTTCATCGCTATCATCTTCATGCTGCTTTCCGGAATCAACTTCGCGATCCACTTTACCGCTTTTCGTCACCGCTCGATGCAACCCTACCAGCGCGATGCCGAGTTCCGCACTTACGTGCTGGTGTTGTCGATCGTCAGCGTAATCACCGTCGGCTACCTGCAGTTCAACCACACCTTCGACTCGACCACCGAGTCGATCATCGAGGGTTTGTTCCAGGTGGTTTCGATCGGCACCACGACCGGATTCACGACCGCCGACTATTACACCTGGCCCGGATTTTTGCCGGTATTGCTGCTTTATGTCAGCTTTATCGGTGGTTGTTCCGGTTCCACCGGCGGCGGCATCAAGGTGATTCGTATCCTGCTGCTGGTGAAGCAGGGCGTGCGCGAGTTACAGCGGCTGGTGCACCCGAACGCGCAAATAGCGGTAAAGATCGGCAAAAAGGTGATGCCGGAAAAAGTCATCGAGGCGGTGTGGGGTTTTTTCGCGGCTTACTTCGCCATTTCGGCGCTGATGATCCTGTTACTGATGGCGACCGGGTTGGACCAGGAAACCGCGTTTTCCGCGGTCGCCGCCTGCCTCAATAACCTGGGTCCCGGGCTCGGTGATGTGGGCCAAAATTTTGCATATATAAACGACCCCGCAAAATGGATTCTGTGCCTGGCGATGCTGCTCGGGCGACTCGAGATTTTCACCCTGCTGGTGTTGATAACGCCGGCTTTCTGGAAGAAGTAAAACCGTGAAACAGAAGACCCGGGAAATCGATGTAAGCGCCCTGGAAGCTCTCTCGCTGGAGAGACTGGAGCGAAAAATTCGTGGCTGCGTGGGGCGTGCGATCACCGATTTCAGTATGATCGAAACGGGTGACCTGGTGATGGTATGTATTTCGGGGGGCGCCGACAGTTATACCCTGCTCGATATCCTGCTGACCCTGCAGAAATCGGCGCCGGTCGAGTTCGAGCTGGTCGCCGTCAACCTGGACCAGAAACAACCCGGTTTTCCGCAACGGATTCTACCGGATTACCTGTCCTCGCTGGGGGTTGATTTCAGGATCGTCGAGGAAGATACCTACAGCGTGGTGAAGCGACTGATCCCGGAGGGCAAGACGACCTGTTCATTGTGTTCACGGTTGCGGCGCGGGGTTTTGTACAATACCGCGGCCGCGCTTGGCGCCAACAAGATCGCGCTTGGCCACCACGCCGACGACATCGTTGAAACCCTGTTCCTCAATATGTTTTTCAACAGCCGCCTGAAAGCCATGCCGGCGAAACTGCACAGCGATGATGGACGCAACATCGTGATTCGGCCTTTGGCCTATGTGCGCGAAAGTCTGATCAAGCGGTATGCAAAACTGCGCGACTTTCCGGTTATTCCCTGTAATCTCTGCGGCTCGCAGCCCGGCTCGCAGCGCCAGAAAGTCAAAGCTATGCTGACGCAATGGGAACAGGCCCATCCGGGGCGCATCGAAAACATTCTCGGTTCGCTCCGCAGGGTAACGCCGTCGCACCTGCTCGATCGCGATCTTTACGATTTTTAATGGCGCCTGGGAAAAGTTCAAAAAAAAGACCTGATCGCTCCCTGACCAGGCCCAGTTGTATCTCGAGGAGAGAAAAACTGACTTGTAGTTCAGTGATCCCTGTTTGTGCTTCCCTGCACGGTTTGCTTGCTCCCTGCCTGTCGACCCATCCCTGTGTCGTGCTAGTATACTGCCACGATTGATGGTGGGCCGATATCGCGGCCGGGCCGTGCGGTTGTCAGTGTTGACCATGCCGTCGTGTAGGCGTAGTCCTACCTAAAAATTTTGGAGATCCGTAACACGCATGTTGTTTCCCGCCATACAACCAACCAAAACCTGGCGTTTACCGGTATCGGATTTGCATACGCTGTACCTCGAGGAAAGCGGTAATCCCGAAGGAGTGCCTGTTGTTTTTTTACACGGAGGTCCGGGCGGTTCCTGTGAACCGGGCCATCGACGCTTCTTCGATCCGGAGTCTTACCGCATCATTCTGTTCGATCAGCGCGGTAGCGGAAAATCCCGCCCGCACGCGAGCCTGGAAGATAATACTACCTGGGACCTGGTCGCCGACCTCGAAAAAATTCGCGAATTTCTCGAAATAGAGCGTTGGGTCGTATTTGGCGGGTCCTGGGGGTCTACGTTGTCGCTGGCCTACGCACAGGCGCACCCGGAGCGCGTGCTGGGATTAATCCTGCGCGGTATCTTCCTTGCCCGCGATGAAGACGTGCGCTGGTTTTTCAATGGTGAGGCCGCACGCATTTTCCCGGAAGCCTGGCAGAATTTCATCGAACCGATACCGCCAGAGGAGCGTGACGATATCATCAGCGCCTATTACAGGCGTCTCACCAGCAGTAATGAAATAGTGCGCATGGGGGCTGCCAAAGCCTGGTCGATCTGGGAGGGCTCTTCGGTGACCCTGTTGCCGGATAAAAATGTGGTCGACCATTTCAGCGACCCGCATATCGCGCTCAGCATCGCCCGTATCGAATGCCATTATTTTAGTAACAACTGCTTTTTCCGGCCTAATCAGTTGCTCGATGACATGGACAGGATAAGCGACTTGCCCGCATACATCGTGCACGGGCGTTACGACATGGTTTGCCCGATTGACCAGGCCGTGTTGCTGAAGCAGCACTGGGGCAATGCCGAGTTGAAAGTCATCTCCGATGCCGGGCACGCGGTGACCGAGCATGGCATCTCCAAGGCCCTGGTGAACTGCTGTAACTCCATGCTGGACATGGTCACTTGATAACATTATTGCAGCGCGTCAGCGAGGCGCATGTCGACGTTGCCGGAACAACCATTGCAAGAATCGGAAAGGGTTTGCTGGTACTGGTCGGTGTACAGGCCGAGGACGATGAAGCAGGCGCCCGGCGTCAGCTCGATCGCCTGTTGAACTACCGCGTTTTTGCCGATAGCGAGATGAAGATGAACCTGTCGCTGAGGGATGTGCAAGGCGGCTTGTTGCTGGTACCCCAGTTTACGCTCGCGGCCAACACCCGCAAGGGGCGCCGACCGAGCTTTACCTCGGCGGCGCATCCGCAACACGGTGAGGCGATTTTCGAAGCCATGTTGGCAGACGCAAAGGTAGTTCACAGTCCTGTCGAATGCGGGAGTTTTGGCGCCGATATGCAGGTTCACCTGGTTAACGATGGCCCTGTGACTTTCATACTCGATTAGAGCGCGCGCGATCACCACCGATTAATGGTCGAATTCGCCTTCGATGTCGATTATCATCGGCATCCTCTCGAACCTGCCCCAATGGGTCATCAATGCCAGATCGAAGTGCCAAAGTCAGTCGCGATACGCTGGAAACCCGGATCACCGTCGCACTTAATCTCGATGGAAGCGGAAAGTCGAGTTTTGATACCGGAATTCCGTTTCTCGAACACATGCTCGAGCAGATTTCGCGTCACGGCGCCTTCGATCTCGACATCAAGGCAAGCGGGGATTTGCACATCGACGATCATCACACCGTCGAAGACATCGGCATCGCCCTGGGGCAGGCATTCAAGCAGGCGCTGGGCGACAAGCAGGGAATCATGCGTTACGGGCACGCCTACGTGCCGCTGGACGAAGCCCTGTCACGCGTGGTGATCGATTTTTCCGGCCGTCCGGGCATCGAGTACCGGGTCGAATTCCGTCACCCCCGCATCGGCCAGTTTGATGTCGATCTGTTTCACGAGTTTTTTCAGGGGTTCGCCAATCACGCGCCGGCGACCCTGCACATCGATAACCTGTCGGGTCACAATGCGCATCACGTTGCCGAAACCGTGTTCAAGGCCTTCGGACGCGCGCTGCGTTTTGCGGTAAGCCAGGACGAACGTATGCAGGGCGTGATTCCGTCGACCAAGGGGTCGCTGTAAATCATGCAGACGATTGCCGTGGTCGATTACGGCATGGGTAATCTCCGTTCGGTCGTCAATGCATTGCAGGTTGTCTGCGACAAAGGGGACCAGGTGATCCTGACCTCGGACCCGCAGCAGTTGCTCGATGCCGAGCGCATCGTGTTCCCGGGGCAGGGTGCCGCGGGCGACTGTATGCGGGCGATCGATGAATACGGGTTACGCGAGGCCATAACGGTTGCCGCCGCAGGTCGACCCTTTCTCGGCATCTGCATGGGCATGCAGGTTTTGATCGATTACAGCGAAGAAAACCAGGGCACCGACTGCCTCGGAATCTTCAGAGGCCAGGTAAAATATTTTGGTGATGGCCATAGCGACCCGAGCGGCGTTAAACTAAAGGTCCCGCACATGGGCTGGAATCGCGTGATGCAGACTGCAGCGCATCCCCTGTGGCGGTCTATTGAGGATGGAAGCAGGTTTTATTTCGTGCACAGCTATTATCTCGAAGTGGAAGACCCGGGCCTGGTGGCGGCTACTACCGATTATGGAATTCGCTTTACCAGCGCAATCGCGCGAGACAACGTGTTCGCCTTGCAATGCCATCCCGAAAAAAGCGCCGACACGGGCCTGCAACTATTACGCAATTTTGTTAACTGGGATGGCCAGCCATGATTCTGATTCCGGCAATCGATTTAAAAGAAGGCCACTGCGTGCGTCTGCGCCAGGGAAACATGGACGAAACTACCGTGTTTTCCGACGACCCGGTGGCGATGGCCGGCAAGTGGGCGGCGCAGGGCTGTAGCCGCCTGCATCTCGTCGACCTCGATGGCGCCTTTGAAGGCGAGCCGGTCAACGCCGACGTGATCGAGGAAATCTGCACCTCGTTCCCGAACCTGCCGATTCAGATCGGCGGCGGTATTCGCAACATCGAGACGGTTGAATCCTATCTCGAGGCCGGTGTCAGTTACGTGATCCTGGGGACCATGGCAGTCAAGCGACCCGAATTCATTACCCAGTTGTGTGCCGAGTTTCCAGGCAAGATTATCGTCGGTATCGATGCCAACAACGGCATGGTCGCGGTCCATGGCTGGTCCGAAGAGTCGGAGCAGACGGCGCAGGAACTGGCGCTGCGCATCGAGGACGAGGGTGTTGCCGCGATCGTCTACACCGACATCAGCCGCGACGGCATGATGGAGGGCGTCAACGTCGAGGCCACGCGCCAGCTCGCCGAGGCGATCAACGTCCCGGTCATCGCCTCGGGCGGAGTAACCGACATGGATTGCATCAAGGAACTGAATGCCGTCAAAGATTCAGGCATCGAAGGAGTCATCATCGGCCGTGCCCTCTACGAGCGCACCATCAGTCTTCCCGATGCACAGGCCTATATCGATCAGAATTGAACTGACAGCCATCATGTCACTCGCCAAGCGTATAATCCCCTGTCTCGACGTCGACAATGGCCGGGTGGTCAAGGGCGTCAAGTTCGTCGAAATCCGCGACGCCGGCGATCCGGTCGAAAACGCGCGCCGTTACAATCTCGAAGGCGCGGATGAACTGACCTTTCTCGATATTACCGCGAGCTCGGATAATCGCGACACCATGGTGCACGTGGTCGAGGATGTCGCGCGCGAGGTTTTCATCCCGCTCACCGTGGGCGGCGGCATCCGCGAGTTGAGCGATATCAGACGCATGCTCAACGCCGGCGCCGACAAGGTCAGTATCAATACCGCGGCGGTGTTCAATCCCGAGTTTGTGGCCGAGGCGGCGGACCGTTTCGGTTCGCAATGCATCGTCGTCGCAGTCGATGCCAAGCGCGTCAGTGAGCCAGGGGAAGCCGGGCGCTGGCAGATTTTTACCCACGGCGGGCGCAAGCCGACCGGTATCGATGTCCTCGAATGGGTTGCCAGGATGGATGCCTACGGTGCGGGTGAAATACTGCTCACCAGCATGGATCGCGATGGCACACGGATCGGGTTCGATAACGAACTGACGCGCCAGGTCTCGGAAGCGGTGCGCGTCCCGGTGATCGCTTCGGGTGGGGTTGGCAATCTCAAACACCTGGCGGATGGCATTCTCGAAGGCAAGGCCGACGCCGTGCTCGCCGCCAGTATTTTTCATTTCGGAGAATTTCGCATCAGCGAGGCCAAGGCCTTCATGCGTAGTCAGGGAGTCGAGGTGCGCGATGACTGAGTGGCTGAATTCGCTGCGCTGGAACAGCGACGGACTGTTGCCGGCGATCGCGCAGGATAAAGACAGCGGCGAGGTGCTGATGCTGGCGTGGATGAGTCGCGAAGCGCTGCGACTCAGCAGCCAACAGGGGCGCGCCGTCTACTGGTCGCGCTCGCGGCAAAAGCTCTGGTTCAAGGGCGAAGAATCGGGCCACGTGCAGCAGCTATCCGAGATTCGGGTCGATTGCGATGCCGATGTTATCCTGCTGCAAGTCGAGCAAGTCGGCGGAATTGCCTGCCATACTGGCCGGCGCCGTTGCTTTTTCCGTGTTTTGCGGGATGGGGAATGGCAAATCGATGAAGAAACTATCAAAAATCCCGACGAGATTTATCGATGAGTGATGATATACTCCTGCGCCTGATGGCTGTGCTGGCATCGAGAAAGGATGCAGACCCGGATTCCTCGTACGTGGCCGGCCTGTATCATAAGGGTCTCGATTCCATACTGAAGAAAATCGGTGAAGAGTCGGCTGAGACAATCATTGCGGCGAAATCAGGCGATAAACAACAAATTGTTTACGAGACCGCGGACCTGTGGTTTCACTGCCTGGTGATGCTGGCGCAACAGAATCTGGATGCGCGGATGGTACTTGAAGAACTGGAACGTCGTTTCGGCGTTTCCGGTATCGACGAGAAAGCCACGCGCGAACAAAAGTAAATGAGGTGAAAGATGGGTTTTGGTGGAATTAGTATCTGGTCGCTGTTGTTGATCCTGGCGATCGTGATCTTGTTGTTTGGCACCAAGAAGCTGCGTAATGTTGGCGGTGATCTGGGTGGTGCTATCAGGAGTTTCAAGAAGTCGGTCAAGGATGAAGAGGTCGCAAAGGACAGTGCCGATTCCGGAGACCAGGTAATCGAAGGCAAGGTGAAGGAAGAAGACAAGGTTTGAACCAGATTATGGTCAGGGCCTAACCGAGCGCCGGGCAAGAGTATATGTTTGACATGGGCTTCACCGAGATGATGCTGATCGGCATCGTCGCACTGATCGTGATTGGTCCTGAACGTCTGCCGGGGGTCGCGCGCACCGCCGGTAAATACGTCGGGCGCCTGAAGCGTTTCATGACCACCGTCAAGGCTGACGTCGAACAGGAATTGCGCGCCGATGAATTGCGCGAAATTCTCTCGCAGCAGCAAAAGGAACTCGATTCACTCAAGGATACGATTTCCGATGCGGGCAAGAGTATCGAAAAGGAGGCCAACAGCATAGATGCCGCCGCCGATCTGGCGTCGCTCGATGAAACGCCCGCCGCCGCGGAGTTCCAGCCCCCTGCGGAAATCCTCGCCGCTGAGGTATCCGAATCAAGCGCGGATGCCGCAAGCAGCGCCGAAGAACCCGCCAGTAAAGCCAAGACATGAGCGAACAGGATCCGGAACAGAGTGCCGCCGGCAGCCTGATGTCGCACCTGGTCGAATTGCGCGATCGCGTGGTGCGCATGGTGCTCTCGGTGCTGGTAATATTCCTGGCACTGTTCTACTGGGCGAACGATATCTACATCTATCTCGCCGAACCGCTGACGCGCCACCTGCCGGAAGGCGCCAACATGATCGCCATCGACGTCGCCTCGCCGTTCCTGACGCCCTTCAAGCTGGTGCTGATGCTCGCGGTGTTCCTGTCGATGCCGGTAATTCTGTACCAGTGCTGGTCGTTCGTGGCGCCGGGGCTTTACGCCAACGAAAAACGCCTTGCCGGCCCATTGCTGGTATCGAGCATACTGCTGTTTTACGCCGGGGTGGCCTTCGCCTATTACGTTGTGTTCCCGCTGGTGTTCGGCTTCTTTACCCGCATCGGTCCGGAAATTGTCAACATATCGACCGACATCGGGCGATACCTGGACTTTGTGCTGGCGCTTTTCTTCGGTTTCGGGCTCGCCTTCGAAGTGCCGATCGCAACCATCATCCTGGTTGCCATTGGCTTCACTACACCGAAGAAACTCGCCGACAAGCGCCCCTTTGTCATCGTTGGCGCCTTTATCATCGGTATGCTGCTGACGCCGCCCGATGTCATATCGCAGGTGCTGCTGGCGTTCCCGATGTGGATATTGTTTGAAGGTGGCCTGATCGCCTCGAAGATTATATTCCGCGATCGCAACTTCGACGAAGACGAGGACGACGAGGACGACGAGGATGACGATGACGAGGCCGAGGTTGAAACCAGCCCGGTGGTCGCCGGTCACGAACCCCTCACGGACGCGGAAATGGAGGCCGAACTTGATCAGGCCGAGGGCGACGAATCGAGTCTCGACAAGCAGTAAACCCGGGATCGACCGGGTTAACCCACTCCGGGTTTTGCGGTATCATGCTGCGCCATTCAGATCCTTGATTCGATTTACCTTATGACCGATAACCTGGCCTGCATATTGCGCCAGTCGGTCTCGAGCCTTGATATAACTATCTGAAAGATTTGAGTAATCCGGTAACTTTAAAGATGGAAACAAAAATACAGATTGTCACCGGCCCGAGCCCTATCCCGGTGCTGACTTGTCCAGATACGCCTGAACTTGGTCTTCCCTCAAGCCATAGCTTAAGCTATGGCTTTCAGTCCAGACCGGCGTTCAGCCGCATCTGTCCTGCGTCAGCCCTCGGGATACTGGTGCAATATGCAGGCTAAGACGCCCCGTCGTCCGACGCTGCTCGTTATTCTGGATGGCTTCGGCATCAATCCCGACCCGACCCACAACGCCGTGGTGCGAGCGCAAACGCCCAATTTCGACCGCTATTTCAGCGAGTACCCGATGACCACGCTGCAGGCTTCGGGCCGCGGTGTGGGCCTTCCGGTCGGGCAGATGGGTAATTCCGAGGTCGGGCATATGACGATCGGTTGCGGCAGCATCGTCAAGCAGGACCTGGTGCGTATCGACGACGCCATCGAGGACGGCAGTTTTTACCAAAACGCGGCGCTGCTTGGCGCGGTCGAGCGCGCGCGCGCCGCCGGTCGGCCGCTGCACTTGATTGGCCTGGTCTCCGACGGCGGCGTACACAGTCATATCGATCATCTGAACGCGCTGATTCGACTCTGTCATCGACACCAGGTCGTGGCGCAGTTGCACATGATTACCGATGGTCGGGATACCGCGCCACAGGCGGCGTTGTCCTATTTACCCGCGCTCGAGGCGTTATTGCAGGAATGCGGCGGCCATATCGGTAGCGTCTCGGGACGCTACTATGCCATGGACCGCGATCAGCGCTGGGATCGGGTCGAGCTCGCATGGAACAACATCGTTCACGCCGGTGGTCTCGCTGCCGTCTCGGCGCAGGCCGCGATCCAGCACGGTTACGATTCCGCTAAAAACGATGAATTCATACTGCCGAGCCACCTGCCTGGCCTGCAACCCCTGCAGGCCGGCGACGAAATGATATTTTTCAATTTTCGCAACGACCGGGCGCGCCAGATATGTGCCGCCTTCGCCCTTGCGGACTTCGATGAATTTGATCGCGGCGAGGCTTATCAACCGATTACGGTGACTTGTTTGACGCACTACGACTCGCGTCTCGACTCGCCGGTCGCGTTTAGCACGCTGCGACCTGAAACCACGCTCGGCAGCGTCATCAGTGACGCGGGTCTAAACCAGCTGCATTGCGCCGAAACCGAAAAGTATGCGCATGTGACGTTTTTCTTCAACGGTGGTCGCGAAGCGCCCTATGCCGGGGAAGACCGCATACTGGTGCCATCGCCGCGGGTTGCGACCTACGATCTGCAGCCGCAGATGAGTGCGCGCGAAGTCGCCGACGAAGTGATCGCGGCGATGCAAAGTGGCGCTTACGACTTCATCGTGGTCAACTTTGCCAATGGCGATATGGTCGGGCATACGGCCATCGTCGAGGCGATCATCAAGGCGGTCGAAGTCCTGGATCGCGAGGTAGGGCGGGTACTGCAAGCCGCCCTGGAAAACCGGTTTTCGGTTCTGTTGACCGCCGATCACGGTAATTGTGACGAAATGGTCGATCCGCATACGGGTAAGCCGCATACCCAGCACTCCAACCACCCGGTGCCTTGCCTGGTAATCGATGACGGGGTGAAGTCGCTGCGGGAAGGCGGAAACCTGTCCGCGATCGCACCCACCGTTTTGCAGTTAATGGGTATTTCGCAGCCCGCCGTCATGACTGGCAGTTCGGCTATCGATGACAGATTGTCGGAATAATCTTGATTACCATCAGGAATTTGGTAATGATGGCGCGAATAACAGTACGCGATTAAATAATAAATATGGCAACCTTAAACGAAACTCTCGAGGAGATTACACTTTTCCGGGGGATGACAAAGGGAGATCTCGACAGTATCGCGTCGAATACTGTGATCCGCCAGTTCCCGAAAAACACCGTGGTTGTCAGCCAGGGGGATGAAACCGATTCGTTCTACCTCATCTTGCAGGGCAAGGTGGACGTTTTCCTGCATAACGAAAAGGGTAAGGAAATCATCATCAACACGCTGGGCGAATGCGAGACTTTCGGCGAGCTCGCGCCGCTGGGCCGCATTCCGCGCCAGGCCAGCATCATCACCACCGAGGATTCCACCTTCGGCATTATTTCACGCCAGGTCTTCATCGACACGCTGTTGACCAAGCCGACCGTGAGCATGCAGATCATCGACTTGCTGGTTCGTCGCATCCAGGACCTGACCGAAGAGGTCAGCAGTCTCGCTCTGGAGGATGTTTACAACCGCGTGGTGCGGGTTCTGTACAAGCACGCCGAGGAAGTCGGCGAAAAGCTGGTAACCGAAAAACTCACGCAGCAGGACATCGCCAGCCGTGTCGGTGCGACGCGCGAAATGGTGCATCGGATACTCAAGGAATTGAAAACCGGCGGCTATATCTCGATAGAAGGGAAACATATCACTATTGAAAAGAAACTCCCTCCCGGCTGGTAAAGCTTCCCCAAAAAAAATGCTAACATAGCGCCACTTTTTACCGAGGTCGTAAACGTGGCGGGTCACAGTAAGTGGGCAAATATCCAGCATCGTAAGAAGGCGCAGGACGCCAGGCGCGGAAAACTGTTTACCCGTTTGATCAAGGAGATCGTGGTGGCCGCGAAGTCGGGTGGATCCGATCTCGACGCCAACGCCTCGCTGCGCAGCGCGGTCGACAAAGCCAAGTCGCAATCGGTCCCCAAGGACGCCATCGAACGCGCGGTCAAGCGCGGCGCCGGTGAACTCGACGGTTCGGATTACGAGGAAATTCGTTACGAGGGTTACGGCCCGGCCGGGGTGGCGGTCATCGTCGATTGCCTGTCCGACAATCGCAATCGAACCGTCGCCGACGTGCGCCATGCTTTCAGCAAGGCGGGGGGCAATCTCGGGCAAACCGGCTCGGTGGCCTATATGTTTGCCAGTGTCGGCGTATTGGTTTATTCGCCGGAATGCGATGAAGACACGATTATGGAGGCGGCGCTCGACGCCGGCGCCGAGGACGTTATCGTCGCTGACGATGGCAGTATCGAAGTGCTGACCGCGGCCGAGGAGTACGTTACGGTAAAGCAGGCGATGACCGATGCCGGGCTCGAGCCGGAAGATTCGGAATTGACCATGCGTGCATCGACCAACGCCGAGCTCGAGCTCGACGATGCGCGTAAAGTGCTGCGCCTGGTCGATCTGCTGGAAAACTCTGACGACGTGCAGGACGTCTATTACAATGCCGAGATTCCAGAGGACGCTTACGAGGCCGAGGCCTGATGATAATCCTGGGGATTGATCCTGGATCGCGCATTACCGGGTTTGGTCTGATCGATAACCAGGCCAGTCGTATCGCCTACATTGCCAGCGGCAATATCAAGGTCAGCGGCGACAGCCTGCCACAGCGGCTGGGAAGTATATTCTCCGCCATCGGTGAAGTGATACGGGAGCATCAGCCGATGCAAATGAGTATCGAGAACGTATTTATGGCGCGCAATGCGGATTCCGCGCTGAAACTGGGGCAGGCCCGTGGCGCGGCCATTTGCGCCGCCCACCAGGCGGGCCTCGAAATCGCCGAGTACGCGCCACGCGAAATCAAGCAGGCTATCGTCGGCACCGGCGCCGCCAACAAGGACCAGGTTCAGCATATGGTGAAACGATTGCTCGGAATTCAGCAGGAGCTACAGGCCGACGAGGCGGATGGTCTCGCCATCGCCATCTGTCATGCGCAGTTTTATACCTCCGGTTTGAAAACCGGCATCGATCCCGCCCTGCTGAAACGCCGTAGAGGTCGCCGCAGATGATCAGTCGATTAACCGGCATACTGGCCGCCAAGCGCGCGCCGCAGATACTGATCGACTGTAATGGCGTGGGCTACGAGGCAGACGTATCGATGACGACTTACTACCAGCTTCCCGAGGTTGGCGAACAGATTTCGATCTGGACGCATTTGCTGGTCAAGGACGATTCCCACAGCCTGGTCGGATTTAATGGCGAGCAGGAACGCCGCCTGTTTCGCCAGTTGATCCGTATCAACGGCGTTGGTCCGAAGATGGCGCTGACGATTCTGTCCGGCATCGACGATCAGCAGTTCGCGCTATGTATCGCCAACAGCGACGTGGCGATGTTGACGCGCTTACCGGGCGTCGGCAAGAAGACCGCCGAACGCCTGATTATCGAAATGCGCGACAAGGTCGACGCGCTGCTGGGTGAGAGCCCGAGTCCGCAGCTTGCGGCAGGCGGTCACTCGGTGGTCAGCGAAGCCATCGAAGCGCTGCAGGCGCTAGGATATCGGGCCGTCGATGCGGAAAAAATGATCAATCGCGTGCAGGGCCAGGATGATGTCCAGGGTAATGCTTCGCAGTTGATAAAGAAGGCGCTGCAGGCGTCGGTGAACCGATGACTGAAGATCGCCTCATCAACGCCGATGCCGTGGCTGAGGAACTGACCCAGGACCGCGCCCTGCGTCCGAAAATGTTGACCGATTACGTTGGCCAGGATGAAGTGTGCGAGCAGATGGATATATTTGTCAGCGCCGCGGTAAAGCGTCGCGAAGCGCTCGATCACGTGTTGATTTTCGGCCCGCCCGGCCTCGGCAAGACGACGCTGTCGCACATCATCGCCAACGAAATGCAGGTCAACCTGCGCCAGTCTTCGGGGCCGGTTCTGGAGAAGGCGGGAGACCTGGCGGCCATTCTCACCAACCTGGAAGCCCACGACGTCCTCTTCATCGATGAAATTCACCGCCTCAGCCCGGTCGTCGAGGAAATTCTGTACCCGGCCATGGAAGACTACCAACTCGATATCATGATCGGTGACGGCCCGTCGGCCCGTTCGATAAAGCTCGATCTGCCGCCGTTTACACTGGTCGGCGCAACCACTCGCGCGGGTTTGCTGACTTCGCCGTTGCGCGATCGATTCGGCATCGTGCAACGTCTCGAATTTTACAGCGCCGAGGAATTGTGCCGTATTATCATGCGCTCGGCGGGTTTGCTCGAGATTCGCCTGGAAGCCGAGGGCGCGCACGAAATCGCGAGCCGTTCGCGCGGTACCCCGCGCATCGCCAACCGCCTGCTGCGGCGCGCGCGCGATTATGCCGAAGTCAGGGCGGACGGCGTTATCGACGCCGAGGTTGCGCACGCCTCGCTGGACATGCTCAAGGTAGACCGCTGTGGGCTCGATCATATGGATCGGCGTCTTATCCTGGCCTTGATCGAGAAGTTCGACGGCGGGCCGGTGGGCGTGGAAAGCCTGTCGGCTGCAATCAGCGAGGAGCGCGGCACGATCGAGGATGTGATCGAACCCTACCTGATCCAGCAGGGCTTTATGATGCGTACCCCACGTGGTCGTGTGGTAACATCGCGCGCATACTCGCACCTGGGTATCAAGCATTCCAGCCAGGGCGAAATCGAGCTGTAACCTGATCCCGTTGCACCCATAAACACCAGAAGAAGTAAAACCAGACCATGAACGATGACTCATTGCTAACCTTGATTGCTAACGCCAGCGTGCCGGTGCAACTGGTCATGCTGCTGCTGCTTGGCGCCTCGGTGCTTTCCTGGGCCTTGATGTACGTGAAGCACGGTTACATTCGCCAGTCGCAAGCCGAGGCCAGGAACTTCGAGGGGCGTTTCTGGTCGGGTCTCAACCTGAGCGACCTGTTTAGCCAGTTGAGCCAGCGCCAGGAACGCCGCTTCGGGCTGGAGGCGATTTTTGAAAACGGTTTTCGTGAGTTTGCGCGCGCACGCAAGGCGGAGCTCGAAAACAGCGAGGCGGTACGCTCCGCCCATCGCGCGATGAAGGTCGCGATGGCGCGTGAAATCGAGATACTGGAAAACAACCTGCCGTTTCTGGCCACGGTCGGTTCGGTCAGTCCCTATGTCGGGCTGTTTGGCACCGTATGGGGAATCATGGAATCGTTTCGCGCGCTTGCCGGCGTGCAGCAGGCCACTCTGGCGATGGTGGCGCCCGGTATTTCCGAAGCCTTGATCGCAACGGCAATGGGTTTGCTGGCGGCGATACCGGCGGTGGTGGCGTATAACAAGTTCTCCAGCGATATCGACATCATGATCGTACGCTACGAGAATTTCCTGGAGGAATTTACCGGGATCCTGCAGCGTCAGTCCCATACGCCGAGATAGGAATGGCCAGCGTGAAGAGACGTCGCTCGATTGCCGACATCAACGTCGTACCCTACATCGACGTGATGCTGGTGCTGCTGATCATTTTCATGGTTACCGCGCCCTTGCTGAAGCAGGGCGTGGATGTGGATCTGCCGACCGCCCCGGCGAATCCGTTGGACTCGAACAGCCCCGAACCCATCATCATCAGCGTCGACAGGAATGGCCTGATGTACCTGAGTATTGCACCCGACCCGGAGGCTCAAATCGATGCCAACGCGCTGGTGAAGCAGGTGAAGTCGGCCTTGCAGCAAGATCCGAAGCGCCCGGTGATGGTGCGCGGTGACGCCGACGGCCCCTACCAGAGCGTGGTCACGACCCTGGTCCTGTTGCAGCAGGCCGATGTCGGCTCGGTCGGCCTGGTAACCGATCCCGAGGAAACGCGTTAGTGTTGTCGGAGTTGCTCAAGCACCCACGTGCGCTGCTGTTGTCGTTTCTGTTCCACGCCGTTATCATCGGCCTGATGGTGGTGAATCTGAGTTTCGTCGACAGGCCGAAACAGATCTGGGCAGGGCAGCTTGCCAAAACCGTGCAGGCAGAAATGGTAGACAGCAAGCAACTCGAAGACCGCGAGAAGCAGAAACGGCTCGAGGCCGAACGCAAGGCGGCGGAGAAGAAGAAAAAACAGCTCGAGGCAAAAAAGCTGGCCGACAAAAAGAAACGCGATGCCGAGTTGAAACGCAAGAAAGAAGAACAGAAAAAGGCGGAACTAAAGCGAAAAAAGCAGGCCGAAGAAAAACGCAAAAAGGAGGCGGCCGAAAAGAAACGCAAGGCCGACGAAAAGCGTAAGGCGGACACAAAGCGTAAGGCCGAGGAGAAACGCAAAGCGGACGAAAAGCGTAAGGCCGAGGCAGCAAGCAAGGCCGAAGCAGCGCGTGTCGCCGAGGCGGCACGCAAGGTCGAGGAAGCGCGTATCGCCGAGGAGAAACGTAAGGCCGAAGAGGCCCGTGCCGCCGAGGAGAAACGCAAGGCCGAAGAAGCGCGACTCGCCGAGGAAGAGCGCAAACGCGCGGAAGCGGAAGATCGGCGTCGCGCCGAAGAGGAGCAGCGGCGCAAGGAAGAAGAACTCAGGGCCAGGATGGAGGCTGAAGAGAATCAACGCCGTCTCAATACGCTGCGCGAGGCCTATATCCTGGCAATTCGGCAAAAAGTTCAACGTAATTGGCGAAGACCGGCCGGAAGTGAGAAAATGCCGCTCTGTGAAGTTCTCGTAGAGCAGGGGCCTGGTGGTATTATTCTCAATGTTGACTTTGGCGCCTGTGATGGAAGCACGACTACCTACCGTGCTTCCATCGAAAATGCAGTTTATAAGGCTGAACCCCTGCCAAAACCCGGAGATCCGAAATTGTTTGAGCGTGAAATAAATTTTTTGTTTAATCCCAGCATCCAGTAAGCCCCGAATATGCCGTTAAAAAAGCTAGTTTCTTATCTGTTCGCCGCGCTGCTTGCCGGCATGATGCAAAATGCCCATGCCGCCCTGACTATCGAGATCACCCAGGGCGTCGATGGCGCCCTGCCGATCGCGGTGGTGCCTTTCGATACCTCACGAGCGAGTCTCAAATTCCCGGTCGACCTGGCCGAGATTGTCGCCAGCGACCTGAATCGCAGCGGCGTGCTGAAGGCGATGGAGCGGGACGCATTACCGGCCAGTCCGCACTACAGTAACCAGGTGCAGTACCCGCGCTGGCGCAACGCCGGCCAGGACTACCTGGTAGTCGGCCGCGTGCTGGAAAGCTCGGCCGGGGTGTATACCATCGAGTTCCAGTTGCTCGATGTGCTCAAGAAAAAGCAGTTGCTGGGACGCAGCATGTCCGCCAGGAAACGCAACCTGCGTTCGCGAGCGCACCAGATCAGTGACTTTATCTACGAGCATATAACCGGCACCCGCGGCGCGTTCAATACGCGTATCGCCTACGTGCGCGCGCAAAAGGATGCGGCGCGCGAGTACGTGTTGCAGGTCGCCGACTCGGATGGATTCAACCCGCAGAACGTGCTCGAGTCGGATGAGCCGATCATGTCGCCGAGCTGGTCGCCGGATGGCAAGTCGCTGGCTTATGTTTCCTTCGAAAGCAAGCGTCCCGAGATATTCATTCAACACCTGGCCACGGCCAGACGTACCAAGGTTTCCGGGTTCCGCGGCCTGAACAGCGCCCCGAGCTGGTCGCCGGACGGCAAGTTCCTGGCGCTGGTTCTGTCCAAGGACGGCAGCGCCGATATCTATACGTTGAATACGGCGACCAAGCGGCTCAAGCGCCTGACGCGACACCGCAGCATCGATACCGAGCCGGTCTGGAGCGTTGACGGCAGGGAGATTATATTTACCTCGGACCGATCCGGGGCACCGCAGCTTTACCGGATCGGCGCCGAGGGCGGAAAACCGAAGCGAATCACCTTTGAGGGGCGTTATAATGCGGCAGCCAACCTGTCACCGGACGGTAAGCACATTGCCATGGTGCACTCAGACCGCGGGCAATATAAAATAGCGCAGTACGAACGCGAAACCGGCAATTTGATCGTATTGACGGATAGTTCCCTGGATGAATCGCCGTCGTTTTCGCCGAATGGCAAGATGTTGCTGTACGCATCCACCCGCGGCAGCAACGGTTTGCTGTTCGTGGTATCGATCGATGGACGGGCGAAGCATAAATTATCGGATCAGGCTGGCGATGTACGCGAACCGGTCTGGGGACCTTTTGGAAGTAAGTAACTAACGAATACAAACGGAGTACAACCAATATGAAACGACATCAAATTATCAAGTCATTGATGATGGCCGGCCTGGTCGCGGTTTTTATTTCCGCCTGTGCCACCACGCAGGAAGAAATGCCCGCGGTCGACGATGACGCGGCGGGTACCGATCAGTCACAGACCGACGCCGGCGCCACCGATGGCGGCACTGACAGCGGTGCAGATGCCACCGGGCTCGATGGCGCCGATTCGGGCGATGGTGACGCAATCGTTGATAGCGCTCCGATGACCGTGGCCGAGATGCTGGAGCAATCCGAGGGCGCACTCGCCAACCGCACCATATATTTCGAATACGACAGCGCCAAGCTGACCGGCGAATCGATTGAAATTCTCGAAACCCACGGCGACTTTATCGCTGGAAACGGTGAAGTCTCGGTGCGTCTCGAAGGGCATGCCGACGAACGCGGCAGCCGCGAGTACAATATCGCGCTGGGAGACCGCCGCGCGCAGTCGGTGCGCCGCGTGCTGCTATTCCAGGGAGCCTCGTCGGACCAGGTCGAGACCGTGAGTTACGGCGAAGAGCAGCCGGCGGCTTCGGGGCGCGACGAGGAAGCCTGGAGCAAGAACCGGCGCGTCGAACTGATTTATACGGTGAACTGATATGAAGGCGGCGATCTCTCCGCTTGGTTGCGCGTTGCTGGCGGGGGTTGTGCTGACAGCCCATACCCCGCTGTATGCGCAATCTGCCCTGACGCCCGAGCAATTGACGCTTCGTGTCGAACGGCTGACCGAATTGTCGCAGCGCTCCGAGGCCAAGCTCTCCAGCGTGCAGGAACAGTTGAAAAAGCTGCCGGAGGAAATGAGCCGTATGGGGCGCCTGGTCGACAACCGCGCCATGCTCGAAATGATCCAGCAGGTCGACCAGATTTCGGAAGATGTCAATCTGCTGCGCGGCGAGATCGAGGTGCAGGGCAACGATATCAACGAAATCAAGAAACGCCAGCGCGAACTTTACCAGGACATCGATCGTCGTCTGCGTGATATGGAAAGTCGTGCCGTAAGCCAGGCGCCGGCAGCGCCGATTACCGTTCCACAAACCACCGCGCCGGCCCAGACCACCAGCGAGCCCTCCTCCAGCAGTGCAACAGAGACACCGTCGTTACTGCCTGCCACCGGCACCTCCGCGGCCGCTTCGGCCCCGGCAACCCCGGCGCCGCCACAAGCCGGCGAAAAGGATGCCTACCAGGCCGCCTTCGATACCCTCAAGGAAGGTCGCTACAAACAGGCCAAGGTCGAACTCAAGGCTTTTCTCGACAAGTATCCGGAAAGCAGCTTTACCGGAAACGCGCAGTACTGGCTGGGCGAGGCGCATTATGTCACGCGCAACTTCGAGCAGGGCATCATCGAGTTTCAGAAAGTAATCAACGGCTACCCGGGCAGTAACAAGGTGCCGGACGCCATGCTGAAACTGGGCTACACGCACTACGAACTCAAGCGGTATCCCCAGGCCAGGACGGTCCTGCAGGACTTGCGGGCGCGTTTCCCAAATGAGACCGCGTCCCGGCTCGCCGCCAAGCGGCTAGACCGGATTCGCAAGGAGGGTCACTAAAGCTGGATTTTTCTGGAATTCGCTTGAAATCGGTCTGGGCTCAGGTATGATTCCAGACCTTCCCGGGGGGCGTTAGCTCAGTTGGTAGAGCATCTGACTTTTAATCAGGTGGTCGGGCGTTCGAGCCGCCCACGCCCCACCATTTTTCCTTTTATTTCAATAATTTACAAATCCCTCATTTCATTGCTGCACAAAATGCACAAAATGTGCACAAAAAAATACGCTAAGGAATTGGTTTAATAATCCGGTTCCGCAAGTTGTGCACCGGTTTTCATCATCCGAACGCCTTGACCAACGGGAGTGTGAATCCCTCAAACCAGGAAGTTTTCGCCAGAAGAAAGGCTGCGGCGTAAACGAACAGTATTGAACCGCCGAAACACAGCGCTGCGATGGTTCGCCAAGTAGTAGTTCGCACGTGTGCTGTTTGCTCGATCCTGTTGATCGCATTTTCTTCGTCGATCAATATTTCTAATGCGCTGTGAAGGTTTGAAACGTGACCTCTGATCTCGCTATACACAGTGACAATTTCCTTTATGGATTTTTGACTGCGCTGCGGTTGAGTTAAATTGACATTGTCAACTTATCAAATTCAGGTGAAATATGATAACAAATTTCAGCTTACATCATA
>JAAEPH010000297.1 GCA_024232855.1 Gammaproteobacteria bacterium
GGAGATGGTAATGCCGGGTGACAATGTGAAGATGGAAGTGGCGCTGATCGCGCCGATTGCGATGGAAGACGGACTGCGTTTTGCGATCCGGGAAGGCGGTCGTACCGTGGGTGCCGGCGTCGTATCCAAGATTATCGAGTAGTTGATCAGTAAAGCGTCACTTTAACATTGCATCAGGGCGGGAGATGGGCTACCATCCCCGCCCTTTGTTTGACGGCAGGGGTGCGCCTGTCAGCAGATTAGGACAGTAGCTCAACTGGCAGAGCAGCGGTCTCCAAAACCGCAGGTTGGGGGTTCGATTCCCTCCTGTCCTGCCATTATTGTGAATTTCGAGGTATTAAGTGGTCAGCAAGACCGAACAATCATCGTCGGCGATCGACACGTTTAAATTAATGACTGCCGTGCTGGTGCTGCTCGCCGGCGTGGTCGCATTTTATTACTTCGAAGAGGAATCGCAGTTGTTGCGCGTGCTCGGCATGCTTGCGGTCGCGGTGGTCGCATTTTTTATCGCGGCAAGCAGCGACCCGGGACGACGTGGCCTCGGTTTTGTCAAGGATGCGCGCGTCGAAGTGCGCAAGGTCGTGTGGCCGACGCGCCAGGAAACCCTGCAGACCACGGTAGCGGTGCTGTTCATGGTTATTCTGGTCGCAATCATGTTATGGCTGTTTGATATGTTACTGGGATGGGGCGTGAGCAAATTATTGGCTTAGTGCCGGGTTGGCCTGATCTGGGTTGACCTAATGCAGAGTGAACTAATGACGGACGAAGAAATCAAAGTTGATTCCCCGGTTGCGGAAGATCTCGTCGAAGACGTTGCCGCGGATGACCAGGCCGAGGCTGAAGCGGCTGAAAAACAGGAGAACAGCAAGCAACGCTGGTACGTGGTGCATGCCTACTCGGGATTTGAATCCTATGTGAAGAAGGTGCTCGAAAGCCGTATCGCGATGTCGCCGCATAAAGAAAAATTCGGCGAAATCATGGTGCCGACCGAGGAAGTCGTCGAAATGCGCGAAGGCCATCGACGTAAAAGCGAGCGCAAGTTTTTCCCGGGCTACGTGCTGGTGCAGATGGAAATGGACAGCGATACCTGGCACATGGTCAAGGAAGTGCCCAAGGTGCTTGGCTTTATCGGCGGCACCAGCGACAAGCCAGCCCCAATCACTCCGGCGGAAGCCGATGCGATTTTGAATCGTGTCGAGGAAGGCGTCGATCGTCCGCGGCCGAAGGTGCTGTTCGAGGTGGGTGAAGTAGTGCGTGTTAATGACGGTCCGTTTAACGATTTTAACGGTGTCGTTGAAGAAGTGAATTACGAAAAGAGCAAAATGCTCGTTTCGGTACAGATTTTTGGTCGTTCCACCCCGGTCGAATTAGCCTTCGGCCAGGTTGAGAAAGGCTAGATTTTAGGTTTCCGGATTTTCCGGGGTATTTTGAATTTGAGGCTGTTTAAAAGCGTCACGAGCGAAGCGCAGGCAAGGCGGAGAATCGCGAAAAAGCGCAGTTTACACGTCAGTAAATGAGCATTTTTCGTGATTTTCCAACGCAGTATGCGCGATCGCGGTAGATTTAAAACAGTCTCAACGATGGGGAGGATGAACTCGATTCATCCGTTTGCACCCGGGAGATAGCTGAAATGGCAAAGAAGTTAGAAAACTATATCAAGTTACAGGTGCCCGCGGGCGCCGCAAATCCAAGCCCGCCGGTCGGGCCAGCTCTCGGTCAGCATGGCCTCAACATCATGGAATTCTGCAAGGCGTTCAACGCCCAGACCCAGGATGTCGAGAATGGCATGCCCTTGCCCGTGGTGATCGCGGTATATTCCGACAAGAGTTTCACCTTTGAAATCAAGACTCCGCCGGCGGCAGTATTGTTGCGCAAGGCGGCTGGCGTGGCCAAGGGTAGCGGCACCCCGAACTCTGCCAAGGTCGGCACGGTGACACGCGCGCAACTCGAAGAGATTGCGACCACCAAGATGGCCGATTTGAACGCCAACGACATGGATGCCGCGGTGCGCATCATCGCTGGCAGCGCCCGCAGTATGGGCCTCGACGTGGAGGGTGTGTAGCATGGCAAGTTCATCCAGGCGAATGGCGGATATCCGCGGCAAGATAGACCGTACCCGGCAGTATTCGATCGACGAGGGTCTGGCCCTGTTGAAAGAGTGCAGCCGCGTGAAATTCGACGAGTCGGTCGATGCCTCGATCAATCTAGGAGTCGATCCGCGCAAATCGGACCAGAATGTCCGTGGTTCCAGCGTTTTACCGAACGGCACCGGTAAAAAGGTACGCGTTGCGGTTTTCACGCAGGGCGAAAATGCCGACAAGGCCACGGCCGCTGGCGCCGACGTAGTCGGTATGCAGGAGCTGGCGGAGAGTATGAAAGGCGGCGACCTGAATTACGACGTGGTGATCGCAAGCCCCGATGCAATGGGCGTGGTTGGCCAGCTGGGGCAGCTTCTGGGCCCGCGAGGCTTGATGCCAAATCCCAAGGTGGGCACGGTCGCGGCAGACGTCGAAACCGCGGTACGAAATGCCAAGGCCGGTCAGGTGCGCTATCGCACCGACAAGGGCGGCATCATTCACTGCACCATCGGCAAGTCGAGCTTTGAAGTAGCACAGTTGCGCGAAAATCTCGAATTCCTGTTGGAGGATCTGAAGCGCGCCAAGCCGAGTTCGTCGAAGGGTGTTTATCTGGAAAAAGTATCTATTTCGACCACGATGGGTATTGGCATCGCGGTTGATCAGGCGTCGCTGTCCCTGAAATGACATCGCCTTAAGGCGATGTCATCCGATACGTCGGACCGCCGGAAGTCGCGCAGCGACTATCCGGGATGACCGCGAGGGATGGCGCGGTCCGACGTATCGGGAATGCAGATAGTGGAATCTTTGAGGCGGCCCCATAACAGGGGGTCACTCGTCAAAGACCGTGGGTGATTGCCTTATTGGCAATCTTAATTTCCTGCGTAGACGATCTTCTGAGACAGGAGTTACCTGGTTAGGAAGTCGTAAGGAACACGGCAGTTTTGCCGAACAGGGATAGAGGTCCGGGTGTGAGCCCGGTTATTCAACTTAATCAGGAGAAGTCATATGCCTTTAACTCTCCAGCAAAAACAGAGCGTAGTCAGCGAAGTGGCCGATGTTGCTACCCAGGCGCATTCTGTCATTGCAGCCGAGTACCAGGGCTTGACTGTTGGCGAGATGACCGCGCTGCGCGTCCAGGCTCGTGAGTCGAATGTTCAGCTGCGGGTCGTCAAGAATAGTCTTGCCCGACGCGCCTTTGAAGGAACCGACTACGACTGCATGCGAGATGCATTGCAAGGTCAGATGGTTTACGCGTTTTCGATGGAAGAGCCGGGCGGCGCCGCCCGGGTTCTCAAGGATTACTCGAAGGCCAACGACAAACTGGTCGTCAAGCTGATCGCCTTTGGTGGTGAGCTGCTGGATCCATCCGAGATCAAGCGACTGGCGTCGCTGCCAACCTACGATCAAGCTATCAGTCTGCTGATGGCCGTGATGAAAGCACCGGTAGAGAAATTGGCGCGCACCATGAACGAGGTGCCCGGCAAGTTAACCCGAACCGTCGCCGCAATTCGCGACCAAAAGTAATCATATTTAATTTCTGTATCAGGAGAAAATCTAATGGCAGTTTTAAAAGAAGAAATTCTGGAAACTTTATCTAACATGACGGTCATGGAAGTCGTCGACTTAATCGCCGCGATGGAAGAGAAATTCGGCGTTTCGGCCGCGGCCGCCGTTGCTGCGGCGCCAGCCGCCGCGGGTGATGGCGACGGTGCTGCCGCTGTCGCTGAAAAGGACGAGTTCGACGTGGTCCTGGCCAGCTTCGGTGAGAAGAAAGTTGGTGTCATCAAGGCAGTTCGTTCGATCACCGGTCTCGGCCTGAAAGAAGCCAAGGACATGGTCGAAAGTGCTCCGACTACCGTCAAGGAAGCTGCTTCCAAGGACGAAGCCGAAGAACTGAAAAAGCAGCTTGAAGAAGCTGGCGCAACTGTAGAGCTCAAGTAACTTGCAGTTGTTGGGTATTCGTACCCAGTACTTATAGCTCGGGCTGATGGCTGAAAAGCCATCGGCCCGCGCGTGTTTCCGAAAGCTTGGTGGGCTGGGAAGCAACATGAAAACGTTATTATTGGTGACTATCAATGGCATACTCTTTTACTGAGAAAAAACGCATCCGCAGGGATTTCGGCAAACGCCCGGCGGTGATCGACGAACCGTACCTGCTCGCGATTCAAACCGACTCATACAAGCGTTTTATCAATCCCGACGGGAATCAGGAAGGCACCGGCTTGCAGCGCGCCTTCGAGTCCATTTTTCCGATCGTCAGCTTCAGCGGTAACGTTGAGCTCGAATACGTCAGCTATCGCATCAGCGATCCTGTTTTCGACGTCAAGGAATGCCAGATCCGTGGCCTGACCTACGCCGCACCGCTGCGCGTACTGGTGCGCCTGGTGATTTACGACAAGGAAGCCTCTGCCAGGAACCGCTCGGTCAAGGACATCAAGGAGCAGGAAGTTTACATGGGCGAAATGCCCCTGATGACCGAAAACGGCACCTTCGTCATCAACGGTACAGAGCGCGTCATCGTCTCCCAGTTACACCGCTCACCGGGCGTTTTCTTCGATCATGATCGCGGCAAATCGCATTCCTCGGGCAAGCTGTTGTTTTCGGCGCGCGTGATTCCCTACCGTGGTTCCTGGCTCGATTTTGAATTTGATCCCAAGGATTCGCTGTTCGTGCGCATCGACCGTCGTCGCAAACTGCCGGCCAGCATCCTGCTGCGCGCTCTCGGTTTTGACAATGTACAGATGCTGGACATGTTTTTCGACCACAATGTCTTCAAGGTCACCAAGACCGGTATCAACATGGTGCTCGAGGCCGACTGGCTCAAGGGTGAAACCGCGACCTTCGATCTCAAGGTCAAGAGCCAGGTGCTGGTGCAGCAGGGGCGTCGTATCACCGCTTTGCACATCAAGCAGTTGAAAGCGTCCAAGATCAAGCAACTGGCGGTACCGGACGACTACCTCTTCGGCAAGATCCTGGCGGAAAACCTGGTCGACGCGGAAACCGGTGAAATTCTCGCCAGCGCCAACGACGAAATCACCGAAGAATTACTGACCCTGGTTCGCGATAAGGGCATCAAGCTGATCCGCACCATTTTCACCAATGAAATCGATCGCGGACCTTACATTTCCAATTCGCTGGCGCTGGACCCGACCACCAACGATCTCGAAGCCAAGGTTGAAATCTACCGCATGATGCGCCCGGGTGAACCGCCAACCCGCGAGTCCGCTGAAAACCTGTTCCAGAACCTGTTCTTCAACGCCGAGCGTTACGACCTGTCCGAAGTCGGTCGCATGAAATTCAATCGCCGCCTGGGACGCGACAGCATCGATGGCGAGGGTGTTTTGTCGACCGACGACATCGTCGAAGTGATGAAGGTACTCATCGATATCCGCAATGGTAACGGCAATGTCGATGACATCGATCACCTCGGCAATCGGCGCATTCGCAGCGTCGGTGAAATGGCGGAAAATGCATTCCGCACCGGTATCGTGCGCGTCGAACGCGCGGTGCGCGACCGCCTCGGCCTGGTCGAGTCCGAAGGCCTGATGCCGCAGGACATCATCAACGCCAAGCCGGTAGCGGCGGCGGTCAAGGAGTTCTTTGGCTCGAGCCAGTTGTCGCAGTTCATGGATCAGAGCAATCCATTGTCGGAAGTCACCCACAAGCGCCGCGTGTCCGCGCTCGGGCCGGGTGGCCTCACGCGTGAACGCGCCGGCTTTGAAGTGCGCGACGTGCACCCGACCCACTACGGCCGTGTCTGCCCGATCGAAACCCCTGAGGGCCCGAACATCGGCCTGATTAATTCGCTGTCGGTTTACGCGCGCACCAATCATTACGGATTTCTGGAGACGCCTTATCGCAAAGTGGTCAATGGCAAGGTCACGAACGACGTCGAGTACCTGTCTGCGATCGAGGAAAGCCAGTACCAGATAGCGCAGGCCAACGTCACGCTCGATAAAAAGGGCGCGATGACCGATGATCTGATTCCTTGCCGTCATCAAAACGAGTCGACACTGTCGACCTCCGACAAGATTGATTTCATGGATGTGTCACCGAAACAGATTGTTTCGGTAGCGGCCTCGCTGATTCCCTTTCTCGAGCACGACGACGCTAACCGCGCCTTGATGGGTTCAAACATGCAGCGCCAGGCGGTTCCCTGCCTGCGTGCCGAAAAGCCGTTGGTCGGTACCGGCATGGAACGTGCGGTTGCGGTCGATTCCGGAACCACGGTCAAGGCATTGCGTGGCGGTGTCGTCGACTCCGTCGATGCCAGTCGCACGGTAGTGCGCGTCAATGACTCGGAAACCAGTGAAGGCGAGCCCGGTGTCGATATCTATAACTTCACCAAATACACCCGCTCCAACCAGAATACCTGTATCAACCAGAAGCCTCTGGTTCGTCCCGGCGATGTCATCGAAGAAGGCGATGTGCTCGCCGATGGCGCCTCTACCGATCTCGGTGAACTGGCCCTCGGTCAGAACATGCAGGTCGCGTTCATGCCCTGGAACGGTTACAACTTCGAGGATTCGATCCTGCTGTCCGAGCGTGTGGTCAAGGAAGATCGCTTTACCACGGTTCATATCGAGGAACTGAGCTGTCTTGCGCGCGACACCAAGCTCGGCGCGGAAGAAGTTACCGCCGATATCCCGAATGTCAGCGAGGGTCTGCTGTCCAAGCTCGACGAGTCCGGCGTGGTTTACGTCGGCGCCGAGGTCAGGCCTGGCGATATCCTGGTCGGCAAGGTAACGCCCAAGGGTGAAACCCAGTTGACCCCGGAAGAGAAACTGCTGCGCGCCATCTTTGGTGAGAAAGCCTCCGACGTGAAAGATACCTCGCTGCGCATGAAGTCGGGTGTTACCGGTACCGTCGTCGACGTCCGCGTATTCACTCGCGATGGCGTAGAGAAGGACGCACGCGCACTCGACAACGAACGCATCGAGATCGATTCGCTGAAAAAGGACCTCGACGATCAGTTCCGCATCATCGAGGAAAACATCTACCAGCGTGTCGCACGCCTGATCACCGGCAAGAAAGCCAGTGGCGGCCCGGGCGGCATGAAGAAGAACGGTGTGATCACCGCCGATTACCTGGAAAGCATAGGCCGCGATCAATGGGCCAAGATTCGCGTAATCGACGACAAGCTGGCCAAGCAGCTCGAGTCGCTGAACCAGCAGCTCGAAGCCCAGCGTGGCGAGTTCGATCGCCTGTTCGAGGAAAAGAAGCGCAAGGTTACCCAGGGAGATGATCTCAAACCCGGCGTATTGAAGATGGTCAAGGTCTATGTTGCGGTCAAGCGGCGCATGCAACCGGGCGACAAGATGGCCGGGCGTCATGGTAACAAGGGTGTGGTATCGATGATCGTGCCCGAGGAAGACATGCCTTACCGTGAAGACGGTACCCCGGTTGACGTGGTTTTGAATCCGCTCGGTGTACCCTCACGCATGAACGTGGGCCAGATTCTTGAAGCCCATCTCGGTTGGGCGGCGGCCGGCCTCGGGTTGAAGATCGGTGAAATGATCGATGCCCAGCGCAAGGTTACTGAGTTAAGAACCTTCCTGTCCAAGATTTACAACAATAACGCCGAGAAACTGCGCCTGAAGGAACTCACCGATGATGACGTCTGGAAGCTGAGCGAAAACCTGCGTAAAGGCGTGCCGATGGCGACGCCGGTGTTCGATGGCGCCGAAGAGGAGGAAATCAAGAACATGCTGGCCCTGGCCGAGCTCCCCGAAACCGGTCAGACCACGCTCGTCGACGGTCGTACCGGCGAGGCTTTCGATCGCCCGGTGACGGTGGGTTACATGTACATGCTTAAACTCAACCACCTCGTCGACGACAAGATGCACGCGCGCTCCACCGGACCCTATAGCCTCGTTACCCAGCAACCGCTTGGTGGTAAGGCGCAATTCGGTGGCCAGCGTTTCGGTGAAATGGAAGTCTGGGCGCTGGAGTCTTACGGCGCAGCATATACCTTGCAGGAAATGTTGACGGTCAAGTCGGACGACGTCAATGGCCGTAACAAGATGTACAAGAATATCGTTGATGGCGATTTCAGTATGGAAGCCGGGATGCCTGAATCGTTTAACGTACTACTCAAGGAAATCCGTTCCCTGAGCCTGAACATTGAACTCGAGCAGGAATAACTATGAAAGACTTACTTAACCTTTTAAAGAAGCAGGGTGCGGATGAAGATTTTGACCACATCCGGGTAGGACTGGCGTCGCCAGACATGGTGCGTTCCTGGTCATACGGCGAAGTGAAAAAGCCGGAAACGATCAATTACCGTACCTTCAAGCCGGAACGCGATGGCCTTTTCTGCGCCAAGGTGTTTGGCCCGGTCAAGGATTTCGAATGTCTTTGCGGCAAGTACAAGCGCCTCAAGCATCGCGGTGTCGTCTGTGAAAAATGTGGCGTCGAAGTCACCCAGACCAAGGTGCGCCGTGATCGCATGGGCCACATAGAACTGGCCTGTCCGATTGCACACATCTGGTTCCTGAAATCATTGCCGTCACGTATCGGCCTGCTGCTCGACATGACCCTGCGCGACATCGAGCGTGTGCTCTACTTCGAGGGCTTTGTCGTCATCGATCCTGGTATGACTACGCTGGAAAAAGGTCAGTTGCTAACCGATGAATCTTACCTCGAAGCCATCGAGGAATTCGGTGATGACTTCAACGCCAAGATGGGCGCCGAAGCGGTTTACGAACTGCTGAAGGATGTCGATCTGAACCATGAAGCCGTGGACCTGCGCGAAGAAATCGACAGCACCAAGTCGGAAACCAAGTTCAAGCGACTGTCCAAGCGTCTCAAGCTGGTCGAGGCCTTCATCGATTCGGGCAACCGTCCGCAATGGATGGTAATGACCGTGTTGCCGGTACTGCCGCCCGATCTGCGCCCACTGGTGCCGCTCGACGGCGGTCGTTTCGCAACCTCGGATCTGAACGATCTCTACCGTCGCGTCATCAATCGTAACAATCGCCTCAAGCGCCTGCTCGAGTTGAATGCGCCGGATATCATCGTGCGCAACGAAAAGCGCATGCTGCAGGAATCGGTGGATGCACTGCTCGACAACGGTCGCCGCGGTCGCGCCATCACCGGCACCAACAAGCGCCCGCTGAAGTCGCTGTCCGACATGATCAAGGGCAAGCAGGGACGTTTCCGTCAAAACCTGCTCGGCAAGCGCGTCGACTACTCGGGGCGTTCGGTTATCGTGGTCGGCCCGACGCTGAAACTGCATCAGTGCGGGCTGCCGAAGAAGATGGCGCTGGAACTGTTCAAGCCGTTCATCTTCAGCAAGCTGCAGATGCGCGGGCTCGCAACCACCATCAAGGCCGCCAAGAAGCTGGTCGAACGCGAAGTGGCCGAAGTCTGGGATATCCTCGAAGAAGTCATTCGCGAACACCCGATCATGTTGAACCGGGCGCCGACGCTGCACCGTCTCGGTATCCAGGCCTTCGAACCGATCCTGATCGAGGGCAAGGCGATCCAGCTGCACCCGCTGGTCTGTACCGCGTTCAACGCCGACTTTGACGGCGACCAGATGGCGGTACACGTGCCGCTGTCGATCGAAGCGCAGCTCGAAGTGCGCGCGCTGATGATGTCGTCGAACAACATTCTTTCGCCGGCCAACGGCAAGCCGATCATCGTGCCGACCCAGGACATCATCCTCGGTCTCTACTACATGACGCGCGACAAGATCAACGTGCAGGGCGAGGACATGGTTTTCGCCGATTCCAAGGAAGTGCTGCGCGCCTATGCCAACAAGGTGGTCGAGCTGCAGGCGCGCGTCAAGTGCCGGGTTTCGGAGTACGACCGTGACGAAGAAGGTAACCGCATCGAGAAACGTACCCTGACCGATACCACGGTCGGACGCGCCATCCTCAGCGAAATGCTGCCGGAAGGCCTGCCGTTCTCGTTGATCAACAGGACGCTGGACAAGAAAGCGGTGTCCAAGCTGATCGACGCGTGTTACCGCGAAGTTGGCCTCAAGGATACGGTTATCCTCGCCGACCAGTTGATGTACACCGGCTATCACTATGCCACCCGTTCGGGTATTTCCATCGGTGTCAACGACATGATCGTACCGGAAGACAAGGCCGACCTGATCAGGGCCGCCGAGGTTGAGATCAAGGACATCGAGAAGCAGTGGGCAACCGGTCTGGTCACCTCCGGCGAACGCTATAACAAGGTTGTCGATATCTGGTCGCACGCCAACGACAAGGTGGCGCGCTCGATGATGAATGAAATAGGTAAGGAAACCGTGGTCGATGCCGAGGGTAACGAAGTGGTGCAGGATTCCTTCAACTCGATCTTCGTCATGGCCGATTCGGGTGCGAGGGGTTCCGCGGCGCAGATTCGCCAGCTCGCCGGCATGCGTGGCCTGATGGCCAAGCCGGATGGGTCGATTATCGAAAATGCGATTACCGCAAACTTCCGTGAAGGCCTCGACGTACTGCAGTACTTCATCTCCACCCACGGTGCACGTAAGGGTCTCGCCGATACCGCGCTCAAGACCGCGAACTCGGGTTACCTGACGCGTCGCCTGGTCGACGTATCGCAGGACCTGGTCGTCAACATGGAAGATTGTGGCACCATCGAAGGAATCGAGTTGCGCCCGGTCATCGAGGGCGGAGATATCGTTGTCGATCTCGGCGAACGTGTACTCGGCCGTGTTCTGCAGCAGGATATCGAAGACGACGATGGCCAGGTGCTGATCGAAAACGGCACGCTGCTCGAAGAGCGTGAGGTCGAGTTGATCAATGAAATCGGAATCGACGAGCTCAAGGTGCGTTCAGCGGTTACCTGTGAAGCCCGCCACGGCCTCTGTGTGCAGTGTTACGGGCGCGAACTGGCCCGCGGACACCGGGTTGGCAAGGGTGAAGCGGTCGGTGTCATCGCCGCGCAATCGATCGGTGAGCCGGGAACTCAGCTGACCATGCGTACCTTCCACATCGGTGGCGCCGCCAGCAGTTCAGCGTCGGTTAACAGTATCGAAGTCAAAAACAGCGGTAGCGTGCGTTTTCACAACGTCAAGGTGGTGAAGAATTCGAGCAAGCGCCTGGTTGCCGTGTCGCGTTCCGGCGAGATCGGAGTGGTTGATGAAGCGACCGGCCGCGAAAAGGAACGCTACAAGATTCCCTACGGCTCCGAGTTCGCAATCAAGGACGGCGCCAAGGTCACGGCCGGCCAGACGCTGGCAACCTGGGATCCGCACATGCACCCGGTTATTACCGAAGTAGCCGGTAAGGTCAAGTTCTCCGACTTTGTCGAGGCGGTAACGGTTCAGCATCGCGTCGACGACATGACCGGTCTCACCACGATCGAGGTTATGGATGATTCGATTCGCTCCAACGCCGGCAAGGAATTGCGTCCCACGGTCGAACTGGTGGACGGCAAGGGTAATGTACTGTGTTACGCCGGAACCAATATCCCGGTTCACTACATGCTGCCGGGCGGCGCCTTTGTCAACGTCGAAGACGGCGCCAAAATCAAGGTGGGCGATGTGCTCGCCAAGATACCGCAGGAATCATCGAAGAACCGCGATATTACCGGTGGTCTGCCGCGTGTCGCCGACCTGTTCGAGGCGCGTAAGCCAAAAGAACCGGCAATTCTCGGTGAAATGACGGGTACCGTATCCTTCGGTAAGGAAACCAAGGGCAAGAAACGTCTCGTAATCACCGATGCCGAGGCTGAGTCGATCGAAACGCTGATTCCGAAGTTTCGTCATATCAATGTGTTCGAAGGCGAGCATGTCGAAAAAGGCGAAGTGCTGGTTGATGGTGAACTCGACTCGCACGATATCGTACGCATCAAGGGCGTTCGTGACCTGACCATGTACATGGTCAACGAGGTACAGGATGTTTACCGCCTGCAGGGTGTGCAGATCAACGACAAGCATATTGAAGTCATCGTGCGCCAGATGTTGCGCAAGGTAACCATCGTCGATGGCGGCGATACGCGTCTGCTGCGTGGTGACCAGGTCGACAAGGCACGCGTGCTCGATTCCAACGACAAGGCGATCGCGTTGAACAAGAAGCCGGCGACCTATGTCCAGGATCTGCTCGGTATTACCAAGGCGTCGCTGGTCACCGAATCGTTCATTTCCGCGGCATCCTTCCAGGAGACCACCCGTGTGCTCACTGAGGCCGCCGTCAAGGGTGCCAAGGATGATTTGCGCGGACTCAAGGAGAACGTTATCGTCGGCCGCCTGATTCCTGCTGGTACCGGACAGACTTATCACGAAGAGCGACGCCGTCGGCGCATGCAACCGGTGATGCCGGTGATGCCCGAAATGGGTGAGCTCGAAGAAGCCCTCGAAGGTGTTGCAGAAGCGGCTGCGGAAGCCGCTGCAAAAGAGGCGGCAAATGAGGCTGCGGTATCGGAATAGGCCGGCAATAAGCGGTTGACAGGGGGCGGTTTCGCCCCTAAAATTCCGCCTCCCATAATAGCAGGCTATACAGATGTATAGCCTGTTGTTTGTTAGACAGCATGAAATTTAACGAGCGACCGCAGGAGAGTCGAATCGATGGCAACAGTTAACCAGCTGGTACGTAAACCGCGCCAGTCAAAGCGCAGCAAGAGTAACGTGCCTGCACTCGAGGCTTCACCGCAGAAGCGGGGCGTCTGTACCCGTGTCTACACGACTACACCGAAAAAGCCGAATTCCGCGCTCAGAAAGGTCGCGCGCGTGCGCCTGACGACCGGTTACGAAGTCGCTTCCTACATCGGTGGCGAAGGCCATAACCTGCAGGAGCACTCGGTCGTACTGGTGCGTGGCGGTCGTGTCAAGGACCTGCCCGGTGTGCGCTACCACGTGGTACGCGGCAGTCTCGATACCCAGGGTGTCCCGACTCGCCGCCAGGGCCGTTCAAAATATGGCGCCAAGCGCCCCAAATCATAGGTCAAAGGTTGCCCGATGCCCAGACGTAGAGAAATCCCGAAGAGAGTTATCCTGCCGGATCCCAAGTTCCACGACCTGCAGATCGCCAAGTTCATCAACATGATCATGCGCAATGGAAAAAAATCCACCGCCGAGAAAATCATGTATTACGCCCTCGATAACATCGCCGGCAAGAGCAGCATGGACTCGGTCGATTTGATGGAGAAGGCGCTCGAGAATGTACGCCCGATGGTCGAAGTCAAGTCACGCCGCGTCGGTGGCGCCACCTACCAGGTGCCCGTCGAAGTACGCGCCTCACGCCGTAACACCCTGGCGATGCGCTGGTTGATCGAGGCCGCGCAGAAGCGTGGTGAAAAGACCATGGCGCAAAAACTCGCTGGTGAATTGTTCGATGCCTCGGAAAACAAGGGAACCGCGGTCAAGAAGCGTGAAGATACGCACCGTATGGCCGAAGCCAACAAGGCGTTTGCACATTTTCGCTGGTAACGCTTCGCTGACTGGCTCGTTGATTTAAATAGTTGGTATAAACAAGGGAATACAACGGTGGCACGTACGACACCGATCACGCGGTATCGGAATATCGGCATTATTGCCCATATCGATGCAGGCAAGACGACTACCACGGAACGGATACTGTTTTATACCGGCGTCTCGTACAAGATAGGCGAGGTGCATGACGGCGCTGCCGTAATGGACTGGATGGAGCAGGAGCAGGAGCGGGGGATTACCATCACCTCGGCGGCGACGACCTGTTTCTGGGCCGGCATGGACCAGCAGTTCGATCAGCATCGTATCAACATCATCGATACGCCTGGTCACGTGGATTTTACCATCGAGGTGGAGCGTTCGTTACGTGTGCTCGATGGCGCCTGCGCCGTGTTTGATGCGGTCGCGGGAGTGGAGCCGCAGTCGGAAACCGTCTGGCGGCAGGCGAACCGCTATCACGTGCCGCGCATGGTATTCGTCAACAAGATGGATCGTGCCGGCGCTGATTTTATACGCGTGGTGGATCAGATTCGGGATCGGCTTGGCAGCAAGCCGGTTCCGGTACAGATGAACATCGGCGCCGAAGAGAAGTTCCGCGGCGTGGTTGACCTGGTCAAGATGAAAGCAATCATCTGGGACGAGGTCAACATGGGCACCAGCTACCAGGCGCAGGATATCCCGCCGGAAATGATGGTGGAATGCGAAGCCTGGCGCGAAAAAATGGTGGAAGCCGCGGCCGAAGCCAACGATGAACTGATGGAGAAATACCTCGAAGAGGGTGACCTCGACGAGGAAGATATTTACCAGGGCCTGCGTATCAGGACCCTGGCCGGAGAAATTGTACCGGCTTTGTGCGGCTCGGCCTTCAAGAACAAGGGCGTTCAGGCAATGCTGGATGCGGTGGTGCGCTACATGCCGTCGCCGCTCGATGTGCCGCCGATTCAGGGCGTCAACAGCGAGGGCGAGCACGAAGGTGAGCGCCCGGCGGACGACAACCAGCCGTTTGCCGCGCTGGCGTTCAAGATTGCGACCGACCCCTTCGTCGGCAACCTGACTTTCTTCCGGGTCTATTCCGGGGTATTGAAGGCCGGCGACGCGATCTACAACTCGGTGCGAGACAAGAAGGAGCGTATCGGCCGCGTGTTGCAGATGCATGCAAACTCGCGCGAAGAATTGAAAGAGGTGCGTGCCGGGGATATTGCCGCGGCGGTAGGCCTCAAGGATGTCGGCACCGGTGACACGCTGTGCGACATCGGCAACCGCATCATGCTCGAGCGCATGGATTTCCCGGACCCGGTTATTTCGGTGGCGGTCGAACCGAGAACCATTTCGGACCAGGAAAAGATGGGCGTTGCGCTGGGCAAGCTGTCCCGTGAAGACCCCTCGTTTCGGGTACGTACCGACGAAGAGTCGGGACAGACGATCATATCGGGTATGGGTGAATTGCACCTCGATATTATCGTCGAGCGCATGAAGCGTGAATTTGGTGTGGCTGCCAATATCGGCAAGCCGCAGGTTGCGTTCAGGGAAACGATACGTAAAACGGTCGAGCAGGAAGGCAAGTTTGTTCGCCAGACCGGCGGGCGCGGCATGTATGGCCACGTCTGGCTGAAGCTGGAGCCGCTGGCGGGCAGCTCGGGTTACGAATTTGAAAATGCCATTGTCGGTGGTGTTGTTCCACGCGAGTATATCGCCGCGGTCGACAAGGGTGTGCAGGAACAGCTGGAGAACGGTGTGATTGCCGGCTACCCGCTGGTCGATATCAAGGTCACCCTGTACGACGGGTCTTACCACGATGTCGACTCGAACGAAATGGCGTTCAAGCTGGCGGGTTCGCTGGCGGTGCGCGAAGGCGTTCAGCAGGCCGATGCGGTGCTGCTGGAGCCGATTATGAAGGTTGAGGTGGTCACCCCGGAAGGTTACATGGGCGACGTCATGGGCGACCTCAATCGCCGCCGGGGAATTGTCGGTGGCATGGAAGATTCGGTTTCGGGCAAGATTATTCGCGCCTCGGTACCGCTGGCGGAAATGTTTGGCTATTCGACCGACTTGCGCTCGGCGACCCAGGGACGCGCGACCTACTCGATGGAATTCGAGAAGTATGACCAGGCGCCGAAGACTGTCGCCGATGCCATCAAGGGCGGTTGAGAGTTAAGGGGGACAGTATACTTATTTCATGAAGGCCTTCGCAGGCGGTAATGTTCTCGATGAAATAAGTATACTGTCCCCCGAATTTACTGCCCCCGGTTTCCCGGTATTTGATTTAAGTAGAGAGAAGACAGATGTCAAAAGCAAAATTTGAAAGAAACAAACCCCACGTCAACGTGGGTACTATCGGTCACGTCGATCACGGCAAGACGACCCTGACGGCGGCATTGACGAAGATAATGGCGGAACAGTCGGGCGGCGAA
>JAAEPH010000298.1 GCA_024232855.1 Gammaproteobacteria bacterium
AATGGCGGTAAGCATTACTTGATTTGTCTTCGCGCAGCAGGCGCGAGGATGAAGCCTCAATTTTACCTCGCATCTCAAGGCCTTTAGGCTAACAAAAAGCTCAAGCGGACGCTGAAAAACGCGCTGCTTAGCTTGACGTTAGCGTGAAAGACGAGAAACAATGACATCCGGAACACTTCCACCTACGAACACTATAGATGACGTAGAACAATAGGACACACACCCTAAGGAAAGAAGTGGACCCCGGTTTTTGGACAGCTCCCTTAGGAGTTATTTTCCACGACATCAGTCTGCCTCTGGCAATCTGATGTACTCATAATAGACCTGGTCTGGGGTTGCTTTCAAGGTCTGATGTTTTCGCCTCTGGTTGGAAAACTCAAAGTATTTTTTCAATGATTGCCTGGCGTCGGCCATGGATTCATACGCATTGAGATAAACCTCCTCATATTTCACACTTCGCCCCAACCCCCCCACCACCACCCCCCCCCCCCACCCACCCCCCCCACCCACCCCCACCCCCCCCCCCCCCCC
>JAAEPH010000299.1 GCA_024232855.1 Gammaproteobacteria bacterium
ATAAATATGCGCAAGGATCGCGCAGTATATTGATTTCACAAGGAAATATCCGAAGAAGTCTCGTATCGGTGATTACGAGCGACTGAGGATATATTTCTTGTGGAATCAATAGACAAGCGAGATTGTGCATATTTATGAATTCTCCGGGCTAAGGCACGGCCCTGGTATTTCTTTCCCGGTGGGCGCCTTTCCCGCCTATGTCTCGAGGCGCCGCAGGCGCGCCCGCAGTTCCTCTATCTCCTCGAGCAGTTCCAGCGCCAGCGCGGCGCCGGGTGTATTGACGCCCAGGTCGTGTTGCAGGTTTCGAGTGATGCGTACTCGACGCAGGCTGACGCTGACGAAGCGCCATTCGGCTGGTTCCGGACCCAGGGGATCGATAATCCCCTGCTCGACCAGCTCGATTATCTGTGCTTCGCTGAGTTCGCAGGCCTGGCAAAGCTGCGCGAGGGTCATTTCCACATCCTCGTCGAGAAGGTCGCCGTAAAGTAATTTCGTTTTTTCGCTGTTCATAACGGTTTAGCCTCCCATGCCGGCGCGCGGATTGAAATTGCTGGCCTGCGCGAATTCACGGTAAGCCTTTTTCGCGGACGCGGAATCGGCTGGTGGCAGAGTGATCCGCAGTACCGCGTACAGGTCACCAGGGTCCTTCGCCGGTATACCCTTGCCCTTTAGCCTCAATTTTTTGCCGGCGCCCGAATTGGCCGGAATTTTCAGGTCGAGCCGGGTCTCGGGCGTCGGTATGCTGATCTTCGCTCCCAGCGCCGCTTCCCAGGGTGCGACCGGAAGATCGAGATAAACATCCTTGCCTTCGACATGGAAAAAAGAGTGGGTTAAAAAATCCACTTCGAGGTAAAGATCGCCGGGCTCGCCCGCGCCGATGCCGGCGCCGCCCTGTTTCGCCAGGCGGATGTGCTGCCCTTGACGTACCCCCTTCGGAATGCGCACGTTGAGGGTGCGTTCCTGCAATTGCGGGCGTCCGTCGGCGCCCATTTGCGGATGCTTCAGGGTCAGCGTTCGGCTGGTGCCCCGGTAGGCGTCTTCGATGTCGATCAACACTTTTGCGTGGCTGTCGGCGCCGCGCATGTGAAAGTCGCGCTGTCCGTGCGCGTGACCGTCGCCGCCGCGTCTCTGACCAAACAAGCTTTCGAAGAAGTCGCTGAACTGCGCCTCGTCAAACCCGGTGCCGTCATGTTCAAAACCCTGGTCCCAGTCGGGTGGGGGACGGAAATCCTGGCCGGCTTGCCAGTTTTCGCCCAGCTGATCGTAAGCCGCGCGTTTTTCAGCGTCCTTGAGCACTTCGTAGGCTTCACCGACCTGCTTGAAGCGTTCCTCGGCCTTTGGCTCCTTGCTGATGTCGGGATGAAACTTGCGCGCCATTTTGCGGTAGGCACGCTTGATTTCGTCCGCGGTGGCTTCCCGCGATACCTCGAGAATTTCGTAGTAGTCTCTAAACTCCATGGATTACTCCCTCTCCCTGGCAGATGGAAGCAGAGCCGCTGGTTGACCGATTCAAGGTGATGTTACCGATTTGACCAGTTCGCGTAGCGAGTCCCAGATCGCCTCGAACTCGGATTTGAAATCTTCCCAGTCGTCTTCGTTGGTCTGGGTCAACAGTTGAAACTTTTGGCTGGCCGTCTCGAGCTTGACCTGCAATTCGTCGAGAAGCGTGTAATATTCGAGCTCGAGGTTGGCTTCAGCCTCGTCGGCCTTTTGTCTGAGCTCGTCGATCTCATCCTTTAGTTCGTCGAGCCGGGATTGCATCTTCTTTTCGTAAATTGCTTTCAGGTGCATGCGGACTCCGGCAATCAATCTGTAAGAACGGTCAATCTAATCGAAATTCAGGAAACGGTATTGATAGCAGTCAATCAAACCTTCAAATCTGGTTGTATGGGCGCCTGTTCACTGGCTGTCCTCGGAATTCAGGACCACTAGTTTGTTGGGTTATTATTCGCAAGACACAGCCTGGTAACTGGCCCGGGATCACGAAGGGTTCACATTTGATTAAACGTGGCTTGTCCCCCTGTTCTACTGGTCCCGCAATCAACCAGGTTAACTCTCACCATAATTGGTCTAGCCCGGAAATTTCAGAAATTTGCGCGAATATCGCGCAGGTTATTGTTTTCACAAGGAAATTCCCGGGCTAGTACCCAGTTCCCGGCACAGTATACCTATCTTTCCAGCGACCACTTAAATTTGAGTTAAGTATACTGTCCCCGGAATTAGACAAAAACCTTTCGACGCCAGGGATTCGAATGCCGGATTCTCAAATACTGTTATTGATACTGAGCTGGCTGGCTTACTTCAGCCTGCATTCACTATTGGCATCGATCGGGGTGAAGCAATACGTCGCCTTACGCTGGCCACGCGCGATGCCGGCCTATCGATTGGTATTTAATATCCTCGCGGTAGTGCTGCTGGCAGTGCCACTGCACCTGACCCTGACTTACCCGGGGCCCTGGCTATGGCGCTGGAGTGGTTTCGCGTCCGGTGTCGCGTTTGTGCTTTCGGCGGCTGCGGTGGTGGGTTTCCTGTGGTCGCTCAAATACTACGATGGCAGCGAGTTTCTCGGCCTGCGGCAATTCAGGGAACGCAACACCAGTGTCGACGACCAGGAGCAGTTCCAGCTTTCTCCGCTGCATCGCTGGGTGTGCCATCCGTGGTATTTTTTTGCGCTGGTCATCATCTGGACGCGCGATATGAATGCGGCGATGTTGACCACGGCGATTTTGATGACGCTGTATTTCGTCATCGGCTCACGGCTCGAGGAGCGAAAACTGCTGCGCTACCACGGGGAGATCTACCGCCGTTACCGGCAGCGGGTACCGGGGCTGGTTCCGCTGCCGTGGAAATACCTGCGTGACGCTGATTTGCAGGCGCTTACCGGCGATCGCGAATAGAATGCTGACGGTATCGGTCTTGCCAGGGTGGCACCGTTGCAAGATCCCCGCTTTCGCGGGGACGACAGGTTTAACCTGGTGCCATTATGGGGGTGTGGAGCAGGGCGACGGTTCAGTAATTGAGTATACTGTCCCCCGATTTGTTTCCTGTCCCCGGAGTTCCTGCACACTATAATTCCTCTGCTTGTTACCAGACCAACCTTGTGAGAAATGAATATGTTCACGCCGAAATTCTTCGAGTTTTTCAATCAGCTGGCGAAAAATAACAATCGAGACTGGTTTAACCAACATAAACCGGATTATCAACAGGCAGTGGTGCAGCCGATGTGCGCGTTCGTCGACGCGATAGCGCCCCGGCTGCGTAAGATATCACCGCATTTTATTGCCGATTCGCGCCCGCATGGTGGCTCGATGTTTCGCATTTACCGGGATGTCCGTTTCTCGAAAGACAAAAGCCCCTACAAGCTGCACGCGGCCTGCCAGTTTCGCCATGAGCTGGGCAAGGACGCGCACACGGTGGGTTTCTACGTGCACATCTCCACCGAGGAGGCCGTGTTCGGTGGCGGAATCTGGATGCCGCCTGGCGACGAGCTGCAGAAAATACGTAATACCATCGTCGGTAATCCGAACGCATGGCGGCAGATCAAGTCGAGTCGTTCGGTGAAGAAATACTTCGGCGGCATCGGCGGCGACGGCTTGAAGCGCCCGCCGCGCGGTTTCGATGCCGACCACGAACACATCGAGGACCTCAAGCGTAAGAGTTTTTTCCTGATGCGACGCGAGCCGCCCGAGATCGTTCTCGATGACGGCTTTGTGGGTGAGGTCGAAAAAACCTTCAAAGCCGCGATGCCGCTGATGGATTACATCGGTTTCGCGCAGGATATCGAGATCTGAAATCGTCTCTTTAATGCCCCGTTAGCAGGCAATAAGCTGTGCTGTAAATTGGCTTTCCAGTAAACTAGCGCGCCATGATGGATCAATTCCTGCTCGCGCACGGCGCCGGCCAGTCTGGCGACAAGCTTCTCGATGATTGCCTCAATCAACTGTGCGACATTCCGCCCGAGGCCAACTTCGGCTTTTTGTACCTGAGTGATGCGCTGGCCGATTCAGCCGGGCCCCTGATCGAGCGGCTCAAGCGGGCGACCGGAATCACGGCCTGGGTCGGCACCGTCGGCATCGGCATTATCGGCGGCGCGACGGAGTATTACGATGAGCCGGCGATGGCGATCATGCTCGCCGGTTTCAATGAGGCCGATTATCAGCTGTTGCCGAACCTGCGCGAGGACAACGCATCCCTCTCCGCCGGGCTGGCGGACTGGTGCGGCGCCAACGACTTTAATGTCGGCCTGTTGCACGCGGATCCGCAAACGGCAAACCTGCAACCATTGCTGGCACGGCTGGACGATGAGATTCCGGCTGCGTTTCTGATCGGCGGGATCAGCTCGTCGCGCGGGCGTAACGCGCAATTCGCCGAGCAAGTCTTTCAGGGCGGCATCAGTGGCGCACTGTTTTCACAGGCGGTACCGATCATGACCAATCTCACCCAGGGTTGCTGCCCGATCGGACCTCGCCATGTCGTCACCCAGTGCGAGAGCAATATCCTGCACAGCCTCGATGATCGACCCGCGCTCGATGTGTTAACCGAGGAGGTCGGCGAAGTCATCGCGCAGGACTGGCAGCAGGCTGCTGGCTATATCTTCGCCGGTATCGTGAATAAACACTCGGATCTGGACGATTACTCAATCCGCCAACTCGTCGGCATCGACCCGGACTCAAAGCTCGTCGCCATCGGCGATCACCTGGAGCACAACGACGAGATCATTTTTTGTAAACGCGATGGCAGTACGGCGCTGGAAGACATGGAGCGCATGCTGCTGCAATTGAAAAAGCGGTGTCCGTCAACCATCAAGGGTGGAGTTTATGTCTCTTGCCTGGGCCGTGGCAGGGAGCAGTTCGGCGATCATTCGGAGGAGGCTCGATTCATCCATTCCGTGCTTGGCGATTTTCCACTGGTCGGGTTTTTTGCCAATGGTGAGATCCACAAAAGTGCGCTCTATGGCTTTACCGGCGTGCTGACCCTGTTTGTTTAGAAATCAAACGGTCAGCGTCGTCTGATTTCTGCCATCGGTTCAGGCCAGTTCCAGTTTGTGATGCTCACGTTTGAACGGGACAGCATCGATGTCCACCTCCGTGTCCAGTTCCCTTGCATAGCGATGACCTTCGTAGTTGGCCGAGGCGATTAGGGAAGGGCCGTAACAGTCACCGATTTGCCGGATCGACTTGATACCTGCTTCTTCTGCGGCATCACCCAATGCCATCAAGTCATTGTATAGATGGTCGTTGGGCAGTCGCATGGTGACGGCAACGATTGAACCGGGCAACACTTCTTCCTGGTCGGTCAGGTCATTGAGGACGACCACCTCTCCCGCAGATACCCGAACCACGTTACGTCGGGTCAAGATGGTTATGCCAGCCTGTTTCATACGCGCCTCGATATGGCCCTGTTCCAGCGTGTATTGAGTCCAGTCGGCGACGATACTCTCGGGTGTAACAATCGTTACGCTATAGCCTTCGGTGCTCAGTAATTCCGCGATTACACCACCAAGATAGTAGTGATCGTCATCGAAGATCACGACGGGCCCCATGGCTGGTCGCTTGCCGTCCATGATATCGTCCGGACTCAAAACAGTGTCGCGGCTCATACCTTGAATCGGAGATCGATTGGCGCGGCCGACGCCGTCGTGTCGCCAGGTTGCTCCGGTGGCGAGACACAGGTGATCGGCACCGAACTCAAGCACTTGTTCGGCGCTCAGTTCGCTTTCAAGAAAGGTTTCTACATTGGCCATTGTCTGGATCTGCCCGAGACGATAATCCCGCACCCGTGCCCAGGCAGCGAGGCCTGGCAATCGGCTCTCGCGCGTTACCCGGCCACCCAGTTCACCGCGTGCTTCCGCCAGGGTTACCTGGTACCCCCGTTTACCCAATTGGTGGGTAGCTTCCAGGCCAGCCGGGCCGGAGCCCACCACCAGGATATGAGACTCTGATTCTTTTTCAGCAATTTGCTCCGGGTGCCACCCTTTGCGCCATTCTTCACTCATGGTCGGGTTTTGGGTGCAACGGATCGGGGCCGAACGCATGTCCCAGGCCACGCAGATATTACAGCCTATGCACTCGCGGATATCCTCGGGCCGGCCTTCCTCGATTTTTCGCGGTAAAAAAGGATCGGCGATCGACGGCCGTGCGGCACCAATCAGGTCAACGACGCCGTGACGAATAGCCGATACCATGGCATCCGGCGAGGTGTAACGCCCGACGGTAGAAACCGGTTTGCTGGTTACCTGCTTGACAAAGCGCACATATTCTTCCTGGTACCCTTCCGGCGCAAACCGTGAGGTCATGGAATCGTTGGCCCAGTCGCTTACGTTTACGTCCCACAGGTCCGGTAGTTCGGCCAGCATTTCTAGCGCCTCGCGACCTTCACTTTCCCATTCCAGCCCTTCGCTGCCCATCATTTCATCGACGGCAAAACGAGCGATGACGCCCATGGTATCGCCCACGGCGTCCTTTGTTTCTTCCAGTAGTTCGCGATACAGGCGCAATCGATTTTCCAACGAGCCACCGTACTCATCGGTGCGTTGGTTTTGGCGTTTGGAGAGAAAATGTGATGGCACCGTGCCATCGTGCCCCTGATAAACAACCACCAGATCAAAACCGGCTCTTTTCGAGCGTAAGGCAGCGTCCCGGTGCCATCGCCGGTAGTCACGAATATCCCGCTTGCTCATGGCGCGTGCCTGGCCGGGATAGTTATAGGCCTCAACCGGACGATGAGAGGGGCCGATGGGTACTTCCCGACTGTACATATTACCCACATCGTGACCGCTATGAGTCAGCTCGATACCCGCCAGGCTACCGTATTCGTGTACCGCGTCGACCATGCCGGCGAGATAAGCGATATCTGCATCGTCCCACATCCGGGTTTCCGTAAAAGGCGTAATGTCGGAGCTGTGGTGAAAATCACATTGTTCGGTACACACAATGCCCCAGCCGCCGGCCGCCTTCATGCCGCGCATGGCGATCATACTGTCCGGATACGCCCGTCCCATGCCGTTGCAATGGGGTACCTGGTAAAACCGGTTGGGGGTGGTGACAGGGCCGATTTCAAGCGGCTCGAAAAGAATATCGTAGCGGGGGTCTCTGTCCATCGTGATGCGATCCTGCCGAACTTAAATCAGGGCACAGAATACACTGAGTTTTCACCTGATCCAATAGCCGCAGGTCGACTACGGTCTCGGCTCCGGCAAGAGTCCTCTGAACTATGGCTCGACATGCAACTGTGTGGCGATATCCCTTGCCGCCTGAATGCCGGACTGGTATGCCCCGTGGCATGTGCCTTGCACACCGTAAACGGTGGCCTCACCGGCAAAAAACAGGCGCTCACCGACAGGGCGTTGCAGATTGGCGCGTTGGTGCGCTTGCCCGGGCAGTGCGCAGGCCCATGACCCCCGGGTCCAGGGTTCCGTGCTCCAGGCCGTTGTGATGGAGCGGATAACGTGCTTGCGGATGTCGTGACCGAAGATATCGGCGACCCTGTCGACGGCGAAGTCATGACAGGCCTGCGGGCCCTGTTTTTCAAGCCAGATGCCGTGACGACCGCCAACAAACACGGCAGCGGTGTTGAGCCCCATGACACTGGCGTCAACCTTCGCCGCATTTCCATCGTCATTCCAGATACTGTAATGACCGCGGCCATCCGCACCGAACACGTCGGTGTCAAAGTAAACACCCATTTTGTTCTCCGTCCCCATGGGTAGACCGTTGATGGCTTCAGTTTTCCAGTCCGGCAGGCGTGGGGTAAAAAGGATCTCGCCTGATGCCAGGATACCGGTCGATACCGTGTTTAATACCGTGCGTCCCGCGATGCTTCCCCTGGGCGTCTTTACCGTCACACCATGACCCGACCAATTGATCCGTTCAACGCGGGTATTGAGAGACACCGTAACATCCTCGCCCCACGCAGCCACCAGGTTGCCATAGCCGTGCAGCGCCTGAAAGCCAAGCTCGCCGGTTGCATTGGCGAAATCGGCGGTTGAAACAAGGTCGATATCCCGTCCCCAGGCTGACGCCACACCACACAGAAAAGGTTCAGCGAATTCATTCTCGATATCAATCACATCGCTAACGGCCACATCCTGGCCCTGTCCGGCAACATCCGAAACCGCCTCGTAACTGTCATTATAGAAACGGAGGCAGGCAGCACGTTGATCGCCATTCAGGGACTGGCCATTGCGCTGAAACCTGTGATTTTCACTTTTGAACGCATCGCTATGGTTCTTATCCAGTGTGATGCCCAACTCATCAGCGATGGCAACGAAAGGATTAGTTGCGCCTCCGACCAACCAGGCGCATCCCAAATCGAACCATACACCAGGCGCGATTTCTTCCGAGTACGCACGTCCGCCGATGCGATGCGATCCCTCGAGCACCGTGTAGGTCAGTCCGAGCCGACCCAGTTCTTTCGCCGCCGCCAGGCCTGATACGCCTGCACCGATAATTACGACATCTGTGTCTACTGGCATTTATCCTTCCTTAAAATAGGTGAAATCCGGGGACAGTATACCTATCTCGGGATTAATCGAGTCCTTTCAGGATAGGTATACTGTCCTCCGAACTCGCAGGGCTTCAGTAACGGGAAATGAGCCGCAGGGTGGTTTCGCAGTAGTCGTGAAAACCCATTTTGCGGTAGAGCCGGCGCGCGGCGGTGTTGTCGGCCATGACGTGAAGAAACGGGGTTTCGCCGCGTAGACGAAATATGGTGACAGTTAACTTAATTGCTGTACCAGCAGAAAGATAAGTTAACTGTCACCATAATTTCGGGCAGTTTCGATGATACAGCGTGATGTGCGGCGGCGGTAGCGGGGTATCGCCCGCGACCAGATCCCGCGCCTGAAGGGACTCGTAGAAGATGTTCATGCCGGGCATCTGCAGGGGAAGCACGATGGTCGATTTCCGGGATTTTCGGGTGGCGCGCGACAGCACGTGTACCTTGGTTCCCGGGGTAAAACTCCAGTCGAGGCTCTCGAAATCCTGCTGTAGCGCGGCCTCGGTCCGCGGAGCCCTCGATAGCCTGGTCTGCACGTCCCGCCCGGCCTTCTTCCCGATCACGGTGACGTGGAGTTCGTCCTTGGGCTCGAACCGCTCTCCACCGATGTAAACTGCCGATTGTGCAAAAGGCACGTCGTTCCATGCCAGCGGGATAATCAGCGAATCCATGTCGTTGAACCCGGGCCAGGGTATATTCACAGGGTCACTCCGTTTCCTGCTCTAGCCGTTTGACGGTGACGAACTTGTCCGGGCTCAGCACGCGCTCGCCGTCCCAGCGGCTTTTATCGCAGGAGGCATGTAACAAATCGTCGGTTAAAACCGGGACCGCAAGCTCGCGTAGAATTTGCTTGTCCCAGCAGGCGTGAATCACCCGCAGGTAGCCGAGATCGAGCCATAGCGGCAGTGTCTTGAACCAGGCGATCGTGTCCGCGTAGGCGCCGGGGTCGCCAGCGTAGGCATCGAGGAACATCGCGTGTTGTCCATCGTTTTCCTATAGCTGTAGCGCTTTCCCATTGAGGGTTAACTGACCCTGTTCAAATTTCATACTCGTCTTCAACTGACCTCGTTCGCTTTTGATATAACCCTGCTTGATAAAGCCAGGCACAAAAGCGGCTACGGGGGTGTTCTCGATCAACCTGGCGGGAACATTGGCGTTGCCTGCTGCCTCCATCGCGAACATTAAAAACATCGGGTTTTGCAGCGCTGCCGGGTCGTCGACCTTGATCGTGGCTTCGAGATCGGCATTCACTTTGCCGTGTTCGGTGGTTGCTTGCAGTGTCGTAATTTTGAGCACGGGCCCGGCCGCTAAAATTGCTGTGACTTCGTCCTGTACCAGTGCGAAATCAGGAGCCTGGCCGGGATTTCCGCTTTGTATCGAGTGTTTTTGATGCTCACTCATCTTGTGGGCGATTGCCTGCAAGGCTTTTGCCTGCAGGCGTTCAACGGCAAGGGTCAGCTTGACGTCGCTGGCGACAGACTTGTTTCGACGGCGATTTTCTTGACGGTTATGGTGGTATGACCGTTGACGAGATTGCTGCTATCCACTTCGGAGTGGGCGAACATTTCAAGTTCTTTTATCGAGGCACTGGAGGGTATTTCGCCTGAAGCGTCTGCCAAAGGATCGCCACATTGACGCTCACGGTTCTCAGGCTGAGTTCATCGTCACCCAGCCACAGGCCTTCTGCCGACAGGTGCTTTTGCGAGCGGCCGGTGAATTTGCCGACGACCATCTTCGCTTCCGCGGTGTTCAGTTGCATACCGTTCCAGGTCATGTCTGCATCGGCCCGGGTAAATTGCTCCGAGAGCGTGACGGTTGTCGACAGGGGTTCGAAATTGAGCTTGCTGGTGGGGTCATTGTCCAGCTTGTCGAGTGTAAATCCGGCAATGGATACCTCGGTCAGGGTTTTACCGTCAAAGTCCATGTGGCTTTGGACCTGGATCGGGTTTTCGTTGCCTTTCCAGATTTTGGCCATGTCGGCCCGTTGTGCTTCGCTCAGTGGATGTTCGGAGAATCACCACCTGAGCGAGTTGGCAACCGGCACCCGCTTTCCACTCCTTTCGGTGCCTTTCAGGCCAGCGACGGCTTTTTTGTCATCGCTGTCCTCAACCATAGGCAGTTCAAGGCGCTGTGTTTGGCCATGGACCGAGCGGACCTGGCTGAGGACGAGCGCTATCTAACCGATCAACTGCGAACCCGCAACGAAGCAGAATTGCGTGCGGCAATCGAAACATGGAGCACCCGCTATACCGTAACCGAGTTAGTCGACCTGCTGACGACTGCCCAGGTACCATCAGCACCCATTCAGACCATGGAACAGGCTATCGAAAGTGCTCAGGTAACGGCGCGCGGCTTGTTGACCCGGCATCATCATCCGCTTGCCGGTGATGTTCCCGCGATGGAGCAACCGGTTCAGTTCGAGGGCGTGCAACGTGGAAATATAGTACCCGCACCGGCACTTGGTGAGCACACCCGGGAAGTTCTTGCCGGACTGGATAATCTCGATGCCACGGTTCTGAATCGGCTGTGCGATAAACAGGAGAGCGCGACATGAGCGAAGAAGAAAATATCATGCTCGATTATATCTACCGGTTTGCAAATGATGTGCTGGCACCCGCGGCCGCTGAAATCGATGAACAGGCGGTTTTTGTCAGCCGCCATCTGCAACCGATGGCGGAACTCGGATTGTTCGGCATCAATCTTCCCGAAAAATGGGGTGGAATCGACTTGCATCCCGAAGTGATATTTGAAGCCGTCGCCTCAATTACCGGCGCATGTGCTTCCACCGCTTCCATGCTGACGGCACATTTTCTGGCGACTGACGCCATTCTGATCGGCGCCGAGGACAATTTGCGGGTGCGCTATCTGCCGGATGCGGCGACCGGAAAAAAATTGGGTGCGTTCGGATTGACCGAACCGGGGGCCGGTTCCAACCCGGCGGACATGACAACTCGCGCGGTGCGCACCGAGGACGGTTATCACCTGAAAGGGGTCAAACATTTCATCTCTAACGGTGGTGAGGCGGACTTCATCGTGGTTTTCGCCAAGACCGACATGGATGCCGGGCATCGAGGAATCAGCGCGTTTGTGGTAGATCGTGACACGGCCGGATTTTCATCGGGTCCCGCGGAGCACACCATGGGCCTCAAGGGCGGGCATGTGTTCGAGTTGTCATTCGACTGTATATTAGCCGAGCAAAATCGCATTGGCGCGGAAGGCAGCGGCTTTCGCACCGCGATGAAGACACTGGACAATGGTCGCATCGAGGTCGCCGCTATGTGCGTCGGTATTGCGCAAGCTGCCCTTGATGCCGCATGTCTCTGGTCGAAGCAGCGCAAGGTCGGGGATGCGCCCATCGCAAGGTTTCAGGGCTTACAGTGGATGCTGGCTGATATGGCGACGGAATTGCAGGCGTCACGTCTGCTGGCGCTCGATGCGGCGTCGAAGCGTGGTAAGGGAGAACGCTTTTCACAAGAAGCCGCCATGGCAAAGTTACATGCATCGGAGATGGCGGCACGGGTTACGGATGCGGCATTACAGATTCACGGTGGTTACGGTTTTTCCCGTGATATGCCGCTGGAACGCGAAACGCGTCGACGAATGCCGTGTCATCGATGTGTCGTCAGACCATAATTTATGCCTGCACCATGAGCACGATTGAAGATTATTAAAGCGAAAGTGAGTGGTGACGGTAAGCACCTTTCTTCAGGGCTCGAAAATCTTCGTGTCGAATCAGGTAAACTGTTATCCGTGTTCGTCCGCTGCCTGCCAAACCCGTGAGTCAATTTCCGCGTCCAGTACGAGTCGTTATTCTTTACTCCGCCGGGCATCTGGGGAGCGCGCTGACCATGAATCGACTCGTCGATATGCAGGAAATCGAGGTAGTCGGTGTCGTCAAGGCGCAACCGCTGTCGGTGTCGCGTCAGGGAAAGTCACGGATCAGGCGGCATTTGCAGAAAGTCGGCTGGCGCTTTGCCTGGTTGTTGTTTTTCCAACGCTTGATTCAGGCCCTGGGATACGCGCTGTCGCTGATGATGCCGACTGCGCGCAAACGCCTGTTGCCAGCGTGGAAGATTGCGCGCGAACGCGACATTCCGGTTTTCCAGACCCGCGAAATCAATGCCGCCGCCGCAATCGAGTTTGTCCGGCAATGCCGGCCCGATCTGGTCGTGTCCGCCTACTTCTCGCAAATTCTGAAATCCGAAATTATTCAGGTGCCCCGTTTCGGGGTACTCAATATTCACCCCGGATGGTTGCCTTCCTATCGAGGTGCGATGGCCTATTTCTGGGTGTTGCACAACGGCAGCGATCGCGGCGGCGTAACCGTGCACTGGATCGACGAGGGTATCGATACCGGGGAGATACTCGAGCGTCGGTCGTTCCCGATTCCTGATAGCGCCACCCAGGAAACGGTGTTGATGTTGACGGCGGTTATCGGCACGCGTCTGCTGCGGCGCGTGATCCGGCGACTGCAAAACGGTCAGTCGGCACGCAACGAGTCGATGAAGCTGGGGGCGACCGATGAAGACTACTACCACCCGATGCCCGGTGACGAGGAATTTGCCAGCTATTTTCAACAACACCGATTCTTCCGAATCCGCGACGTACTCGGGTTGATCGCTTTTCGCGGGATGCGGCGCTAACCGGCGCCGATGCGGGCTAGCTGCAAAACTGGTGGAAGGGTATGGGCCGGGCGAAATGGTATCCCTGAAAGTAATCGCATTGTCTTAATTTCAGGTAGTTGAGCTCATCCGGGGTTTCGATTCCCTCGGCGACGATTTTAAGATTCAACTGCTGCGCCATGGTGATAATGGTATCGACGATGACCTCGTTCTCGGGTGAACTGGAAATATTGCGCACAAAGGATTGATCGATTTTCAATTCATCGATCGGCAACTGGTGCAGGTAACTCAGGGATGAGTAACCGGTGCCGAAGTCGTCCACCGAAAAACGGATGCCGAGCCGCTTGAGCTGATTCATGGTATCGATGCCGACTTCGGGCAACAGCACGACAAATTCGTCACCTCCCAGTCTTGCGACCGTGTCTTCCTGGCGCAGGCGTTCCCTTATTTTGTGCGCGACCTCGATCAGCAATTCGTCACCGATAGCGTGGCCGAGGGAGTCGTTGACCGACTTGAAACGATCCAGGTCGATGAAGAAGACCGCGCCATAACGGCGGTGCCGGTCGGCCTTCGCCATTTCCTGGCGTAGCGTCGACAGGAAATGGCGCCGGTTGGGCAGATCGGTGAGGTCGTCGTACTGTGCCAGGTAGCTTATCGTCCGCTCGGTGAGTTCATGCTGGTAACGGAACTCCAGCGATTGGCGGATGGTCTGGTTCAAACGTTGAGACGACACCAGGATCATGATGACAAACAGTATCGACATGATCGTCATGGCGAAACTGAACTGGTCGCCGACGAGGTTGAACTTGATGATGATGGGAGCGGTCGTCAGGATGACGAATCCGCGAGCCGCCGTGGTAATCGCCGACAGCGTGGTAATGGCGCCGGCGCAAATCCCGGTTATCACGAATACGAGAAGCACCTGGTGCGCCGGACTTTGCTCGGCAAACAGGAAAAACCCGCCCGCGCCCCAGGTCACGCCCGACGCCAGGCTGGTGGCAATGGCGTATCGCGCCCAGATGCTGTCGACCAGCCGGCCGCGCTGCAGCTGTTCGAATTTCTGAAACATATAGTAACGCAACAGAGACAACAGGTTGGTCACGGCAAACCAAACCATCCGATGATTGTCTGATGGTCGATAACCGGCTATTGCGCGATCGAGAGAATGGCGCTGCACACCAGGATGGTGAACAATGAACTCGGAATCGCCGCAAACAGAATTCGAATGTGCTCCGATTTGACGTCTGTCAATTCGGCCGAAAGCGGAAGATGATCGGTTCTTGCCTGTGTCATGCTGTCCTGAGCATGCGCATTAGCTTATCGGTGTCCGGGCGCACCCCGCGCCACAGGGAAAAGGCCTCGGCGGCCTGTTCGACCAGCATGCCGAGCCCGTCAAAGCTTTGTTTTACGCCCCGCGAAGCCGACCATTCGACAAAACTGGTTGCCTTGTTTATGTCATACATCATGTCGTAACAGACACTCGTCGCGTCCAGTAGCGATGCGGGGATCGGTGGAAGCTGTTGGATGAGCCCGGCCGCGGTCGCGTTTATAATCAAGTGATAACTTTCGTTTGATAATTGAGTATAGGCAACTACCTTAATCTTACCGAAACTTCTGAAATCGCGCGCCAGCGCGTTTGCCCTGTCGAGGTTGCGATTGGCGATGGTCAATCGGGCTGGAGACAACGCCAGCAGTGGCTCGAGCACGCCACGTACCGCCCCCCCAGCGCCTAGCAGCAGCACATTTTGGTCTTGAATCTTTATATTCAGATTGTCGACCAGGTCACGAACCAGGCCCACGCCATCGGTGTTATCGCCGTGGATGGCGCCACCCGCGTGAAAGCTCAGGGTGTTGACGGCGCCGGCAATTTCGGCGCGGGCGCTTAAAGAATGACAGAGTTCCGAGGCCTCGCGCTTGAATGGCACCGTGACGTTGAGACCGCGGAAACCCTGCCGCTGCAGCTCGGCGATGCCGGCGGCGAAGGCGTTGCTGGCCAGCTCGATGGCCTCGTAACTGAGCCGTTGCCCGGTCTGGCGCGCAAACTCGGTATGGATTTTGGGTGACAGGCTGTGCCCAACAGGATTGCCGACCACTGCATAGCGATCGACCATGCTATCCCCCGGCATTAGCTTTCCTGCAGCCAGCCAGCCGCGGCTTTTGCGTAATAGGTCAGTATGCCATTGGCTCCGGCGCGCTTAATCGACAGCAGGGCTTCGATTACGCAGGCCCTTTCGTCTATCCAGCCATGCTGTCCGGCGGCCTTTAGCATCGCGTATTCGCCACTGACCTGGTAGACAAAGGTCGGGAATTGCAATTCCTCGCTCACCCGTCGCACGATGTCGAGGTAGGGCAGTCCTGGTTTGATCATGATCATGTCGGCGCCCTCGTCGATGTCCATTGCCACTTCGTGCAGGGCTTCGTTGCTGTTGGCCGGATCCATCTGGTAGCTGTACTTGTCGCCGCCGGCCAGGTTGGCGGCCGACCCGACCGCGTCACGAAACGGCCCGTAAAAGCTCGACGCGTACTTGGCCGCGTAGGCGAGTATGCGGGTGTTCAGGTAGCCGCTCGATTCCAGCGCCTCGCGAATCATGCCGATGCGGCCATCCATCATGTCCGAGGGAGCGACAACGTCGGCCCCGGCCCGGGCATGCGATAGCGCCTGTTTGACCAGCACCTCGATAGTCGCGTCATTGGTGACATAACCGTCTTCATCCAGCAGGCCGTCCTGACCGTGACTGGTGTAGGGGTCGAGGGCCACATCGGTAATCACGCCCAGCTCGGGCTGAGCCGATTTGACGGCGCGAACGGCGCGTTGCATCAGTCCATCCGGATTCCAGGCTTCGTCGGCATTGTCGCTTTTGCCGGAAGCATCGATGACCGGGAACAGTGCAATCGCCGGTATCCCCAGGTCACTGATTTGCCGGGCCTGTTCGAGCAGCAGGTCGATGCTGACACGCTCGATATCGGGCATCGATTCGACCGCTTCACGGCGTTGTTCGCCGTCGAGTATGAACATCGGGTAGATGAAATCGCTGGCGCACAGGGTGTGCTCACGCATCAGGCGCCTGGAAAAATCGTCACGGCGCATGCGCCGTTTGCGGGTATAGGGGTAACTGGACACGCTTTCGTCTCTGCAACAGGTGAATAATGCAAATATCGCATATATTGAGCGCTTGTGACAGGGGTCATCAAGCACGGGGGAAAGGTAGGTTGAACCCGCATATCTCACCACCCTTCTACTGCGGCGCCGCTATGTCGCACCCTGCCTGGCTTTCACTCGGTCAGAGCGCTCAACATAGTGTAACTATGCCTGCGCACTCTTCGGTCGCGACAAATCTGCCGGGAGCAGATTTGAACAGCTATGCTGGCCCGAAGGGTGGAGGGCAGGATGCCCGGAATAAAGCCAGGCAGGGCGCGCCCTATCGCCACCTCGCTACGAACGGTGGTGAGATATGCGGGTTAGGCGTTGCGTATCAGCCAGCGCACCAGGTCCGTCCACAGGTGACTGATCTGGCGTTTCGTGGGCATGATTCCGGCATGCGGCAGTTCCAGGGTCACCACGGGGATGCCCAGGTAAATCCCGGCATAGTTGCCGAGTGATCCGGGGTAAGTCCCCATCAGGTTTTTATGCAGGTAACCGATCTGCCGGGGCGCGTTGTTGCGGTCGGGTGCATCATAGTCGACCAGCGAGTAGGGCGCATGCACGGAGACAACCACGTCCGGTCGGAAATTCCTGATCTCCTGGTACAGCCAGTTGGTCTCGGGTTCGCTGAGGGGGTAGGGGCCAGGGTAGCGGCGTTTGTTCTTCCGGGCTTTTTTCTCCCAGTATTCCAGCGCCGCGCCATTCTGGCTGCCGGGGGTATCAAAATTACGGTTCAGATCGACGCCGTTGGCGTTGGTGCGGCTATGCTTCCTTTGCAACGCGCCATCGAGATTCATCAACGGATTGATGCGCCAGTGAAATAATCCGGAATGGTGTTTTTCGAGCGTGTGCATCCATTTGAACACGATGCTGATCGAGGCGAGTTCGTCGCCGTGCGTGCCGCCCACCAGCAGTATGCGCGCCTGTGGCTTGCGTGTGCCCAGCGGTGGATACTCCTTGATCAGCATCGGAGTGCCGCCGACGGTGATATGGCCGCTCAGCTCCATGTTCAGCGAAGTGCATTCCGGATAGCTGACGCTGGCGAGCTTGCCGGAGATTTTTTGGCAGACCGAATCGACTACCTCCGAGGCGCCAACGCTGCCGAACAACAGCAGTATCCCTGCTACAACCGAGACGCCATGCCTAACCCGCATATCTCACCGATTTCCTCGGCAATTGCTCCTGCATTGCTCTACCTCCGGGACGCCGGACCGCTGCGTCCATGCAGTCGTGCTCGGCAATTGCCCGAAGCGTCGGATCGGGACGCCGCATCGCGCCGATACGTCGGACCGCTGCATCGCCTGAAAGCGCCTACTTTTGGTGCTCTACTCCGGGGCGCCGGACCGCTGCACATCCATGTGCATATCGCTACGTAAATCGGTGAGATATGCGGGCTAATCATCGAGGGTCACGGTCTTCAGCGTTTCCAGTTTGCTGATTTTTCCCGAAGGGAAGGAGCGATTGAGCAGGCGCAATTTATTTGCCGCATCGTATTCGAGCGCGCTTTCCCGTGCCAGGGAGCCAAAGCTCTGATTGGTGCGTGGGATGATGCGTAGTCGGGGTGCCTTGATGGCCGCCACCTGCGCCGCATCCAGACGCTGGAAGCTGGCATTGATTTCGAGCAGCCTGGCATCGGTTTTCTTGAAGTGCTTCTTGTCCGCGGTTCCGACCAGCGTCAGCAGGGCGTCATCCTCGAGTATGATCGCGCTGACCCGGGCGGGTTGGGACTTGCCATCGCCCGAACTGACGCGGGTAATTGCGGTGGCCCCATAGTCGGTGGACTGTGTCTCGAGTTTCTTGTTTTTACCCAGGCGTTTCAGGGCGTCGGCGGCGGACTCGTCTTTCTTGCGCGCGATCACGCCGATCTGTGCTACGGCCCCGTTTTTAGGGTTGCGCGCCTCCAGAAACTGAGGGTTGTTGTTGACCTTCCAGCCCTTCGGCAGTTGCAGGGAGAGGGCGAGATCGGGGTGTGCAAAGCGGTTTTTGACGACGACACCCTGCCTCAGGCTGGAACCCCAGACCATGCCGTCGATGCGTTTGTGGTAACCCTGCTGATTATTGTCGCGATATTTGTCAGAGGACAGTTTTTTGGCGGCGCGAACCACCGTTTTGAGTCGATCGTCGTTGCGTGGGTGGGTCGAATAAACCCCGTGGTAAATGTTCGCCGGGCGCTTCTCGCGTTTTGCGAGTTTCTTCTCGTAAACTTCCTGGTCCTTGAGGACGCCGATGACCTCGAGCATGTATTCGGGGTCGTACCTTGTCTTATGCAGATATTCGGCGCCGAGTCGATCGGCTTCCAGTTCGTGTTCGCGCCCATAACCGCGAATCAGGCCGGTGCTGAGTTGTTGGCTCAGGTTGCCGAGAGACGACTGACCGGTAGTGGTGGCAATCAGTACACTTAACAGGTCCGACGCAAATTGGCCCGCCTGCTGGCGCACCGAGTGGCGCGCGGTGACATGGCCTATTTCATGCCCGAGGACACCTGCCAGTTCGGCCTCGGAGTCGAGGTAAGCCATGATGCCGCGCGTGATATAGATGTAACCTCCGGGCAACGCGAAGGCATTGATCTCCTCCGAGTCGAGAACCGTGAAGTGAAATTGCAAATGTGCGCGGTGGCTTTTGGCGGCCAGCTTCTGACCGATGCGGTCGACATATTTTTGTAATCCGACATCGTCGTAGGCCCCGTATGTCTTGATAATCTGCGGGTGATATTCGCGACCCTGCTCGATTTCCTTGGCTTCTGAAACCAGCGCAAAATCGTTCTCCCCGGTGACCGGGTTGGTCGCGCAGGCGCCGAGCGCCAGGCTCGATATCAACAGCAGCAGGTTTATAAGCTTCATAGATAGATTATTGGACGCAAATGCGCGTAATTCAAGGCGAAAAAAAGGGTGCCTGGGCACCCTTTTCGAAACCATGGACCGATAAACGGGCGCTGCTTACTTTCCGTAGCGCTGACGGAACTTGTCGACCTGTTTGGCGGTTTGCAGGATGTGCTGCTTGCCGGTATAAAACGGGTGTGACTGACTCGAGATCTCGAGTTTCAGTAACGGGTATTCGTTACCGTCTTCCCACTTGATGGTTTCACGAGTGGGTGCCGTCGATTTCGTCAGGATCGCAAAATCGGATGAGATATCCTGGAACACGACGTCTCTGTATTCTGGGTGAATTTCTTGTTTCATGATGCAGCTGCTGGCGGGCAAGTCGCTAAAGGGCGCGAATTTTGACCTTTTAGCGGCTAAAGTGCAAGTTTTTTTTGGCATTTCCCGCGGTCTGGCAGGTCTAATTTAGGCGCCAAAGTTAAAGTGCTTTGTGATTATAATTTTATAAAACCTTGACTCGCCGATGAGCAGTGCTTTATCCACAATTTCTGTGGATAAGTTTGTGTATAACCTCGTCGCGATTTACGCAGAGCCTGTAGAAACCTCGCTTTTCGTTAGATGTGTCATTTTTTAACCAACTTAAAAACCCTAGATAAATCAATAACTTGAAGAAGTTGATGTTTTCCTGAAGAAATATTCAATAAAACGCTTGACATTTTTTAGCGGTGATATTTCGGTTGTGAGTAATTTTTTACCGAAGATTCAAAAAAGGGCTTCTTTGCGGCGGATCGGGGTTGTAAAAACAGCTCCTGCAGGTCGTTTAAATGACAAAACCCAAGCTCTGTGGGGGTAATCCTTTTGCCATCGTAATCGAGTAAACCCTTATCGCAGGCGAGTTTCAGCGTGGGCAACAGGGTATTTAGTGAAAGCCCGGTGTTGTCGCGAAACAAGCGGGTGTCGAAGCCGCGTTTGAGCCGCAAGGCGTTCAACATGAACTCGAAACACAGGTCGGACTGGTCGAGTTCGACCTCGCTGGTAATGCGGGAGTTGCCGCTTTGTTCGAGATAGGTGCGCGGTTGACGCTGGCGTATCCGGCGCAACACCCGGTCTTCACCGCCCAGCGTTATCTTGCCGTGTGCACCGGCGCCGATACCGAGGTAGTCGCCAAATTGCCAGTAATTCAGGTTGTGGCTTGATTCGCGCTTATCGAGGCAATAGGCGGAAACCTCGTACTGATGGTAGCCATGCGCCGCCAGCAGGTCCTGGCAGGCCTGTTGTTGTTCCCAGCAGTGGTCGTCATCGGGCAGGTCGGGTGGTTTGCGGTGATGGAACAGCGTGTTCGGCTCGATCGTCAACTGGTAGTGCGAAACGTGTTCAGGGACAAGCGCGAGCCCTCGCGCCAGGTCGCTGCGCGCGGCTTCGATGCTTTGACCAGGCAAAGCAAACATGAGATCCAGGTTGATGTTGTCGAAGCCGGCGGCGCGCGCCAGCGTGAAGGCCTGCTCCGCCTGTGCGCTATTATGGACCCGTCCCAGCGTCGTCAGACGTTCATCGTCGAAGCTCTGTATGCCGATGGAAAGACGGTTGACGCCGGCTTCGCGGTAGCCACGGTAATTGGCGGCGTCGGCGCTGCCGGGGTTGGACTCCATGGTGATTTCGATCGCCGGCGCGAAGTTGACCAGCGAACGCAGGCCCGAGAAAAGACGATCGATGGACTCGGCCGAAAATAGCGAAGGCGTGCCGCCACCGATGAAAATCGATTCGATGCGGCGCCCCCAGATCAGCGGCAGGTCCTGCGTGAGGTCGTCGAGCAGCGCGTCGACATAGGCCTGTTCCGGGATCGCGTCCGCCGGGTACGAATTAAAATCGCAATAGGGGCACTTCTTTTCACACCATGGAATGTGAATGTAAAGCCCGAGCGGGGGATTGCTGCTAAACACTCTGCCGCTGGAGCCTGTGTTTCAACACCGCGAGCGCTTTGCCTCGGTGGCTCAGCCGGTTTTTGTCGGCGCCACTGAGTTGGGCGCTGGTGCATCCCATGTCGGGTAGGAAAAAATGGGGATCGTAGCCAAAACCACCTTCGCCGGCGGGCTCCAGCTGGATGATTCCCTGCCAGCTTCCCTCGCAGATCAATGGTGAGGGATCCGTGGCGTGACGCATCAACACGATAACCGTGCGGTAGCGCGCACCGCGTTCGGCGGCCGGCAGTTGTCGCAATTTTTCCACCAGCAGTGCGTTGTTCGCGGCATCGTCGGCGTCGGCGCCGGAAAAGCGGGCGCTGTATACCCCGGGCGCGCCGTGGAGCGCGTCGACCTCGATACCGGAGTCATCGGCCAGCGCCGGCAAGCCGGTCAGTTCGGCGGCGTGACGCGCCTTGATGATGGCATTCTCGACGAAGGTGGTTCCGGTTTCCGCGACTTCCGGCACGCCAAACTCGGACTGCGCATGCAGTTCATAACCGAGATCGGCGAGTATCACAGATAACTCGCGCAGCTTGCCGGGATTGCCCGATGCCAGCACCAATCGCTTCATGCAGTGGTCTGGATTTCGAAAATACGGTTGATGCCGTCGCGCGCCAGTGCGAGCATGCTGCTCAATTCCTGCTCCGAGAACGCCGCCGCTTCGGCGGTGCCCTGGACCTCGATGAATCCACCCGCGTTGTTCATGACGACATTCATATCGGTGTCGGCGGCCGAGTCCTCGGCATAGTCCAGGTCGAGTACCGCTTCGCCCTGGTAAATGCCGACCGAGATCGCGGCGACCTGGCACTCGATCGGACTTTGCTTGAGATCACCCTTGCGCATCAGGCCCTCGATGGCGTCAGAGAGCGCGACCCAGGCGCCGGAAATCGATGCGGTGCGCGTACCGCCGTCGGCCTGGATCACGTCGCAATCGATGGTGACGGTGCGCTCGCCGAGTTTTCCGGTATCGATGCTGGCGCGCAGCGCGCGCCCGATCAGGCGCTGGATTTCGAGGGTGCGCCCGCCCTGCTTGCCGACGTTTGCTTCGCGGCGCATGCGACTGCCGGTCGAGCGCGGCAGCATGCCGTATTCGGCGGTGACCCAGCCGCGCCCCTTGCCGCGCAGAAATCCCGGCACCGAGTTGTCGACCGAGGCCGTGCAGATGACGCGCGTATCCCCGCATTCGATCAACACCGATCCGTCGGCATGTTTGATGTAGTCACGGGTAATGTTGATCGGTCTTAACTCGTCCGCGGAACGGGCACTGGGTCGCATAATCGGGTCTCCTTGAAAAGAGCGGCAATTATACTCATCGAACCGGGAGTCGTCCGCAACATTTGGACCTGATGGGTTATATAGAGAAACGGCAAAATGAGCTATCATGTATTATTAACTTCCAACTGCTCAGCTAGCGGGAAACAGGATTGTGATACGAAGCATGACCGCCTTTGCGCGGGTACAGGAAAGCAACGACGCCGGCTCGATTACCTGGGAGCTACGTTCGGTCAACCACCGCTACCTCGAACCCGGCATCAAATTACCCGACGAATTCAGGCAACTCGAACCCGAGATTCGCAAGCTCCTGGGGCGGTACCTGGCGCGCGGCAAGGTAGACCTGTCGTTGCGTTACAAGGTCGATCAGCAACAGCAAAGCAAGATCGGTCTGAACGCGGATATATTGCGTAGCCTGCGTGAAGTCGAGCAGCAGGTTTTAAACATCGTGCACGAGGGAAGCAAGCTTTCGGTTTCCGATATTCTCGGCTGGCCCGGCGTCATCAGTGAATCCGAGCGCGATTTCACGAGCTTGCATAGGCTCGCGATGTCCTGCCTCGGCGCCGCGTTGCAGGAATTGCAGCAAAGCCGGGAGGCCGAGGGCGGCTCGCTCAAGGAAATGATTCGCAGCCGCTGCGGTCAGGTTAGCGATATCGTCGCCGAGGTGCGCAAGCACCGCCCCGAACTGATGGCCGCTTTGCGCGAAAAGTGGGAATCGAGCCTGGATGAAAAACTGCAACAATGGCGCGAATCCGCAAACGAAAACCGGCTCGAGCAGGAATTGGTCATGCTCGCGCAAAAGCTCGACGTCGAGGAAGAACTCGATCGGCTCGATACGCATATCGCTGAAGTATTGAATGTTCTCGATCGTGACGAGGCAGTTGGCCGGCGGCTCGACTTCCTGATGCAGGAACTCAACCGCGAAGCCAATACGCTGGGGTCAAAGTCGCAGGATGGCGCGACCACCCAGCAGACGGTGGATCTCAAGGTACTGATTGAGCAAATGCGCGAACAGGTGCAGAATATCGAGTAACCCGGTTTGCCGCTCATGAAACTCAGGATATCCTCATTCAACGCGTTACTGATCGGTGGTTTTGCGCTGGTAATGTTCCTGCTGTGGATCGTGTCCTTGCTGATGTCGGCGGAACGGCAGAACCAGCAGGCCGGCACGACACAGCAGCACAACCTGCGCGTGCAGGTTCAACAGCTGCAGCAGAACCAGCAACTTTGGCTGCAATCACAGTACTACCTGCTCAACATGCTGGTAAAATCACCGGACGACAACCAGAATTTCCAGTCTTTCCTGTGGGGTTACTATCAGCGAAATCCCAACATCTGGGCGGTGAACCTGGTTCAGTTTGATGAACGCGGCCTGCCCGTTTCGAAATCGAACAAGCCGGGCTGTTTGCAGCCCGATCAAATGCTGCGTTACCGATTTGATAATTTTCTGGTGCCGAGTATTTCCAGCTGTCGCATCGACGACAAGGCGCTGCTCGAAATTGCCGGGCCGGTGGTCGCCGATGGCGATGCCGTGGTGTTGTTGGTGAGTATGGAATATTTCGATTTTCTCAACGAGTTTTCCAGTCTCACGGGCCGTAGAATGCAGCGTGCCGCCGATTCCGCGGAGAGCTTTCAGTACTACGAATTTGGCGCCAGCGAATACGGCAAGGCGCAGATCAGCATCCCGATCGGGCATGCGGGTGCGGTGTCGGGCGTGCTACACCTGAAGCGTGAGCCGTTGTCGCTGTGGGCCCTGTTCGAACATCAGGCAGTCGTGGTGCTGGTGCTGCTGGCGCTGGCCGTGATTACGTTGCTGGTGCTGTTACATGTATTCCTGGTGAAACCGTTGCAGAGTCTGGCCGGCAAAATGCGCTTTGCCGCGCTTGGTCACCTGGAGGATGAGTCGGGGTCACGGGAGAAAGTTAAAACCGGGCTGACAGAGATGGTCGAGTATTTCAACCTGATGCAGAAAACGGCCCGGCTCGATCCGGTCACCGGTCTCAATAACCGGGTCATTTTCGAAGACCGCCTGGTGCAGGCGATACGCGAAGGCAAGCGCAGCGGTCGCAAGTATGCGCTGATCATGATCGATATCCAGAGGCTTGACGAACTGGTGCAGGAACGCGGCCAGTATATCGTCGATGCGCTGTTGCGGCAGATTGCCGAGGGTCTGCGCGAAAGCCTGCGCGAGAGCGATCACGTGTCGCGCTTCGAACGCAACCTGTTCGCGCTGTTGCTGGAGGTGCAACAGATCGAGCAGTTGAACAACCTGGTCGAAAAAATCTACCTGTCGTTGATCCGGCGTTACCGGGTGTATGGGCGTGAGGTTGACCTGGATGCCTATATCGGAATTGCCATTTATCCCGATCATGCGGTAGACGCCGACGGGCTTTATCACAACGCCAGCACCGCGCTGGTCGAGGCCGAGCACAGCGAATGGCCGATCCAGTTTTTCCAGGATGCGGAAGACGATACCGACATCACGGGATTCACCATGATCCAGTCGTTACGCCGCGCCATCGAACGCGACGAACTGAAACTGGTTTATCAACCGGTGGTCGATCTGCAAAGCTACCAGACGCAGTACCTGGAAGCCCTGCTACGCTGGAAGGACCCCGACATGCATGACATTTCCATCGAACAGACCATCCGCCTGGCCGAGCAGAACCACCTGATCAAATCGCTGACCAACTGGATTATCGACTCCGCCTGCCGCTTCGTCAGTCAAGCCGATATGCAGGATGTTGCGGTCGGCATCAACCTGTCGATGATCGATCTGCACGACCGGCGCCTGCCCGAACGCATCGAAACCTATTTAAACCACTACCAGGTCAGGCCTTCACAAATCGTCATCGAGATCACCGAAGGGCAGATCATGCAGGACCCGGAAGAGGTGATCGAAGTGCTCGCCCGTCTCGGCGTCATGGGCCTGTCGTTGTCGATAGACGACTTTGGCACCGGGCAGGCATCACTGACTTACCTGAAAGAGCTGCCGGTGGAAAAGATCAAGATCGACCAGTCCTTCGTGCGCGATATCGTCACCGACCCGGACGATCAGCTGATCGTGCGCGCGACCATCGAACTGGCCCATACCCTCGACCTGAAAGTTGTTGCCGAGGGCGTGGAAACGCTGGCGGTGTACGAGATGCTGACGGAAATGAGCTGCGACCACGTGCAGGGTTACTACATCAGCCGCCCGCTCGAGGCGGAGCAGGTCAGCCGCTGGCTCGATACCTCAGTCAAACCAGACCTCGTTCGGAAAGGCAGGTGATGCCGTCGCCGACGATAACGTGGTCGAGCACGCGGATGTCGACCAGCGCCAGCGCCTTGCGCAACCGCTCGGTGATGCGAATGTCCGCCTGGCTGGGTTCGCACACACCAGAGGGGTGGTTATGCGCGAGGATGACTGCGGCGGCATTGTCCGCGAGCGCTTGCTTGACCACTTCACGCGGGTAGACGCTGGCGCCATCGATGGTGCCGCGAAACAGTTCACGAAAGGCGATAACCCGGTTGCGGTTGTCCAACATCAGGCAGGCAAAAACTTCATGCTCGTGATCGCGCAGGCGCGCCTGCAGGTATTGCCGGGTTTGCGCCGGGCTGGTCAGGCAATCGCGGCGTTCGAGGTTTTCGCCGAAGTGGCGGCGCGCAATTTCGAGCGACGCCTGCAGGAGTGCAAACTTGGCCATGCCGAGACCCTTGCCGCGGCAGAAACTGCCGGCGTCGGCATCCAGTATCCCGCGCAGTGAACCGAAGTCCTGCAACAGCTGCCGGCCGAGGTCGAGCGCGGAGCAACCGGCTACACCGGTATGTAGAAATATCGCCAGTAGTTCGGCATCCGACAGCGCGGCCGCGCCACGGGTGATGAGTTTTTCGCGGGGTCTTTCGGCACTCGGCCAATGAGAAATCGCCATGGGTAGTCCTTTACCTGTTGTCCTCAAGCGTTAAAATAGATCAAATGCAACCAATCATCAAGAAGAAAATCCTGCTCGGTGTCACCGGCGGTATCGCCGCATACAAGTCGGCGGAACTGGTGCGCCAGCTGGTCAAGGCCGGCGCCGAGGTGCGCGTGGTGATGACACCGGCGGCGCGGGAATTCGTACAACCCCTGACCTACCAGGCGTTGAGCGGTCATCGCGTTTATGTCGACCTGTTCGATGCGCAAGCCGATTCGGCGATGGATCATATCGAACTCGCGCGCTGGTGTGACCTGATGCTGGTTGCGCCGGCCTCGGCCGATTTTCTCGGCAAGATGGTGGCCGGTTACGCCGATAACCTGCTGTTGACCCTGTGTCTTGCGAGCCGCCAGCCGGTGGCGGTGGCGCCGGCGATGAACCAGCAGATGTTCGCCAACGCAGCGACCACCGCCAATCTCGAGCAATTGCAGGCTCGTGGCGTGCTGGTATGGGGCCCCGATGCGGGTGAACAGGCCTGCGGTGAAGTGGGCCCCGGGCGCATGCTCGAACCGGCTCAATTGCTGGCGAACATCGAGACGCAATTGCAGCCGGGTAAACTGCAAGGGGTAGAAGTTCTGCTCACCGCCGGGCCGACTCGGGAAGCGATCGACCCGGTGCGCTACATCAGTAACCGCAGTTCCGGCAAGATGGGATACGCGCTCGCCGGAGCGGCCTTGCGCGCTGGCGCCAATGTCACCCTGGTGAGCGGCCCGGTATCGTTGTCCGCGCCATCGGGCGTGAAACTGCTGCGGGTCGTGTCCGCCGGGCAGATGCACGATGCCGTCATGCGGGCGGTTGCGAATAGCGATATTTTTATCGGCTGCGCCGCGGTTTCTGATTATCGCGTAGACGGCGAAGCCGATCATAAGTTAAAGAAGTCGACGCAGGCGATGAGCTTGCAACTGCTGCCCACCACGGACATTCTGGCGGCGGTCAGCGCCCTCGATAAACGCCCGTTCTGCGTTGGTTTCGCCGCCGAAACCCGCGACCTGGAAAAATACGCGCTCGCCAAGCTGCAACAAAAAAACCTCGACATTATCGCGGCCAACCTGGTGGCGGACGGCAGTGGCGGCTTCGAGACCGATTTTAACCGGCTCGAGGTTTTCTGGCCCGGGGGAGGGCACAGCATTGCGCAGGCGAGCAAGCCCGAGGTCGCAAAACAGCTTATCGATTTGATTGGCGAGCGTTATACTGGCGCGCTTTCCGATAACCCCAGCACGACATGAGCGTAAACAAGAGTAGCGTCGCCGAGATCCTGATCGAGGCATTGCCCTATATCCAGGCCCTCGACCAGAAAACCGTGGTCATCAAGTTCGGTGGCAACGCCATGGTTGACGAGGCGTTGAAGAGCAGTTTCGCGCAGGATATCGTTTTGCTGAAACAGGTCGGCGTGAATCCCGTCATCGTCCACGGCGGGGGGCCTCAAATCGGCAAACTGCTCGAGCAGATCGGCAAGAAAAGTCGCTTTATCGAGGGCATGCGGGTCACCGACAACGAGACCATGGACGTGGTCGAAATGGTGCTCGGCGGCCAGGTCAATAAACAGATTGTATCGCTGATCAATCGCCATGGCGGACGCGCGGTTGGGCTTACCGGCAAGGACGGCGGCTTGATCAGTGCGCGCAAGATGAAACTTGCCGGCGGCGATGTGGAAGGTAACGATCTTGGCCAGGTCGGCGAGGTCGAGTCGATCGATGCGCGCGTGGTGACGATGCTCGACAACGATGATTTCATCCCGGTGATCGCGCCGATTGGCGTTGGCGCCGACGGCGCATCCTACAACATCAACGCTGACCTGGTGGCGGGCGAACTGGCGCGGGTGCTGGGCGCGGAAAAACTGTTGCTGTTAACCAATACTCCGGGTGTTCTCGATCCCGATGGCAAATTACTGACCGGTCTCAGCGCTACCGAAACCGAGGGTTTGATCGCGTCGGGCGTGATCCATGGCGGTATGCTGCCGAAGGTTCGATGTGCGCTCGATGCGGTCATTGGCGGCGTTCGCACCAGCCAGATAATCGACGGGCGCATCAAGCATTCGGTTTTACTGGAATTGTTGACGGATAGCGGGGTGGGTACCCTGATTAACGGGGATTCGCATTGAACCTAAAATCCTCAGTTGAATCTACTGCGGTCGTCTACTGCACTGAATCTCATGCATTTTTTCATTATTTTAAGCTCACCCGTAGAGTGACTACGCGATCGCCTAAAATAACGAAAGAAATACCTGATATTCAGCAC